>JAGKVC010000022.1 GCA_021152595.1 Clostridia bacterium
ATGCGAGGAATTGAAATCCTCTGCGACCTCGATCAGCCAGCCGTCCGTGCCGCCGGTCGCCTTTTCGGTCGAGGATATGATCTCGATATTGAGATCGCCTCTGCCGGTGACGGTCAGCGGATACTTGGAGATATCCGGCAGCTCCTCCGCAAGATTCGAGCCTGCGATCTCAACCGTCGCCTTGCGTGCCGGAATATTGGATACGCTGATCTTTTTCAGCTTCTTCTCAAGCTGCGTCACAGCCGCATCGCGCGAGATCTCCTGCCTGGATTTGCCGATGTTCCGGCTGAGCAGTACACCGCCTGTGATACCGCCTGCGAGCAGCAGTCCCAGAACTCCGAGGAATAATGCATTTTTGGAATTACCCTTTGCCATGTCGGTCTCCTTTCAGATGTTGGAAAGAATATCGTGACGAAATATATGATAAACAGTTTTATCCGCGCATCATCATCTGCCGGCTGAACATCGGATCGAACTGATCCGGCAGGGCGCCGTCCTGCGTGCGGACATTGTGCAGCGTATCTGCCAGAACATCGAGGCAGGGCGCTGTCTGCGGCATATCCAGATCAAGCTGTGTGACCTCAATCACCAGCTTCTCAAAATCACCGAGAATCTTCTCATTCTCCGCGAGCCGCTCCTCGAGATATTCCGCGTGAACACGGCAGAACGCCGGATCGCCCTGATCGCAGTACTTCAGCCGGTAGAGAACCTGCTTGCAGTTTTTGAGAATGAACATTTCGGCTTCATCGCCGCTGCGGATGAAAGGATGATCTTTGCCCAGCATTGCAGCGAGGGCTTCCTGCTTCCGGTCAAGCCGCTCGACCTGATGCAGTGCGCGCTCGCCGTAAATGCCGAGCGGCATCGAAGCAAAATCAATCGTGCGGAATACGCGGATATAGTCGCTGCGCTTTTTCAGATACGTACCGGTCGGAACCACTCTGCCCGGCGGATTGGAAACCGCTGCTGTGTTATCCGCATTTTTGCAATGATTCACCAGTACGCAGACCAGCATAATCGTAATCGGCAGCAATCCGGTCACAAGGCTCATCATGATTCCGATAATCAGCAGGAAAATCTTGACCTCACGGGTTCCGTCGCCTGCGGATGCGGCTTGCGCTCTGCCGCTGAAGGCTTCGCTTGTGTAGCAGAATGACCGGTAGCACTGCGGGCATACACCGGTATTTCCGCCCTGCTGCCGCAGCATCAAACCGCAGGCAGGGCATCTTCTTGTTGTATTGTTGAGCATGACAACCCCCTCCTTTCACGGGACCCGCCATGCATGGCGTCAAATATGTCTGTTCAAATGTCTTATTGCATCATCATCTGCTGCGGCGGTTCGCCGGTATTGCCGCCGGACTGCTCCCACGTCTCTGCGCCGCTGCTGCGGACACTGCGGAGCGCGTTGGTCAGCTCTGTGAGACACGGCGTCGAGGCTGCCGTCGCATTGTCCCCGATCTGCGAGACCTCAAGGATGAGATTCTCGAAATCGGAAAGCACATGGGCGTTTTCGCCGAGCACTTCCTGCAAATACGCCGCATGCATATTGAATTTATGCGCATCCCCCTGGTCATAGATCATGACGCGGTTGAGGATTCGCTTGCAGTTTGCGAGAATATACTGATCGACCTCATCAGCGGTCGAGAGGAACGGGCTGTCATTGGAATCATCCAGCACCGCCCGCAGCGCCTTCTGCTTGCGCTTTAAGGATTCGAGCTGCTTGATCGCAATTCTGATATAATCTGCAAACGGGGTTTCCTCATTCAGCCACGCATTGAATGCGCGGATATAGTCGTCTGCGTCCTTGAGCTTTTTCGCATCGCTGACGACTGAAGCACTGTTTCCGTGCAGTACGGCGGCATCCATTGCCAGTGAGATCAGCACAACAGCAACCAGCACCGCAATCCGCGCACCGAAGGACGCTCCTCCCAGCAGATTGAACAGCAGCAATGCTGCTAAAATCTCTAAGCCGGTCAGAAACAGCAGCGCGATTTTGGTCTTGCTTTGCACGGTGTCTGCCCCCTTTCACTTTCTTTCGCGTGTTATCATAATATCATATGTGACAGATTTCTGTCAAGGCTGAAAAACCGTCGGGAAATCCGGATTTCGGTCAAAAATGAAAAGGAGGACGAATCTCCTCCGTCCTCCTTTTGCAATCTGATTCAATCTCAGACCGTTCGTTTTTTGAAGGAATTACTCCTCAGCCGGAGCTTCCTCTGCTGCCGGAGCCTCATCCGAGTAAACAACCTCGTCAGCTTCCGGAGCCTCATCTGCTGCATCGTCATCGTTGACAGCACGCATCGAAAGGCTGATGCGCTTCTTCTCGGTGTCGATTGCAGTGATCTTAACGGTCACGGTATCGCCGACATTGACAACGTCCTTCACATTGGTGACGCGCTCAGAGGAGAGCTGCGAAATGTGAATCAGACCGTCGATGCCGTCCGTGATGCGTGCGAATGCACCGAAGGAAGTCACAGAAACGACAGTTGCGTCAACAACATCGCCGACTGCATACTCGTTGGTGAACTTCACCCACGGATTGTCCTCCGGTCTTCTGTGACCGAGGGAAATTCTGCCGGTTTCCGGATTGAGTGCCTTGATGTAGACCTCAAGGGTATCACCGACTGCGACAACATCGCTCGGCTGGTGGATTCTTGCCCAAGAGAGCTCAGAAACGTGAACCATGCCGTCAATGCCGCCCAGATCGACGAATGCGCCGTAGCTGGTCAGAGACTTGACCTCGCCGGTGTAAACGTCACCGACCTTTGCGGTTTCCCAGAACTTTGCCTTTGCAGCATCGCGCTCTGCCTTCTGTACCTGACGGATGGAGCCGACCGCTCTGCGGCGCTGCTCATTGACGTCAATGATCACGAAGCGGACCGGCTGCTTGAGGAGCACATTGAGATCTGCGCCTCTGCCGAGACCGGACTGGGAAGCCGGAATGAAGACGTGAACGCCGTTGCTGTCAGCGACAAGACCGCCCTTGACAACACTCAGAACGGTACCCTCAAGCACCTCGCCCGACTCATGGGCTTTGAGGATGTTCTCGAAGCCGACCATTTCATCGACTCTGCGCTTCGAGAGCTGAACAGTACCTTCCGCATCGTTCACCTGAATAACGACAAGCTCCAGCTCATCTCCGACCTTGACAAGGTCAGAGGGCTTCTTAGAGGTATCACTGGTCAGTTCAGAGAGGGTAATATAGCCGGTCTGCTTGGCACCTACGTCAACCATGACCTCGTTGTTTCCGCTGATGGAAGCGACGATGCCGACCACCCGGTCACCCTTTCTGATTTTTTTCGTGAAGGTCTTATCAAGCTCCTCCTCGAACGCTGCTGCGAAGTCCTCGTTTTCCGGGATTGTGGTATCGGTGTCAAAAATTCCAGACATATTGGTTTGAACCTCCTTAATAATGTGGGCTGGTGTACTCGCTCCTGCCGTGATGCCGATTTTCAGGATATGACCGGAGCCGGCTTTCGCGGCAATTTCTTCCGCTTTCTGCCGGATCTCATCCGCACGCGCGCTGAGCTCCTCCGCCGTCTCGATGAGCCACGCCGGACAGTTCCGGCTGCAAACATCAAAGAGCTTGACGGTATTTGAGCTGTGTCTGCCGCCGACGACAATCATCAGATCGGATTCGCGTGAGAGCAGATCCGCGTCCGACTGCCGTGCTGCGGTCGCACTGCAAATGGTATCAAATACCTGCAAATCGGGGTGATCAGAAGGCAAAAGCTCTATACAGTCCCCCCATAATAATTTATTATACGTTGTTTGCGCGACAATTGCAAGCCTTTGAGGTAAACTTCTATCAATTAAGCACTTCAGCTCGGTCTTATCGCGGAAAACTGTACAATTTTCCTCACAATGCCCGACGATGCCCTGAACCTCGGGATGTTTGGGATCGCCGGCAATGAAAACATGCCGTCCGGCAGCGGTCTGCTCGGCGGCAATCTTATGAATCCGCGCGACAAACGGACATGTCGCGTCGATCACGGGATTCCCCTGCGCCCGGAGCTGCTCATAGACAGCCCTTGCGACGCCGTGTGCGCGGATGATCAGCGTTTCGCCGGGCGCAAGCTCCGCCGGATCGCTGATGATACGGGCGCCTTTGGCATTCAGATCCCCGACAACCGCTTCGTTGTGGACGATCGGGCCGAGTGTTGCGACGCGCCTGCCCTCTGCAAGTGCCTGATAGACCAGCTTGACGGCACGGTCCACACCGAAACAGAATCCGGCGGATTTTGCTGTTGCGATTTCAGCGCGCATCCCTGACGCCCCCTTTTATTTTTGGTGTATGCTGTCCAGCACAGCCTGCTTCTGCTGCTTTGCCTCCTCGCGGTCATGCACCTGCATCAGCAGATAGACGATGCTGTCTTCTGCTTCCGTGACGCAGACGGTAATCTGATCGGAATATCCGATGGTCTCCGCCGCTTCCTCCGGATCGTGCGTGTGATGATGCTCCTCCATCAGCGAATGGGCATGTGCCATCAGTGTCGCCGATTTGAAATCAACGCCGCCGTAAGTCACCTCGCGCAGATCGCGTATCTCAAAGCCGGACGCCTCATCGCGGAGATGGTTGCAGATCCGCGCCAGAAATGCGGTCGGTGTATCCTCATGGGTATTCGGCTCGCTGCAAATCAGAAGCTCGCAGGCGGAAGCACATGCTGCATATTCACAGTTGAAGCCCTCGAGCGCGTCACGCTCCTCCGCCTGCCGCACCGCTTCCTGATAGATATGCCACGCCTGATAATCCGCTTCCTCCGTGACCGTGAACGCCTCGGGCGTCTCGAAACGGAAGCCTGCCTTCGCATTGCGGTAGACATCGCCGCGGATCGTTCCGGCTTTGTAGCCGCCGCAGCCGGTCAGCAGAAGCATACAAAGCATGCCTGCGGCGCAGCGTGTTCGATTAGTAGTGTTCATAGAGCGGCAGATCCGCCTCGTCCGGAACGATGCGCTGCACATCTCCGTAAGGGATGCCGGTGAGCTGATAAAGCGTCAGCGTATCCCCGACCGCATCGAGCGGCTGGAAGGTTGTGCTGCCTGCGACCACGCTGATATATGTCCTGCCGGAATCGGATCGTGCCCATGTTGCAAGGCACTGTCCTGCCGGATTGGTAAAGCCCGTCTTGCCGCCGATCACATGCAGCGGATCAGGCAGATTCTCAAGCTCATTGCCGACCATGCGGGAAAGCGTCGTCGATACGAGATCAATGCCCGTCGGATGCTCCGCGGTCGCCGCGGTCGTATACTGCAATGTGGACATCGCCTCTGCGCAGAACGGATCGCGGATCGCCAGCATCAGAATCCTCGAAAGATCATAGAGGCTGCTGACATGGCTGTCCTCATGCAGACCGGTGACATTCTCAAAATGTGAATGCTCGAGTCCCATTTCCGCCGCGAGCTTGTTCATCTCCGCGACGAACGCCTCCTCACTGCCTGCCGCATAGGTTGCGAGCATGACAGCGGCATCTGCGCCCGAGGGCAGCATCATCGCATAGACAAGATCGCGGACGCGGCATGCCTCCTCCGCTTGGAAGCCTGCGACATATGCCATCTGCTCCTCCTGCTCGCGCAGCACATCGGCATCCATGAGGATCGTTGCATCGAGTGCCTCCGGATCAATGAGCTTCGAGAAGGTCAGCAGTGTCATCATTTTGGTCATGGATGCCGGATAGATCTCCGCATCGGCATCATGCTCTGCGAGAACGGTGCCGCCGTTTCCGGTGACTTCGATCAGCAGCGCATTTCGCGCGAGCACCTTTGTGGTGTCGTTCACGGTCAGCGTATCGGGTGTGCGCTCCGGCTTATCCGGATATGCTGCGAGCGCCTCTGTCGTCGTTGTGACAACGGGCTCCTCCGTCGTTTGCAGCGGCGCCGTGACATCCGGCGTCTCCTGCTCTGCGGTATTGCCCGATTCCGGCTTCTCGCCGCGGTTCTTCCAGATATCCCTGCCTGCAAAATACAGACCGCCGCCGAGGGCTGCCGCAATCAGCGGGACAAGGACAATGCCGGCAGCCGTTTTGCCGCCGTTCTTTTTCTTTTTGGATTGCTGTGCCATGTTCTCTCCTTTGATTTTCGCGTATTGATTTCTATATCTGTATATATTCCCTTTACGGGGCTGTTTGCAGATTATTGGTCATCCTCAGGTGCTTCGGGGAAGCCTGCCGTACCGTTCAGCACGGCATCGACGATGTTCTCGCCGGTCTCCTGATTGGTTCCGCAGTATTTGCAGAACTTCATATTCGCAGCAAGCTCCTTGCCGCAGCAGACGCAGACCTTGCTCTCACCTGCCGGAGCAGATGCAGCCGGTGCAGACGGTGCTGCCGGTGCAGGCGTGATCTTCGGGGGCTGTTCCTGCTTCGCGCCGCAGTATTTGCAGAACTTCGCGCCGGATTCAAGCTCCTTGCCGCAGCTCACGCACGGCGTCCGGTAAACCGGTACGACCGGAGCGCTCTCCATTTTCGCAGGCTTTGCCGGTTCTGCCGGTGCAAGCTCCTTATACTGCTTTTTCGCGCGCATATACGCGGCAAGCTCGAGCATGAACAGCGCAAAGCTGACGCCCGTCGCAGCAATAAACCAGTAGGGCGCGCGCAGTACCTTCGTCACGCCGTACAGTCCCACGACATCATCGCGGATGAACAGCGTATGAATGCCGCCGATCAGAACAAGAATCAGAGTCAGTGCTGCCGGAATCATAATCGTGATGCCGGTGCCCTTGAATGCGCCTGCGATATCCTTTCCGCTGTTTTTGCGGATCACGCACCAGCGCCAGATCAGCAGTGCAAGGAGAACAACCTCCAGCACATATGCCCAGATGCTCACGCCGAAGCGCTGGAACGCTCTGCCGGCTTTTGTCGAGCCGAAGCCGTCGCTCAGGGCATTGACCTTTTTCAGGACAGGCTCCGCAACAGACTCGATCTGCTGACGGTCGCTCTCCTCAATGACCAGCTTGCAGGATTCATGCAGCGATTCGGTGATATGATCGAGCAGACCGGTGATCTCTGCGGATTCAATCCGGACAGGTGTATCGGAATCGCCGCGGAGCATCGCAAAATGTCCGTCGAGCTTCTCCGCGAGAAATGCGGGTATGCCCATGCCGTCCGCTGCCTGCGCAATATCTTCGGGCAGGACGTTCTCATCGGCAACATATTCGCTCCGGATATAATCGGAGACATTCTTGCCGGTAAACGGTACATCGGCATCGGAGAGCTTCGCGGAACGGAGTGCATCGGTCAGAGCCTTTGATGCACTGTAGCTGCGCAATGCCGTCGTATTGCCGAAGCAGAAAAACAAAATCAGTACGCCGATCACACAGAGCAGCGTATGAATGAAGCGGTAGCCGCCCGATCGCGGACGCTTTTTGCCGCATCGCGTACAGACGCCGTTACTGTCATAAGCAGCGCCGCAGACGCAGGTCGTTTGCTGTGTTTTCGCCATAATGGTTACCCCTTAATTTTTGCAGTCCGGTGAGCATGTAGTAAGGTGTCTCCGACGGATTCATAATGGGGACTCTGTCCCCAAGCCCCTGCCAAAGGGATACTATCCCTTTGGAATCCCGTTTTGATGGGTGAATATGACAGCGCCATAAAACTGGATCGGGGATATCAACCGCTGAAATGCTCAGTCACCTTAACCGCAGACTGTGCGGTTCCGTGCGGCGGACTGCACACATATATATATTTTCGGTATCTTATATTATAGCACAAGCGCCCTTCGTTGTCAACAACTCCGGACGCTGAATATCCCGACGGTTTTCCGCAGGATTTTGTATTTTGTGCAGACAAACGAAAAGCGCACCCACGGTGAACGGGTGCGCCTCTCGCTGGAGTAGAAATGCTTGTCTGAGATAAGGAATGAATTGGAAAGCGGAATAAAATTGGATTGAAACTCAGTCCCAAACAGTGTTGTAGACCTTGTGAGCCTTTGCTTCCTTGTTGTGGAACTTGAACATCTCGGAAACCGTGCAGACTGCATAGCCCTGAGACTTCAGCCACGGGCAGAGCTGCTCAACCGCTGCTGCGGTGGTATCGTAATTCTCATGCATCAGCACGACGCAGCCGTCGAGCTGTCCCATGTTCGCCTTGTTCTTGACTGCGGAGACGATTGCATCAGTCGATGCACGGTTCCAGTCCTGCGTATCCAGACCGCAGTTCGGCATCGGTGCCGGAATACCTGCGAGAATCTGAGCGCTCTGCTGGAGAAACGGCAGACGGACACAGTATTCGCGTTCTTCGCCGAGAACTCTGTCAAGTGCCTGCTTGCACTGCATATATTCCTGATTTGCCTGCTGCGTGCTGTAATTCAGCTTCTGCATTTCCGGATGCGACCAAGTGTGGTTTGCAACCTCAAAGCCTGCTGCTTCCGCATTCAGGATTTCCTGTGTGTTGCTTGCAATGTGCTGCCCCCAGTAGAAGAAGGTTGCGTGGAAGCCGTTTTTCGTCAGCGTCTGCTGAATCTTGGCTGCCGCCTGTCCCTGCTGCGTATTTGCAGCGAACGGACCGTCATCGAAGCTCAGTGCAACGACCTTGGTATAGCCGCCGTCACGAATCCACTGCACATCTGCGACATTCGTCCACTGACCGGGGATCCGCTGCGGCTTTGCGCCTGCGGTGGTCGTCGTGGTTGTGGTTGTCGTGGTGGTCGTTGTGGTGGTTCTGGTCAGCTCCGGATAGATGAAGAGCTGGCGAAGCATCGAAAGATCGGCTGCTGTGAGCTTGCCGTCGCCGGTCATATCTGCGGTATCGAGATTGACCGTGCTGCCGCCGTCTTTCGTCAGCAGGAAGTTCAGCAATGCGTTCATATCATCTTTATTGATCTTGTCATCGTGGTTGACGTCGCCCTTGCGGAAAACGGGCTTCGGCGGTTCCGTATAGCTGGAGCCTGCCTCGCCGCCCTTGATCGAGTCAACATAGAATTCGCAGAGATCGGTGTCGGTCTCGACATAAAGCAGCATGCCGGTTGCATCGGTCGGGATCGTGTAATCCGTATTGGAAAGAACGGTCCATTCGCCGCTGCTGACTGAATCAGCCGCGACCTGCACGTAATTCTGCTTGCTGGACGAATCGGTATACTCCAAAGAGAGCTTCATATCGACTGCGCTGCCGGATTCCTGATAGACTGCGCAGGAGAAGCTGTAGGACTTGCCGGCTGAGAAATCCATGCCCAGCGATGCGACTGCGCCGTTCCACGCCTCGGTACGGCTGCTGACGAGCAGGCTGTAGGATCCCTCATACGCCTTCGTGCTGACGCGCTCGACAGATTCCTGCGCTCTGGCAGCAAATCCGTCATAGCCGCTCTCGAAGCCGGCGTCGAGATAGGTCTGTCCTGCGCTTGCAGGAATTGTTGTTGCGGTGAGCGTCATCAGCAGCACGCTTGCGCTGACGGCTCTTGCGATCGTTCGTTTGAAATTCAGCATTACGCCATCCCCTTTATAAAATTAGAATTCACTCCCATATGCCCGTTTCCGAGCCCCCATGTTTTATGATTTCGCTGTCTCATGCAGCGATTTCTATACTATTATAATATGAAGAATGCGGCTCTGAGCCGCTCGAAAAAAAAGAGTGGAGCGCCGGTCGGTAGTCGTTACCGGCACCGTGCGCCGACGCTGCCACTTAGGGGGAACTTTGTTAGCTGCCCGATGACGAAAGCTGGTTTCATCCGGTGTGTCATCGGCAGGATCAGACCGCGGAATCACATTCCGCAGGATTTCAACGCCCTGTTGAATTCCTCTGATACAATCATAGCATATTTTTGTATAAATTGCAAATAGGTTTTTCCTGATAGGGGGCATAAGCAAAAACATATGGTATTCCAATACTTATATGATACTCACTGTATAATTTTATTTCGCAAAAATGCCGCGTCATTACATCCCGTCGAATATTCGCGCAAGATAATACATTTCAGAGCAATATTGCCGCAAACAAGTCCGGATCGTCCCGCAATATTTGGTGAGTCATTCGCAATTTTTGAATTCCGCAATAATTGGTGCGAAATCCGCAATAATTGACCATTTTCCGCACGGCGGCTGCATTTTCTTTTTATAGGTATCTGCGATGCATTTGTAATGGGGACTCCGTCCCCAAACCCTGCCCAAGGGGCGCAGTCCCTTGGGCAGGGTTTGGGACAGCGTCCCATTACAGATCCGCCGGAGGCACCTACAGAAGGAAATGCTGCTGACGTGGATTTTCCGCGAAAATCCTTGACACATCGCCGAAATCATGCTATAATGAAATTTACAATACACACAGGGAGAGGAGCCTGCAAAAATGGAAAATGAAAAGCTGAATCAGAACGAACAGGAAGAACTCGACGACGATATCGTCATCCTCGAGGATGAGGACGGCAATGCGGTCACATTCCAGTTTCTTGAGCTTGTGACGGTCGATGCAAAGCCCTATGCAATCCTGCTGCCGCTCGATGAGGGCGACGAGGACATGGGCGTTGTGATCGTCGAGGTCGTCGATCTCGGTGCAGAATCCGAGCATTATGACGCGGTGCTGGACGATGAGCTGAATGCACGCATCTTCGAGCAGTTCCGCAAGGAGTTCGGCGATAAATACGTATTTGAATAAGCACTTCAACCGCTCGCCGCAGCGATCTCACCGGAAAGGGGGGGCGGCTTGAAATCCCGACACTATCTGCGCAAGGCATGGCAGTTCCTTACGGTTGCCGGAAAAAAGTTCGCCTCGGATCATCTTTCCGCCTACGCTGCGCAGGCGACATTCTATCTCATGCTTGCGGTCTTTCCGTTCACCATGCTGGTCTGCATGGCAAGCCGCATGCTGCCGTTTCTCAATGAGGATACGCTGCTCAAGCTCGTCCGTCTGCTGGTGCCGGAAAGCTACCGTGCGCTCGGCGTGGACCTGATCGACGGCTATTATAATGAGAATATCGGCTCGGCAAAGTTCGTGCTGATCATCTTCCTCATCTGGACGGCTTCGCGTTTGATTCAGGCGCTGATGAACGGTTTTAATACGTCATACGGGCTCAATGAAACCCGAAGTCAGACGCTCCTGCGGCTGATCGGATGCCTGTATACCGTTGCACTCTGCGTGATGTTCGTCACGCTGATTGTCATGTATGCGCTCGGCAGCCGGCTGATTGCGCTGATCCTTTCGCATGCGCCGGATTTTGTCCTGCTGGAGCTGATCCTCAAGCTGACGCGGAATCTGGCGACGCCGCTGCTCCTGCTGCTGGTCTTCTGGCTTTCCTATGTCATTCTGCCGAGCCGCAAGACAAAATTCCGCTATGAATTCCCCGGCGCGCTGCTGACCGCTGTCGTCTGGCGATGTGCCGCGGAGCTTTACGCAATCTTCCTCAGCCGCTCGCTCGACCGCTATAACTACGTTTACGGTACGCTCGGCGGTGTCGTCATGATGCTGATCTGGCTCTATACCTGCGTATATGTCTGGTTCATCGGGGCGGAGCTGAACGGCTATATCAGAAAGCGCGCGGAAGCCGGAGCTTTCGACAAGTATCATATTCCCCTGCCTGCGATCTTCAAACGCAGACGGAAACAGCCCCCGACCGCAGAACAGTCGGTCCGTGAATCTGCATAAAATACAAAGCCGCTCCTTTCGTTCGGAGCGGCTTTGCTTGTCGATCACGGTATCGCTGCGCGATGATTTTGAATGGGGCGCTGCCCCATACCCCGCCAAAGGGATACGATCCCTTTGGAATCCCGCTTTTGGATATTGGGAATATAAATAAGCCGCTCAGATTTGCGTTTTGCAGAACGGGCGGCTTTTGTTTTGCTTTACAATACTAATACACAATCAAACCTTCCTGCATTCGCAGCACATGATCATTCACAAATACTACCGGTATTATATCCGTTCCTTCAATTTCTCCGCAGTTAAAATCCACGATATACCGCAATGCCATATCTTCTGAGGGGAATTTGATCAATTGATACGGGAAATTATAATCCAGCTTTTCCAGCAGCCAAACGCCGTCATTTTCTGTATGAATCATAACAGCAGCATGACTGCAGAACAGAATATACTGGTCGTTATCTTCATAAATCCCGGGCGCGTTACACCATACAGATATCAAACTGACATTCCCGGTTTCTTCAAATCCTATACCGCACTTTTTCCAATATTCACGTATTCTTTCTGCCTGCGATGAAGCATCCATATCCTCAACTGATTCAATGCCGTTAAACAGCGCAGAGAATTTATCAATATCTGAATCAGAACGAAAAACAGATAAGTCAGCAGTTTCAACAAGCATCCGCTGCTTCGTTATATGATAAGCTGTATCATATGAAATCAGAGATCCCATTGCTTCAAAAGCTGTTATGCGGCAATTTCTTCTGCCTGTCAGATCATGATATTCCTTTTTCCACTTTCTCTCCAATTTCGTCGCGTTATAAGCAGATGCCGTTTCTTTTGTGAAAACTTCAAATCCGGTTTGAACCGGTAATATGCTTCCGGCAGCATTGTTATACTTGACAATATTTTCGAGCAGGGCATCCGCGCAGGCGTGCTGAACGCCGTTGTTTTCCAGCGCAGCTCTTAATAATTCCTGTGATTCCATGTCAGCAAGATTGCTGTATGTTGCGTCATATGGAGAAAGCTGCGGTTCATTGTGAATACTTTTTGCGCCGCATCCTTCTACAAACAGAAGGAAGGATAGTCCAATGATACATGCGATGATTCTCAGCACTTTTCTTTTCATAATTCAGCATCCTTTCCGATCTGACAACATCTGTAAGCACAGTTCACAATCCCGATTCAGAAGCCGGAGCATCCCACTATTTTTCATATTATAGCATGAACTGATACTTGAAGTCAAGCAAAGGAGTGATACGCCATATACTCCGGCATAGAACGCTGCGCTGCTGCATATGCTCTCTCGGGAGGGATGCATATGACACCGCAGGATGAATCAAAGGACGCGCCCCTGCGTGATATTTTCGCCACGCAGGGGATTCTTGTTGTGCTGATCTGCATCGGGGTTTTCGCGCTGCATCTGTGGAAGCCGGAATACTGCCGCGATCTGCTGGCGGAGTGGCACCGCATCGCTGCGGAAAGCCCCGAAGCGGCGAAGATCATTGGCGCAATATCGGAATGGTTTGCTTCGATCTGTTCGGGCTGAGGCTCGCGCTCGATTTCACCGCGCCTGCTCTGCTCGCGCTACTTTCGCTCTGGCTCTCCCCTGCGGCGCTGCTCCGGACTGCCGCTGCCTGTATCCTGCATGAAAGCGCGCATCTGCTTGTCATCGCGCTGACCGGACAGAAGCCTGCATGCCTGCGGATCTCCGCTGCCGGACTGCGCCTCGAAACAAACGGAACTGCGCTGATTCCGCTGCGGTGCTTCGGCGGCGCTGATTTTTTATAGAATGTATGCGCAAAATGCCGTCAACTGGTCGCTTTGCGGCATGTTAATCTTTATGATTATTGCAGAATTTGCAGATTAACTGGAATTTCTGAATATGCCATTTTGACATGTACGTAAATTCTCCCCAGATCTTGCGATTCAATACTTATTTTTTGCTCAAATTGCTTTCTGAAAGCAATCCTGTCAAATTTTTCAGGTTATTTTAAAGTTTCTCCAATATAATGCAGGTAGTGAAGCGGAACACCGCTTCCGGATTGATTTCAACCCCCATTTTCCAATTTCTATTTCCCTATTTCCCAATGTGTTGATTTCAGATGCACACACGGACTGCCCCGGCAGTCCAATTTTTTTTGCGTTTTGAATGTATCTCCGATGAATTGATCATGCGGCGCTGCTCCGGCAAGTCAAACAGCTTGAGCAGCTCGGAAGTCTGTGAATTTCTCCGCAATACATTTAGGGGACGCCCTCTATCGCAGGGCGTCCCCTCTTGCTGCAAGCGGCAATTCGCTCGTTGCGACGAGCGACCAAAACTTTTATTTTGGATTTATGAAAAGGGAAGCCGATTACCCGACCTGTCTGAATGCGGCTTCGATGTCCTCGGTGATCGTCTCATAGGTTCCGGTTTCCGGATGCAGAATGTAGCTGCCGATCACGGCTTCCTGCTTTGTTTCGTAGTTTACAAGCACAGCTTCCGCATTTGTATCCTCCGCAGCGCAGTCCGGATACAGGTTCTGTATCCCTCCCAATCCGTTCGACATGCACGGATAGCTGACACCAATAATCTCCCCCTGCGCATTCCGGACATAAATATACAATAAAAATTCTATGTTCTCCGGTATCTCGAAATCCATGTGCATGGGATCATCCTGCGGATCTTTTGCAACATGGAACATGATAACAAGACCTTTGGGTATTTCGTCACCGAGCTGATATGACTGGAATGTTACAGTTCCGGCAGGCTCGCCCTGCGAATCAAAGTATTCTTTCCCGGGGCGCAGTCCGAGCGCTGTTGCCTGCTGCTTTGCGGTTTCCCAGTCCATGCCGGTGAAATCCGGAACGGTGACTGTCTCCGCAGATGCCGTGTCAGTATTGGAATCCTGTGCAGCCGCATCAGATTTTCTGCCGAGGCTGACCGTGATCCGGACATAGCTGCCGACCGGCGCTTCGACACCCTCCTCAGGGACTGCTTTGTCCGCGACGGTTTCCTCTGCGACACATCCGGCAGGAACATCGTCATAATATGCAGTGCGTTTGTCAACACCGTATCCGCGGAACAGAAGTTCGCTTTTGGCGAAATCATAGCCCTTGCCGACCACATACGGAACTGTTGCCGGATCGCCGTCCGAGCCGATATTGATCGTCAGGGAGACTGTATCGCCCGTGTTGATCCAGTAGCCTTTGCCGTCATAGTGTAAGCAGCCGTATTCGATGCCGTCCTGATCTTTCTCAGTTTTGTAGGCGGGAACCTCCATCACCATGACATCATTGACAGCGTATTCATCGCCGTTATACACAGAGCCTCTTTTGGTCACGTCAACGCCCTTTTCTTCGAGCAGTGCCTTTGCTTCATCGTAGTTCAGTTTCCGGACATCGGGAATCCAGACCATGCTGTCAAAATCTGCGGAGATCTCAAAATCCACATGTCCGAGCGCGCCCTCTGTGACGCCGTCCTCCGAGAGATTGACCAGCGTATATCTGCCTGCCGGAAGCTGCGCAAAGCTGAGCTGCTGTCCGCATGCGCCCGGCTGAATCGGACTCGGCACATATTCAAACTCAGGCGGCAGTTCGGTGTCGGCGACCTTGTTTCCGTCCTGCATCACGATAAACTGCGGATTGTACGCGAGCGCATCTCCCGTATCGTTCGTGATCCGGACAATGATGCCGGTCGGCATGGCATCGACCGTTTCCATATACTGCGGATGCTGCACATCCAGCTCCGGCGCGGCGGCAGGCGAAGTGATGCCGGTATCCTGCTTCATGCGGGAGATTCCATAGATCAGCGCGGCATTCAGCCCGATGCAGACTGCAACGGCTGCCGCAATGCCTGCTTTGCGGATCCGGAAATTTGATGCTCCGGTTTTCGCGTTTTGATTCGTTTTCATAACGATCCCTCCTCGGGAAATATTCGTGTTTGTTCGGTTTTCGGATGCTGCCTGTTCCGGCTCGCTGTGTGCCGCAAACGCCGTGTATTCCTCCGGCAGATCACTCAGCGCATCCAGAATGTCGATCGGTTTCAAAAGAATCCCTCCTTTTCAAGATGCTTTTTCAGCTTCTTCCGGATGCGGTGAAGCTGCACATTGACAGCGCTGACCTGCATCCGGTGCCGTTCCGCGATCGTCCGGACGGGCGTATTGAAATAGTAACGCTCCATGAAGATCTCCCGGGATGCTTCCGGCAGAGCGTCCAGAAACGAACGGAGCGCGGCTGTCAGCGCCCGGCGGTCCACTTCCGATTCGACGTTGTCCTTTGAGGGGATCACCTCCGCCAGTTCTTCCAGCGTTTCCGCAATCTGCGAGCCGCCGCGTTTGAGCCGCGTCATGCTGCGCAGCCGGTCGGTTGCGGCACGGCGAAGCAATGTCACAAGATATGCCTCCAGACTGCGCGGAACCTGCGGCGGTACACTGTTCCATACCGCAAGCAGCATCTCACTGACACATTCCTCCGCATCCTCTGCATTGTGCAGCATCTGCTCCGCAATGCGGAAACACAGATTGCCGTATTTGCTTCGGATTTCTGATATAGCCGCTTCATCGCGCTTCTGCAGCAGCTCAATGATCCGGTTATCCTGCATATCTGCTTCACCCCCTCTGCACACTGAGTCGATCTTTCCGCGAAAATCTTACATCTGATTTTAGCATTCCGCGTCATGATTGTCAAGATACCAGATATAGGGGAAGCGCAGCCGGTATGCTGTGAATATCTGCGGACGCGGCTGATCCCCGTGCGCGGATGAAACAGGTCGTTTACAAATAAAAAAGAGGAATCCGCTTCGCGGATGCTATTATAGAATGGGCACCTCTATCGCAGGTGCCCAAGCCCCCGAGTTCTTAATACGCAAAGGGGAATTTCGAGCTCTGCGGAGCTCGACGAGGGCGCTGCCCTCGACCTGCAAGCCTTTGAAAAGGCTTGAGCGAAACTTTTATTTTGACATCGCCGGTTGCGAAATGTGTAATCTCAGAATGGTCACTCTTTTATAACTGCTCCCATTGCACTTTTCACCGGAATGTGTTATAATAGGAGTAATACAGCAAAAAGGAGTGTTCCCTGATGTATCAGCCGAAAAAAATTATCGTCGTGACCGGACATTTCGGCTCCGGCAAAACGAATTTTTCTACCGCGCTTGCCCTCTCCCTCGCCGCTGAGGGCAAAAAAGTGACGGTTGTCGATTTTGACCTTGTCAATCCCTATTTCCGTACCGCGGACTTCAAAGACGCCTTCGCAAAACGCGGCATCACGCTCCGTGCGCCGGATTATGCCAATACCAATGTCGATATCCCGAGCGTGCAGTTCGATCTCGGCGGTCTCGCTGCGGAGGAGGGCTATCTGATCATCGACGTCGGCGGCGATGAGGACGGTGCCGTCGCGCTCGGCAGATATTCCCATGTGCTGAACAGCTACGCCGAAACCAATGAGCTGGATATGCTCGGCGTGGTCTCGTTCCGCCGCTATCTGACGCGCTCCGCTGAGGAGGCTGTGCAGTATCTCCGCGGCATTGAGCATGCAAGCCGCATGAAGCTGACGCATATCGTCAATAATACCAATCTCGGCATGGAGACCACCGCGGATATGATCGCGGAAAGCATGCCGCTCTGCAATCAGCTTTCGCAGGAGATCGGGCTGCCCGTCGCCTGCGTCACGGTTCCGGATTTTGTCGAGCCGCCGCAGGATGTGCCGGAGGATCTGGTCATGCGCGTGCCGGTCGTGGTGCGCCTGCCGTGGATGCCGAAAGCAGAAGCAGTACAGTAATCACAGTATTTTTCAGGGGAGTTGATCCGCTTCGGACAGCTCCCCTCTCCGCATACGCGCATCTGAAACCGACCGGAGGTGTATGAAATGGCAGGCTTTTCTGAGCTGATCAAATCCTTTGACAAAACGCGCGATTATATCCGCGATTTCTTCATCTACGGCTTCAAGCGCCGCGGTGATTTTCAGCGCCGCAGCAGCCGTACCTATGACGACGAAAAACGCCGCGCCGAAAGCTGGCTCGGAGATGTCCTGTGCGCCGATGATTCGGTCCGCGGCAGACAGATTTCGATTTCCGTGGACTGCGGTCATATCTATGAAAATCCGCTCTGTCAGGCATACTGCGCAAAGAGCTTCACGGATAACGATATCCGCCTGCATATGCTGCTGCTCGATCTGCTCGCGGACGGCAGCACCAGAACGCTCAATGAGATCGTGGACGGGCTGCTCGATCAGTACGATGCTGCGTTTGAGCCGCAGACGGTTCGCGGCAAGCTGAAGGAATATACCGCGGAGGGACTGCTCATCACCGAAATGCGCGGAAAAACGGCGTATTACCGCCGCTCGCCGGAGACGACGCAGGATTTCTTTGCACAGTATGACGGGCTTGCGGATGCCGTGCGCTTTTTCTCGCTCGGTGACAGATTCGGCGAAATTGGTACAGAATTGCTCCGCTCTGCCGGTCTCAAAAATGAGATGTTTCTGCGGAAGCATCACTATATTGTACATACGCTGGAGGATATTCTGCTGCCGGAAATTCTTGAAGCGATTACGGAGCAGCGTGCCGTTCTGCTCCGGACATTCAGCGCGAAAAGCCGCGAGAAAGCGGATGCAAAGGGCGGCACATTCGAGGCTGTCCCGATGCAGATTCTCAGCTCCGTGCAGACAGGGCGGCGCTATCTTGCTGCATATCTGCCTGCGGAAAGACGCTTTCACGCTTTCCGGCTCGATTTTATCCGGACAGTGAAACCGGCAGATCCCGTTCAGGATTATAATAATCTTGCGGATGCCTACCGGCGCAGTCTCCGGCATGTATTCGGCGTTTCCTTCGCTGAGCGGAAAGATGTCAGGAATGTCAAGCCCATGCGTCTGACATTCCGCTTTGATCCCCAAACTGAGGATTTCATCGCAGACAGATTGCAGCGTGAAAAGCGCATCGGCACACTCTCGCGCACCGGCAGCGATCTCTATACGCTGACCGCAGACGCATTCGATCCGAATGAGGTCATGCACTGGGCGAAAACGCTGATCGGCAGGATCGTCGCTGTCGGGGGCGGCAATGCGGCTGTGCGCGAAAAATTCCGCCGCGATATCCGCAGAATGTATCAGATGTACGGAGGTGCGCCGCATGACGATCTTTCATGAAATGTACGGGGCATATTTCCGGATCGCCGCAAAGGTTCTCGGGCAGCCGGAAATCTCCGAGCAGGCACTGCGGCAGATCGTGCAGCAGGAGGGCTTTCGGGATTCGGTGCTGTTCGTGCCGCAAAAGCTGATTCCGCAGCCGGACGGAAGCGACTGGGGACTGCTGCGCCGGACAGACTCCGGTATGCTCCGCCGCATCACACAGCATGCGCCGCAGATGCCGCTGACACTGCTCCAGAAGCGCTGGCTCAAAGCAAAGCTCTCGGAACCGGTCATGCAGCTTTTTCTCTCAGATGAAACATCTGCCGCGCTGAACGACGCGCTCCGCGATATCAAGCCGCTCTATACACCAGAAATGTTCCGGACGGTTGACGCATTCTCAGACTGCGACGATTTCAGCGATCCGCTCTACCGCGCACATTTCCGGCAGATCGTGCAGGCGATCCGGAACGGCGAGGTGCTGCTGATCCGGTTCCGCTCAGGCGGCGGCGAACGCATCCACACAAGATTTCTCCCGTTTGCACTGGAATATTCCGCAAAGAACGGGAAATTCCGCCTCTACTGCCGCAGATTCCGCGCAGGACATCTGACCGGCACCGGACTGATCAATCTCGGCAGAATCGAGAAAATCACCCTGACGGGCATTCGTATGTCACAGCAGCGCAGTCCGGCAGAACTTTTCGCCGCACGCAAATGCACCGAACCCGTGACGATCCGCGTGACACCTGCCCGGAACGGCGTTGAGCGCTTCATGATGGAATTTGCATCGTATGAAAAGCACAGCGAGCTCGATACCGCGACCGGCTGCTGCACCGTACAGCTCTGGTATGACAGGCAGGATGAGACCGAGCTGCTGATTCAACTGCTCAGCTTCGGTCCGGTGCTGGAGATTCTCGGACCGCCTGCGTTCCGCGCAAAGGCTGCCGAACGCGTGGCAAAGCAATATGCGCTGCTGTTCGGGCAGCAATGCTGACAACTTCAGCATTTGGCAGTCTGTGATTCGCTTTGCAATTCACTTAGGTGCGCTCTCTATCGCAGGGCGCCCTCTCCGAAAAACGATCCGGCGGAGCTCTTGACGCAGGGATTTTCGCTCGTTGCGACGAGCGACCAAAGGGCGCCGCCCTTTGGAAACCTGCGAGCTTTTGTAAAAGCTCGACCAAAACTTTTATTTTAGCGCTCATTCAGCGTGTTGTACATCCTCAGCGCATAGCGCGGCGGCAGTGCCGGAATCCGTTTTCGTTCCCGTGAAGCAAAATTTATCCGGCTTCTCCCATTGCGCTTTTCTGAACAATATGATATAATAAGGAAAATGCGGCATTGCCGCAGACGGACATCAACCCGAAAGGAGCATTCACTATGGCAGGACGCAGACATTCTCATCATCCGAAACCGCGCAGCAGCATGAAAAAAGCTGACCGGAAAGGCGCGGTTCGCTCCAAAAAGGAATACGAGGAAAAGGCGGATGTACAGGTCTCCGAGGAGCAGATCACGCACTTCGCTAACCGCATCACGACCTTTCTGAACAAGGCAAACGGCAGACCGGTCTCACGCACAGATCTTGCCTCGAAATGCCGCGGAAGAGGACAGGCTGCCTATCTCCGTGCGCTCAAAAAGCTCATCGGCGAGGGCGTGATCGCGGAACGCCGCAACGGCTATGCAATGGCAGCAGCCGCAGGCATGTTCCGCGCTGTGATCATCCGCATCAGCCGGACATTCGGATTCGCAAAGCCCGAAACCGGCGACAAAGAGGTGTTCATCGCAGGCAGAGACCTCAAAGGCGCTATGCCCGGCGATGTGGTTCTGCTGATGCCGACCGGCGAACGCAACGGTACCCCGGAAGCTGCCGTTCAGGTGATCATCACACCTGCAACCGTGCAGACTGCCGGTATGCTGATCGAGGAATCCGGCGAGCTGCGGTTCCTTTCGGATTCGCTCTGCCGTCAGCCGCTGAAAATCGAAAATGCCGCCGATTGGCGTGAACACCTCGGAGACAAGGTTCTTGCAACTGTGACCGAACGCGGCAGCCGGCATTCCGAGCATACCGTCCGCATTGATGCTTCGCTCGGCAGTGCGGAATCCGCGCGCGCCTGTGCAGAAGCACTCGTGATCGTCAGCGGCGTCCCGACCGAATTTCCGCCCGATGTCCTTGCAGAGGCGGAGCGCCTCGAGCAGCGCGGCATCTCTGAAGAGGAGCTGAACGGCAGACGCGATCTGCGCAATCCCGAGGATATCATCTTTACGATCGACGGCTGGGATGCAAAGGATCTCGACGACGCAATCTCCATTGCGAAAACGGAAAACGGCTACCGGCTCGGCGTGCATATCGCGGATGTCTCGCATTATGTGCAGCAGGATTCACCGCTCGACAAGGAGGCAATCTCCCGCGGCACAAGCATCTACTATGCGGATCAGGTGATCCCGATGCTCCCGAAGGCGCTGAGCAACGGCATCTGCTCGCTGCATCCGGATGTGGACCGTCTTGCATTCTCCGCACTGTTGGAGCTTGATGAAAACGGCGAAATCCGGCAGTATCACTTCGAGAAAACCGTGATCCGTTCTGCGGTCAAGGGCGTTTACCGCGAGGTCAATGCGGTCCTTGCAGGTACGGCATCACCGGAGATCGAGGAGAAATATGCGGCGGTCAAGCCCTCGCTGCTTCTGCTCAATGAACTGCGCGAAAAACGGCTGGCTGCCCGTGCCGAACGCGGTGCGCCCTCGATCGAAGCGGAGGAGAGTGCCTTTGTCCTCGATGAAAACGGTGTCTGTACGGACGTTGCACCGCGGACGCGCGGCATGGGTGAGGAGCTGATCGAGGAATGCATGATCCTTGCAAACGAAGCGGCGGCACGGCTCGCAAAATCGAAGTCTCTGCCGTTTGTATACCGTGTCCATGCGCAGCCGCCGGAGGAAAAAGCACTGCGACTCGCCTCTGCACTGGACCGGCTCGGCATCAAGCATCCGGCTCTGGATGCACCGCGCCCGAAGGATTATTCGCAGGTACTCAAAAATGCCGCGGACAGCCCCCTGAAACCGGCTGTGCATCAGATGGTGCTGCGCAGCATGGCAAAGGCGGATTACGAAACGGAGCCGGTCGGGCATTTCGGTCTGGCGCTCGCGGATTATGCGCATTTTACGTCGCCGATCCGACGCTATCCCGATCTTGCAATTCACCGCATCCTGACTGCGTATCTCGAAGGAGACAAGCCTGAAAATGCGCGGCAGTTTGCAAATGCCGCCGCCATTGCAGGCAGCAGCACCGAGCAGCGCGCCATGCAGCTTGAACGCGACTGTGACGACCGTTACCGTGCGGAATGGGCAAAGCAGCACCTCGGAGAAGCCTTTGACGGCGTGATCTCCGGTCTGACCGAATTCGGGATCTATGTGATGCTCCCGAATACCGCAGAGGGCATGGTGCCGCTCGACGCGCTGACAACCGATGCCTATACCTATGACGGATTTTTCTCAATGCACGCGGAGGGCAGCGGTAAAACCTATACCCTCGGCATGCCGATGCGCGTTCAGATCACACGCGCAGATATCAACAGCGGCAATATTGACATGGCACCTGCCGAAAGCGAAGCACTTTAAGTATGCATTTCTGCTGTAACAGGAAACAGACGCATTCAGAAAGCAATCACGATCATGGAGGATACATTTTGATGGATGAAAAAAGTATCAGATGGAACAGATTTGCAGATGAAATATGTGATCGGGAAATGGACGAATTATCGGAATTGCAGCAGAAAGCTGTTCTCTGTTTCTGGTATGATACGGAAATGAACAGCGGCGGACACAGCGGCTACTTTGATTGTTACCCCGATACGGATTATCAGGCATTATATGATGCGCTTCTTTTGATCGGATCCAAAGAAATTGCAGACAATTTTAAGAAAGCGCTTACAGATGAAGAGGAAGAAGACGGCTGGATGGAAACAGATGATGCGTTTTATGAGTTTTCGCCCTCTTTGTATGAATGCCTCAGTGAATTTGTCGAAAACCATAAAGACGAAATATCCATTTGATCCCACAATACGGATGCGCTGAAAAAGCGAATGAATACATGCAGCTACCTGAGATTGGAGATTACAGATGAAAACCTATACAGATGACGAACTGGCGCGCAGACTCTACGGCATTGCGTCGGAGCGGATGCAGGCTGCAAACCGGCAGATGCCCTGCTCGGAGGCGGTATTTTCCGTCCTGACTGCCGCATCGCCGGATGCCGTCAGCTATCCTGCGATGGCGCAGCTCGGGAATGCGGATTTTCTCGAGGCGGCATATCTGCTGCTGCTCGGACGCCCGATCGACGAACCCTCGCGCGGTGTCTGGGAGGCGCAGCTTGCACTGCCCGAGCCGGAATTCCGCACAACCGTACTGAAAACAATCATTCAGTCCGCGGAGTATCAGAAGCGGCGCATTCCGCTGACGGGATGTCCGCTGAAGCTCTCGGATGATGAACCCGACCAGAATCTGCTGATCTCCTCGCAGGCCATGCCGGAGCGCCTTGTCCGGATGTATCAGCGCATGCCGCGCTGCATGCAGAAGCTCGCAAAAAAGATCGCCGGAAAGGAGTGATGCGCATGACAAATATCTATATTGACCTCTCGCGTCTCTGCCTGACGCCCTTCACAACCGGCATTCAGCGCGTCGCCAAGGAGATCGTTCTGCGCATGCTACAGGATACCTCCGTTTCCGTGACGCTGCTTGCGACGCTCCCCTCCCAGACGGCGTGGCGCGTGCTGCCGCATGAGGCATTTATCCGCTATTATACCGAGAAAACAGGCAGCCCCTACGGCGAGGGCAGACCGCAGATCCTTACGCCCGATGATATTCCCTCCGGCGCGGTCTTCTTCGATATTGACAGTGCATGGAATATGCCGATGCACCGCGGCTGGCTCTTCCCGAAACTGAAAGCGCGCGCGGTTACGGTCGTGCCGCATCTCTATGATCTGATTCCCGTGACCGATCCGCAGTATTTCCATGAGCAGACGATGCGGCAGTTTCTCTCGTGGGTGACGGCGGTTCTGCAATATGCCGATGACATCATCTGCAATGCCGAGGCGACAAAAGCCGCACTGCATACGCTCTGTGAAACGCTGGAGCTGCGGACGCCTGCCTGCTCGGTTGTGCCGCTCGGTGCCGATTTTGCAAAAAAAGCCGCCGACGCGGACGATGCCGATACCGAGCTGCTTGCACAGCTTCCGCAGTACCGCTATCTGCTGATGGTCGGCACGATTGAGCCGCGCAAGAATCACCGGCTTCTGCTCGATGCTGTTCCTGAACTTGCAAAGCGCGGCATCAAGGTCGTGTTCGCCGGAAGAATCGGCTGGAATATGGACGCATTTGCGAAGGAAATGGCAAAGCATCCCGAAAAAGGACGCAATTTCTTCTTCGCACAGGGACCGACTGACGCGACGATTCAGGCGCTTTACCGCAATGCGCTGGCGGTCGCATTCCCGACGAAAAATGAGGGCTTCGGTCTGCCGATCGTCGAAGCCTATATGAACGGGACGCCCGTGCTTGCCTCGGATATTCCCGTGCTGCGTGAGGTCGGCGGCAGTCTCGCGGATTATTTCGATAATACGAGCATAGATTCGCTGCTCGCTGCGGTCGATCGTCTGACAGCCGATGAAGCGGCATATCAGAAAAAGCGCGCGGAGATCGCTGCGTACCGTCCGCGGACATGGGATACCGCTGCTGCCGAAATGACCGCCGCGCTCAAATCCTGCGGCAGTATGCAGGGCGCACTTTCCGCGGATATCCGCATTTCACAGATGGTCGTGCTGACGGCGCGCAATGACGATCTGCTGCGGACACTCCCCTATCTGGATGCGAATATGCCCTTTGTCGAGCGCCTGCTCGTCATCTGTCCGCAGCGGAATGTCAGCGAATTGCAGAACGCATGGCAGGGCAGAATCCGCCTCGGTTTCTTCACGGATGAGGAGCTGCTCGCCGGCGAATCGCTGCCGGAGGATCATACCACACGCAATTTCTATCTGCGCTGCCTGCTGATGCAGAAAGCGCCGCTCGACGATGTCTTCATCATGACGGACGACGATTACCGTCCGCTCGTGCCGGTCAAACAGGATTTCTTCCTGCAATCCGGCAGATATCAGGCGTATTACTGCTACGATCTGCGGCAGTGGCGCGGCACACAGGGCAATTATACCTCCTATGACCGCAGCATGTTCCGGACGCGCGATTTTCTCGCGGCGCAGCAGCTCCCGACCTTGCAGTATTCCTCGCATCAGCCGCAGGTCATTGACCGGAAGCTCTATCTCGAAATGCTCGCGGAAAATCCCGATATCCAGATGAACGGGCTCGATGAATGGAGCAGTTATTTCAACTGGTGCATCGCAAAATATCCCGAGCGGTTTGCCGCAAGGCGCTACTGCTCTGCCTGCTGGCCGGGCTCTGTCTCGGACTGGCAGCTCTGGTGTGAGCCGGAATCGCTGGTCTTTGAGAATTTCTATGATGCGCTCTACGACGAAAACCGCATATTTGCAGGTCTGCCGAAGGAATATGATCCGGAGACGCATGCACAGGAATCTGCCGAGAAGATCCGCCGCTGGAGTGCGGAGCTTGCTAAGCAGCGCGCTGAGCATGCCGCCATGCAGACCTATTCCGAAATGTACCGCGACCGCTACGGCAGACTTCCTGAGTTCCTGCTGACAGCGGAGAACGGTGCGCCGGTGCTGAATATCCCGACGCTGCTCTATCTGCCTGCCGGTGCCGTGATCCGGCTGCCGCTGCTGACCGATTCCGCTGCGCGCAGTCTGACGGAGCCTGTCGTTTACAGCATCGACGACGAAAACGGCAGACACATCATGCAGCCGCGCGAGCTGATCCCTGCGGATGTCGATGCAGGCGTTCCGCCGGAGATGATCCTGCCGCTGCCGCCCTATGCGTTCCGCGGCATCCTGACCGTCCGCTGCGGTGAAAGCACCGCGAACTGCGCCCTTTCCTGCGCGGAATAAATGAAAAATAAAAGCCGCCCGATCACAATGAACCGGGCGGCTTTTTCATATGCTGTTCTGATCAGAAGATCCGCGACCAGTCTGCCGCATGACCTGCAAGCTCCGTGACATAATATTGCAGAATGCCCTGCGCATCCTTGACATCCTGCTCGCCGTCGCCGGATGCATCCGCTGCAAGACGCGCGGCATTGACGAGCTTCGTCTTGACGATCTCCGAATATTCCTTATCGGAAAGCGTCTTCTTTGCGAGATTCTGCTTGACATAGCAGTTCAGCGCTGCCTGTGCATCCTCAAGCGAAACCTTGCCGTCGCAGTTGACATCTCCGCGCGTATACACGGTGAATACAACAGGCTGAATTGCAAATTCCTCGCCGAGCGTGAGCTGGTGCTTCTCATCCGAAACCGCCAGATCCTCTACCAGCATGCCGCTTTGCGTGGTGGCGACCTTATCGCTGATATAGCAGGTGTAATCGCCGACCTTTGCATCCTTCGGGATGCGGTATTCAAAGCTGAGGAACGGGCATTCTGCGTGACGGATCACGCCGTTTGCAAGATATCTGCCCTCTTTGCCGATCTCTTCACCGCCCCAGACGACGATATTCGTATCATCATCAACAGTGGATTTCTGCGTATAGAAATGCGTGCTGTGCTGCTCAAAAAATGCGTCGCGGACATTGCCGTCGGAATCCAGTGCGCCGTCCGGATCCGGCGTGAAACAGCCGTTTTCAATCAGGACAGGCTCCTCGCTGCGGAGAATCATCCGGAGATTTGCTATGCCGGTGTAATTGTCAATATAGAGCCCGCCCTTGATGATCTTGTCGCCGGATGCCAGCTCATCCGTGCTGACGGCGGTCTGATCGGCTGCGAGCCGGAGTGTCATAAGATCTGCCGCATCAGCAGGAATTGCCAGCGCGGCTGCTGTCATGGCTGCGGAACAAAAAATTGCTGCGATTCGTTTCATAATTCAACTTCCTTTCGCGTAGGTTTTGGTAGGAAGAAACGAGGGGGGATTTTTGGAATGTCTCGCATCAGGCGGCGTGTCACTGTGCAATATGGCACGATTCCGCTTGCGGAGCTATTGGAATCAGCAGAGCCGGCTGCCGGCGGCAATGCTGTCATCCGCGATGAGAAGGGTAATCTTGCCGTCTGCGCCTTCCGCCGAGCAGATCATACCGCAGCTTTCCAGACCGCAGAGCTTGACCGGCTTGAGGTTGACCACGCAGAAGACCTTTTTCCCGACTAATTCCTCCGGCTGATACCACTTTGCAATACCGGAGAGTACCTGCCGCTCGCCGATGCCGTCAAACAGCTTGAAGCAGAGCAGCTTGCTGGATTTCTTCACCTTTTCGCAGGCGCGCACCTCGCAAACGCGGATATCCGACTTCGCAAAGGTGTCGATCTCGATCTGCTCGGCAAAGGGCTGTACCGGATTCTCCGGCTCTGCCGCTTCCGCTGCGCTCTGATGTGCTGCGATCATCTCCGCGATGAACTGCTCGGCATTGATGCGCTCGAACATTGGCTTTGCCTCGCCGACGGCTGCGCCGTGCTGTACGCCGCCGAAGATCTTGTAGCGGTCCAGCTCGCACTCGATCGCATTGATCTCGTCTGCTGCCGGAGTATGTGCAAGGATCTTCTCTGCGGTTTCCGGCATGAACGGCTTTAACAGTCCGCCGATGATGCGGATGCCGGAGAGCAGGTTATACATGACCTTTGCAAGGCGTGCCTTGTCGTCCGGATTCTTTGCGAGCACCCACGGTGCGGTCTCGTCAATATACTTGTTGCAGCGGCTTGCGAGCGTCAGAACGGTCTCGACGGCGTCGCTGACATGGAAGCTGTCAAGCAGCTCGGTCATTTTCTGCGCGGTACCCTCTGCGACTGCCTTCAGATCGGCGTCGCACTCTGCATCCGGTGCCGATGCGATCAGCTCTGCATCCGGAATGATGCCGCCGAAATATTTATTCACCATCGCAACGGTGCGGTTGACGAGGTTGCCAAGCGTATTCGCCAGATCGGAATTGAAGCGCTCGATCATGTTCTCATAGGTGATCGAGCCGTCCTGTGCAAAGGGCATCTCGGAGAGCAGATAGTAGCGGACGGCATCCACGCCGAACTTTTCGACCAGCTCATCTGCATAGATCACATTGCCCTTGGATTTGCTCATCTTGTCATTGCCGAACAGCATCCACGGATGGCCGAACACCTTTTTCGGGATCGGTGCGCCGAGGGCATGCAGCATGATAACCCAGTAAATGCTGTGGAAACGGACGATATCCTTGCCGATGATGTGGACATCTGCCGGCCAGTATTTTTTATAGAGCTCGCCGTGATTGCCGTTGACATCATAGCCGAGCGCGGTGATATAATTCGAGAGCGCGTCGATCCAGATATAGATCACATGCTTGTCATCAAACGGAACCGGAATGCCCCACTTGACTGTTGTACGCGAAACGCAGAGATCCTCAAGGCCCTTCTTGATGAAGTTATTGAGCATTTCCTTCTTGCGCGCCTCCGGATAGATGAAATCCGGATGCTCCTCGATATACTGCTCGATCCAGTCCTGATACTTGGAGAGCCTGAGGAAATATGCTTCCTCTCTTGCGTCGCGGACCTCTCTGCCGCAGTCCGGGCATTTGCCGTCCTTGAGCTGCGATTCTGTCCAGAAGCTCTCGCAGGGCGTGCAGTATTTGCCGACATACTCGCCCTTGTAGATATCGCCCTGATCATAGAGGCGCTGGAAAATATCCTGCACGATCTTCGTATGCTTCGGATCGGTCGTGCGGATGAACTGGTTATACGAGGTATTGAGCAGATCGCAGATATCGCGGATCTCGCCTGCGATCTTATCGACATGCTGCTGCGGTGTGATGCCTGCCTCTTTGGCGATTTCTTCGATCTTCTGACCGTGCTCGTCGGTGCCGGTCAGGAAGTATACATCATAGCCCTGCATTCTGCGGAAGCGGGCAAGCGAGTCGCTCATGACGATCTCGTAGGTATTTCCGATATGGGGTTTCCGCGATGTGTACGCAATCGCGGTTGTCAGATAGTAAGGTTCATGCATGATGGTTGTCTCCTTTCGACGGATGCGATAGATAATTCTATTATAGCACATTTTCCTGCAAAAAGCAACTGTTTCTATATAGTTAGAAGATGCAGAAAGATAGAAATGAGAAATTGCGGTATGCGCTGCGCGCATGATTTTGATAAATCAACAGTAACGCCGCCTCTGATTACCGGGTATTGCGCATTCTCTGCCAATCACGCGCAATAGCAGCATGTAATGACAAAAAGGAGGGATCACGATGCGCTGTCCTGACTGCGGACAAGGCACAATCTATCAGGCTCGATGCCGGAAGAAAAACGGTGAATGCATCACCGTTTACCGCTGCGATGTCAACAAAACCGCATGGGCGGAGGAGCTCTGCCGCGAAAAGGAAATCATCTATGACCGCTTTCTGGAGCTGGAGGAAATCGAGGATGTGCAGTGGCTCGGGAAAGCTGACCTGCCCGAAATCAGCCGCGCCGATTTCTATGGCAGGGACGAAACACATCCCTCGGCGCTGAACTGCCCCTATTGCAGAAATCAACCGCTGATCTACGGCATCAGCAGACACACAAAACGCATGCTCTATGAATGCGATGCCTGCAAAACAATCTGGATCGGCAGTGCTGCACCGGAGCATGTCACGAATTACCGCAGATACATCGAGGACGGACTGCGCACGCCGGATGAAGCGGAGACCGACAGCCGCGGCTTAAAATTTCTGCTCTTTGATGAATCGGAAACAACGGATCGCATCTGCCCGAAATGCGGACAGAAGCGAACCCTCTTCGGAAAGATCCACAATACCGATT
The DNA here is from genome assembly GCA_021152595.1 of Clostridia bacterium. Classification (GTDB taxonomy): domain Bacteria; phylum Bacillota; class Clostridia; order Oscillospirales; family Ruminococcaceae; genus Firm-04. Next base: position 29,501 of record JAGKVC010000022.1, read on the forward strand.
TCAAAGTCTATCAATGCAGAGCTGCAAGCTGCCGGAGAACATGGTGGAGCGTGAACTGCGAGGTGGATTACCACTGGCTGCTGGAACAGGCACGCATGAAAGCGCAGCGCTGCCCCGACTGCAATCAGGGCACGGTGAGCCTGATGCACGGCATCACCGCGGACGGCAGGATCAAGCTCCTGTATCACTGCAGCGAGGACGGTTTCACATGGGCTGATTCCTTCAGCCGCGAAACAGCCGTTGACGGTTATTACTTAGCAAAATACGAGGGCATCGTTGATTATGAGGGCATCTGCATACTGCCGCATGAGGTCAGCCGCGAGGATTATTACGGCTGGATCACACAGGAAACCACGAACATCAACTGCCCCTATTGCAGAACCGAAAAGCTGATCCACGGCATCTCCGCGCATTCCAAACGTGAGATTTACGAATGCGGGCGCTGCTATACCGCATGGATCGGCGGCGTGACACCGGAGCATATCTCCAATTACCGCAAATATGATGCCGAGGCGCTCCGCCTGCCGGATGAAACCGAATTTGACAGGGGCGGCATGAAATTTCTGATACTGGACGATGCAGAGAAAACGGACATCGTCTGCCCGAAGTGTAAAAGCAAAAAGATCCTCTTCGGCAGAATCCGCACCACGCAGCTTTTCGTCTATCAGTGCATGGACGGCTGGTGCCGCGCTGTCTGGAAGGACAGCGTCACCGCCGAAAACGAAATTCCCGATTACCGCGCCTATATCGCGGCGGCTGCGGCGGATGGATAACAGGGGGAGCGGCGTATGCACAGGATGGAAGCAAAGTCGATTCTCTCGGCACAGAACGGCATGAATCTCTGCCGCGGCTGCCTGCACGGCTGCATCTACTGCGACAGCAGAAGCACCTGCTATCAGATCAACCACGATTTTGAGGATATCGCAATCAAGGCGAATGCGCCGGAGCTGCTCGAAAAAGCCCTGCGCAGCAAGCGCCGCAAATGCATGATCGGGACAGGCTCCATGAGCGATCCCTATCTGCCGCAGAAAGATGTACTTGCACTGACGCGGCGATGTCTCGAACTGATCGCGCAATATGATTTCGGCGCGACTGTGCTGACAAAATCCGATCTGGTGCTGCGCGATCTCGATCTGCTCAGACAGATCAACCGGCAGCAGAAGGCAGTCGTGCAGATGACGCTGACCACCTTTGACGAATCCCTTTGCAGGATCATTGAGCCGCATGTCTGCACGACGGCGCGCAGAGCAGAGGTTCTGCGCATTCTGCATGAGAACGGCATCCCGACGGTGGTGTGGCTCACTCCCCTGCTCCCGTGGATCAATGATACCGAGGAGAATCTGCGCGGCATTCTGCAATACTGCATTGACGCACATGTCACGGGCATTGTCTGCTTCGGCATCGGGCTGACGCTGCGCGAGGGCAACCGCGAATATTTCTACAGGGCGCTCGACCGGCACTTCCCCGCGCTGCGCAGGCGCTATGAGCAGACCTTCGGCGAGGCATATGAAATCGTCAGCCCGAACCACGCGCGCCTCATGCGGATGTTTCATGAGACCTGCTCCGCGCACGGCATTCTGCACAGCCCCGAGGATTGCTTCCGCTATTTGAAGGAACTGCCGGAGCCGTTTGAGCAGTTGACTTTGATGTAAAGTCGTATCTCCGATGGATTTATAATGGGGGCTTTGCCCCCAAACCCCTACCAAAGGGACATTGTCCCTTTGGAATCCCGTTTTTAGCACATAGAGCCCCCGCAACTGATTAAAATAAACACCGCAGAATCAGTCTGTATTGCTGATCCTGCGGTGTTTTACTATGCCTGCGCGGCTTCAATTTTCTCCATGTTTTCAATCTGTTCCATGTCAATACGTCTTTCTGAACGGCTGCGCCCCGTGCAGGGACTCAGATCAAAATTCCGGCGCAGTGATCGACCTCGTGCTGAATGATCTGCGCAATGTATCCCTCAAAGCTGCGCTTCTGCTGCTGCATCGAGAGATCCAGCCAGCGCACTGTGATCGAATGATAGCGGACGACGGCGCGCTCGCCCGGCAGCGAAAGACAGCCCTCCTGCGTTTCGTATTCACCGGATTTTGCGATGATCCGCGGATTGAGCATGACGATCGGCAATGCGGCGGCAGGCGGCAGAATCGCTATGATATTCTTCGGAAAGCCGATCATATTCGCTGCCATGCCCACGCATCGCTGACGGTTTGCAAGCAGCGTATCCGCTAAATCACGCGCAAGCGGCAGATCGGCATTGCCTGCCTGTGCCGCAGGCTTTGAAAGCAGAACCGTATCTCTGCAAATCGGTCGGATCATATTTTTCCGCTCCTTTCCAGATGTGAAAGCAGTGCCTCGCAGCCCTCGGTAATGTCGGCATAGGCGCGCTCAAATTTTCCCGTGAACCACGGATCGGATACGTCGCGCGGCGCATCGGTGAAATCCAGCAGCTTGCGGATCTTCCCGTCACGGTCTGCACCGAGCATCCGCCCGATATTGCGCAGGTTGAGACTGTCCATGCACAGGATGTAATCATAGGCTGCGTAGTCCGATTTTTTGAGCTGTACCGCATAATGCGGCTCAACAGGGATTCCGTGCCGTCTGAGCACATCCAGCGCAGGCGGATAAATCGGGTTGCCGCGGTCGCCCCAGATCTCCTCCGTGCTCGTCGCGCTCGATGCAATCACAAACTGATCTGCTATCCCGCGCTGCCGCACCGTCTCTTTCAGAATCATCTCTGCCATCGGGCTGCGGCAGATGTTGCCGTGGCATACGAACATCACACGAATCATGCTATTTTCCCCTCCTGAAATGCCGTATTTTGCGGTGTTATGCGGACTTTTGCGAGGTTCATTATTCTTACACCCATTTTGACAGAATAGGGCGAAATCGGCAAAACTCCGCATAAATACGCATATCTCGGTCGTCGTTAGTAGTAAAATAGTAGTAGAAATCGGGGTGTTTTACTACTAAGGAATTGTGGTAGTATTATTTACAGAATCGTCCGATTAGAGATAATCGCTCTGATACTCCACACTTTTCTCTGGCAGAATGCAGACTGCGATACCTTCATCAAGGTCTTGTTCATCATCGCAGAGCAATGCGCAGCTGCCGTTCTTTTTGAACAATAGGGTTCGCGGCGAAAAACGGGATGCTGCATCAGAACTGAAATCCAGCATCAGTTGCTCCATACTTTTCAGATTTTCTGCTTCATTTTCAATATATGTACGGCAAGCCTGATCCTGAGCAGGCGGAATGCTATCTTCAGGTTCATAAGCTTGAATTTTCACTTTAATTGAATAAGTTTCACCGAACAACTGAATATCTCTGGTTGTTTTCCAACCGATGGAATACGTCAGTTCACCAAAATATTGATTCATCATAGTGTTTTACCTCTTATATACGTTTTTCGTACCATACCATTATACCATAATCCTTCCAATTCATCAAGTCAAACCGGGCAAAAAAAATAACGCACGTTTGCCATCGGCAAACTGCGCAGTTTTGCAATGCAAAACGTGCGGCTCACCGAAGTGAGCCGCAGCTGGAAGCATCATACTGCCTCCGTAACCTTTTTGCCACGAATTTCGAAGGCGTTCTATAATTATTTACATATTGTCCCAGCGAAGAAACCGCAGTTCCTCATCCAGTTCGGCAACCGCAGAGCAAAAAATATGTGAACCGAATCCGTCATTGATACAAAAGCCCATATTGCCGTTAAATTCAGGGCATACACAGTGCGGCTTCATATTGCTGAGAAATTTGTCCCAGTCAAACTGCGGGAATAGCCGCCGCATTGCTGCTTCCGCGTCGATCTTTTCCTTGGTGCCGTTATTCGGCTTGTCGATATAGTTAACCACGATTCGCGAAATCGTACTGTCAAACTCGTCTGTTTCATGAATTGCCTCAAATTCCGCCATGCGCTCCGGCAGAAACAGCTCGTCGCTTGCCTCCCAGAAGGGCGTTGCACAGTTCTGCCACTGTTCCGCCATTTTGGCAATGAGGTTATTGTTGATTTCCCGGATATGCTTCTGTACTTTCGCTTCAAAGCTGTTGATATAAAGTGTCAGTGCTTCGGAAACTGCTTCGTCCGATGTTCCATTGATCCCGAAAGTCTTTGCCGCTCTGTCCCACAGTTCTCCTTCGCGGTATTCCTCCGGAACCAGAACAGATTCCTCCAAATTGTAGAGGTCGATCTGTTTGTCCCGAAACAGCCCGATATAGCCGAAATCAAATGTACCTTTGACGGAATACTCTTCGCCTTTTATTGTTACCTGAACCATATTTTCTTTCTCCTTACTTCTTGCCGGTTTCTGCTTTTACAATCGCCTGTATTATCATATAGTATATTCAGTGTTTCGTGCCATACCATTATACCATAATCCTTCCAATTCATCAAGTCAAAACGGGCAAATCTCAGCATTCTATGGACATCATTCGTAGTAGAAATGGTAGTAAACACAGGGGGTGTTACTGCTAAGGAATTGGGGTAGTATTCTTTTCAATTATTATTCTGTGCGCAAAAATCAGCGAATGATTCTGCATATTTGATCTTTTGCGTAAAAGCACCTGTGGTATACTTGTTTTCACCGGCTAATACAGCTGATAACCAGATGCGTTTTCTCATAATGTCATTTGAGGCAAAATGACTCTTTTTCTGCGTTTTCTCTTTCATAGCATTCATCAGAGCATAGATACGATCGCTATGCTCTTTTTTGCATATAACACCGAATGAAATGACATCCATCTGATCATGCGGATCTGCGTAAAGATTGAACACCATGCAGTTGTTTTTGTGATCTCCGATTACCCAGAGGTCGCCTTCGCCAGATTTCTGATCAAAATAGAAGTCCTGAAGCTTTTCTGCATCAATATATATGCCCAAAACATCCATGACGCACGAAAAGTCCGGATTGATCCCATCGTTATCATAATCGAGTATGATACTGATGGAAGATGATATGCAGAAAGCAGATATTTCAGAGCTGCAATGCGATATTGCCCATCTCGGTCCTTCTTCGCCGATGATTCCACTCAGAGCAAATCCGCATTTCTCAAGCACTCTTTTTGAAGCAGCATTATCAGAATCGGTCTCCGCTTCCACAGCCGTAACCTCCGGATGTGAAAACGCCCAGTCCAATATGGCTCTGACCGCTTCGGTCGCGTATCCTTTGTTCTGGTATGCTTCGGAGATTCCATATCCGATCTCCGCGATACCTTCAGCAGAAAGCCCCTTGAAGCAAAGCTCACCGATATGTGTGCCGTCTTTCAGCTCGATCATCCAGATCGCATACCAATCCCATTGATCCTGATGCTCCAGACAGCCGTTCAGCATTTCTGTGTAGGCGGCTTTCAGGATATCCACAGTCTGCGCTTCGATGAAAGCTTCCATCATATCCTTAGAAGCAGCATATAGTTTTAATCTGTTTGTTTCAATCATTTCGCTTCACCTCTCAGATGCTCATTTTCGTACCACTCCATTATACCATAATCCTCCCAATTCATCAAGATGAAAAAACAAAAACAGAAGGACGGTTTTTCAACCGTCCGTTTTTGCGAATATGAATACGCATCGAATCACCGCTCACATCGTCCGGAATGCGTCCGTGATATCCTTGCCGCCGGTGCGGATATGAAACTCCGGACATGGGATCTCGCCGATCTGACAGTTGAAGTGAATATTGGCAGAGAACAGCGGCTCATTGCCGGGAATGTGCATCCAGCGCTCCGATTCGATCCGGTGAACCGGCGTGCCGGAAATCAATCCGCCCAATTCAACCTCATGCTTCTGATGCACAATCCTGATCTTCTTCCAGTCCTCCGGTGAGCCCTCATAGTAGATATTTTCCAGCTTGTTGCAGCCTGCAAATGTGCCCTGCCGGATAATGCTGACATGCTTCGGGATCGTGATATTGCGCAGATTCTCACAGCCGGCAAACGCACCGGCCGGGAATCCGCCGACAGACGAGGGCAATATAATATCTGTGATATGTGTTCTGCCGCGGAACGCCTTTTTGCAGAATGCGATCACCGGCACGATATGCTTTTCTTCGTGACCGAATGTATTGCGCGCACGCGCCGGAATCTTGATCACCGGCATGGTCTCATCCCCGAGGGACACCACCCCGAGCGGCAGCCGTCCGGGATGCAGCCACATGACTGCGATCGTGTATTCCAGCTTGTCCGAAACGGGAACATCTTTGACAGAATTCATATAATCCGTAAACTTCATGAAAACCGCTCCTTTCAGAATCCATTCTTGCCTTGCATTTGAAATATCTCATATCGTTCACCTCTTTCTGCTTCCAGTATAGCAGATGGGATGTTCAGAAAATTGAATATACGTCTGCGTATGCTGTAAAATATAAATCTTTACAAAAAAGAAATGCAATATCAGATACAGAATGCTATAATATGGATAACCGATTGAATCCCGATACAGAAAGGATGAAGCATATGCAGGAACGAATCTTAATCGCACCGAACGGAACCGAACTGCTCCGGATGCTGGCGCGCAGCGGCATCTCAACGCTCGGGCTTCGCATCATGCAGCCCGTTGAGCTTGCGCAGTTTGCGCTGATGCGTTCGGGTGTGCCGCTCACGGAAACGCCGGTCACACCGGATGCGGAAGCGGCGCTCATTTATAAATCGCTGCCGGAAATTCCGTATTTCAAAAGTGCATCGCTGCATGATGTGCAGAATCTCACAGGCACGCTGCGGACGCTCCGTTTGCAGATCACGGACAATGAGCGTGACACAATCGCCGCGGGACTGAACAGCAGCCCGTTTGCCGAAAAGAATGATGCGTTATTAAAGGTATATGATGCGTATACAGCCGCATTGCAGCAGAACGGCATGATAGATTCTGTCGGCATTCTGCGGTATGCGGTCAGCCGCGCAAAAGCGCTGTCAGCGGAATGTCTTGTCTTGCAGGAATATCCGCCTGCGCCGCTGGAACAGGCTGTCATTGCGCAGATTTCCGGCGGCACAGCGAAAACCGTATCGCTGCGGAAACTGCTGCAAAAGGATGCAAAGCCGCTCCCGATGCCGCAGATCACGGAATGCTACGGCGCTGTCAATGAAGCGGAATATATCATCGGCACGATCTTCCGTGAAAAGCTGCCGCTCGATCAATGTACGGTTGCTGTCACGGATGCAGCAGGCTATGCGCCGCTGTTCTTTGAGCTGACAAGGCGGTACAATATCCCTGTGACATTCGGCTGCGGTCTGCCGGTGACGCTGACGAATCCGGCTGCCGTTCTGCGCGACTATGCAAACTGGCTCACCGCCGGACATTGCGGTATTGATGCGCTGCGTCAACTGCTCACCGGATCTGCATTTGATACGGCGCAGTTCTGCGAGGATTTCTGTATCATTCATCCGGATCAGCTGATCGAAACAGCAGGCGCGATGCGGCTCGGTGCGGATGCGGCTTTGAACGCTGTCCGCATCGAAGCATACTGCGCTGCCGCCGAACGGAATCCGCTGCTCATTGCGCAGCTGAAGGAAATCTTTGTGAACTGGGGCATGGACTGCGCAAAGCTGCTCCGGCGGTATGCAAAAATCCGGAAGAATGATCTCGGTAGACTGGACAAAGCCGCGCAGAACAAAATCTGCGATACGCTGGAGCGTTTTACCGCAATGACCGGAGAACCGGCTGACAAACTGTTTTCCGATCTGCTGCAAATGCACATCTGCAAGGAAAACAGCTGCGAAGGCGCGCTGCATATCACATCTGCTTCCGGCGCATTGACCTCGCTGCGGCAGAATCTGTTTGCCGCAGGGCTGTCCGCGGAAAAATTCCCCGGTGAACCGACGGAAAACTATCTGCTGCTCGATGATGAGCTTGCCGCATTCGGCGAAAATGCGCCGACATCCGGCAATCTGATCTTACAGGCTAAGCAGTCGCTGCATGATCTGCTGCAAACTGCGGCGGCGCTGGATATCCGCACCGAACTCAGCTACTGCGGATATGATGCCGCTGAACTGAAAGCGAACAATGCATCATCGGTGCTGTATGAACTGTTCAAAAAGGCGGGCGGCACCGATGAAAAGGCATACAAGGAATGCATCCACAGGACAGGCTATTTCTCGCAGGCGCTTTCCGGTATGACGGAGATCGGGCGCGCATATCTTTCCGGTGAAACGGTTGCGGCACATGAACCGGAATCTGCGGAAATGCCCGAAGTTTCCGGCAATGTCCGCGAATTGTCGCCGACGGTCATTGAGCGGTATCTGCAATGTCCGAAGCTGTTTTGCTATGAGCAGATCATGAAGCTGAACGTGCCGGAGCAGGATGATGTATTTCAGGTGATCAGTCCGCTGGATTTCGGAAACATCGTGCATGAAGCAATGTCGCATCTCAGCGGTGAGAAGCCGGCATTAGAGGATTTCCTTGCCGCAGCGGAACAGATTTTTGACCGCTTCCTGACGGAGCGTCCGCCGATGAATCCGAATGATGCGGAGAAATACCGCTCTGATTTCAAAGCGGCTGTCAGAAACGGATATGAAAAGACAGAGGACATGCAGATTGAATCGGCAGAGCAGAAACTCCGTGCAGAATATGACTGCGGCATCGTGATCAAAGGCAGACCGGATGCGCTCGCAAAGCTGCCGGACGGCACATACCGCATTCTGGATTATAAAACCGGCAGAAACCGGAAACACGAAAACGATGATTATATTTCGTGCATGCAGGTGATGCTCTATGCGGACATGCTGCGGCAGGACGGCGTTAATGTCACGGGCGGCGACTATCTGTATCTTGCGCTGAATGAAACGGTTTCCTGCGCGTATACGCCGGAGCGTACTGCGCTTGTACACGGCGTGCTTGCTGAGATCGCGGATGCCATGCGCGAGAACAATTATCCGGCAAAGGCTTCAAAGAACAACTGCATGTATTGCCCGTATCTGGGGATCTGCGCGGAAGAAGGTGCGGTATTATGACGATCATGGAACAGGATGAACTGGCACGCATACGAATCACAAGCGAGATCGAACGCAATTTCTTCGTTGAGGCTGCCGCTGGTTCCGGTAAAACATCCTCCCTTGTTGAACGGATGATCGCAATGGTCGGTGCAGGAATTGATGTCAGCAGAATCTGCGCGATTACATTTACAAAAGCCGCCGCGAAAGAATTTTACGGCAGATTTCAGGAGAAGCTGATGGAACGCAGCGGCGATCCGAAAACAGATGCCGTGCTGCGCGCCCGATATGCCGAGGCACTCCGCAATATCGACCTTTGCTTCATGGGTACGATCGACTCGTTCTCTGATATGCTGCTGCATGAACATCCGCTGGAAGCCGGGATGCCCTCGGAGACAACGGTCTGCGCCGAATCAGAAGCGAAACCGCAGTATCTCGCAGAATATGCACGGATCAAATGCGGTGAATACGGCAGGGAATTACGCGATAAATATGAGCGGTTCCGCGCCGTACAGACAAATGCGGATGATGTATTTGCAAACTGCATCGGTATTTTCACAGCGCGCCGTGAATCGGATTTTGTATACAATCCGCCCGAAGAAATTGACGTCAATGCGCAGTATACAAACTGGAAATTCCGGCTTGTCCGCACATTGCAGCTTTTACAGGCGCATCCGGAATATGCCGGAACAGTCAAGGATACACAGGAAAAATTAAAGCTGCTCAGCCGCTGGATTCCGGCATTGCAGGCTCCGTGGAATGAACAGAGCGGCAATGTGCTCAATGCGCTGAAACAGCTCGACGGCATCCGGCTCGGGAAGGACGGGGACGGTCAGCTGCTCACGCCGGAAATGATCGGTGCGGAGCTTCCGGAAGTCTTTGCGCTCCATGAGAACAAGCGCGGCAAAGCGGATTATTATTATCTGAATCTCCTTGAAACGGACGCTTACCGCACACTGAAAAATCTGCAATATGCAGCAACAATGGATTTTCTCGTATCTGCATCAAACGCGATTGCGGATGAGATGCGCAGTAACGGCACAATGACATTCCACGATGCGCTGCTGACGCTGCGTGATCTGTTCAGAACGAATGCGGCAAGCGGCGGCAGACTGATCCGGCATATCGCAAACCGGCACAGCTATTATCTCGTGGATGAATTTCAGGATACCGATCCTTTGCAGGCAGAGATCGTGTTCTATCTGACAGCACAGGAGCCGAAGCCTGATTGGACAGCATGTATTCCGCGCGACGGTTCGCTGTTCATTGTCGGTGATCCGAAGCAGTCGATCTACCGATTCCGCGGCGCTGATGTCAGCTCGTTTCTCCGTGTCAGAGATCTGTTTGAACAGGGTGCCGGTGAGGTGCTGATGCTCAGCCGGAATTTCCGCTCAACCACAAAGCTGCATCAATGGTTCAATCAGGTGTTTCCGGATATGCTCACCGAGACGGAACATGTGCAGAGTGCGTTTCATCCGATTCCGATTGCGGATGATAACAAAAACAACGCATATTCAGGCATATATACCTATCGTTCAAACATCAGTCCCTACGGGAAACTGCTTGATGATGCCGAACAGGTCACGGCGGTGATCTGCCGGCTGATCGGGAATCCGGCAGTCAGACTGAAAAACGGTGCGCCTCCGCAGTTCCGCGATATCATGATCATCGCATACCGGAAAAAGCAAACCGCAGAGATCGCCAAAGCATTGCAGGCGGCAGGAATCCCCGTGCGCGTTGAAGGGCAGACCGATTTTGCGGATTGTCCTGCGCTGACTGCGGCAGTCCGGCTGTTTGCCGCCGCTGCACAGCCTACCGATGCAATGGCGGTATACGGCGCACTGACATCCGATGTGTTCCGCATTCCGGAAGAAGCAGTCAAACGGTTTTGCAGCATCGGCGGCAGGCTAAATGCTTTTTCGGAGCAGAAAGATCAATTTGCGCAGTTCCCATCTGTTCAGGCGGCACTTGCAAAAATCCAAGCGTTTGCGCTTGCGGGCTCCGGCATGGACAGCGCGGCATTGCTTGCATGGATCGCGGATGATATGAAGCTGCTGGCAAAAACCGGCAGTCAGTCGCTGGAATACTATTGTTATGCGCTCGAATTGCTGCGCAGGGCAGAAGCGGACGGAACCGTCATGTGTCATGCGGATGCGGCTGCGTTTCTGCGCGATCTGCTGACGCAGTCCGATGAGGAGCGCTGTGTCAGTCTCTCGCCGGACGACAACCGCGTACATATTGCAAATCTGCATAAAGTCAAGGGATTGCAGGCACCGATCGTGATACTGGCTGATCCGAAGTCAACAGATCATGATCCGGATCTGCGCGTCATGCATCATCCGGACAGAACGGAATGCCGTGTCTTCGCGCTGAAAAGCGGCAATTCGGTTATTGCAGAAACGGATGTTTTTTCATCGGATTTTGACGATGAATGCGAATGCATGACCGCGGAAAAGCTGCGCCTGCTCTATGTTGTGGCGACCAGAGCGGAGAATATCCTGATCATCGGCGACAGCGTAAAAGAAAAAGACGGCAGCCGCTATGACGGAAATCCGTGGCAGGCATTTCTGCCGTATGCAGAGGGCACTGTTGCTGCATGCATTCCGGAGAATTCGACGGTGATTCCGGTACCGGAACTGCGGACGGATGCAGATGCGCTGTATGACAAAGCAGCGGCGCAGTCTGTTCTTGCGGAAACTTCGGTTGCGGAGCAGACCTATTCGATTGTGCGCCCGAGCCAGATGAAGCTGAAACCCGTCACGGCAGAGGATGCCGATGATGCACCGGAGCAGGCGCCCATTGACAGAAATGCCGCACTGACCGGTACGCTCGTACACCGGCTCATGGAATGCATTGTTTCGGGCGGCGTGCCGGAGAAAGGCGATATGTTGATTTCTGCGATCCTGCGCGAATATGATGCGGATGCAGAGACATATGCACCAATGCTGAAAAAGGTTCTGGAGACAATGACAAACGGCGGCTATCCGCAGGAGAGTGGTTTCAAGGCTGATCTGCTCGCAATTCTGCGGCAGGCGGACGAAGTATACTGCGAGGTACCGTTCTGTCAAAAGCGTGAAAGCGAGATCGTTCACGGCGTGATCGACCTGCTGTACCGCTGCGGCGATGCATGGCAGATCATCGACTATAAGACCAATGCCGAGCGCGCGCATCTCGGTGAAAAATATGCGGCGCAGCTTGCCGCCTATACCGAGGCTGTCAGGGCGACTGCCGGTGTTGCGGCACAGGCAAGAATTTATCATATTGATGTATAAAAGCGAAACATCGGGGAGCAATCCTCGATGTTTTTTTATTCAGTTTTCTGAACATCCCGTCTGCTATACCGGAATCACAAAGCACATGCAGTATGCAAAAAAGCTGAACATCCGGTATGCTATACTGTAATCAAAGAAACAAACCGGACAGTACATGACGGAGGGATTTGCTATGATCGAAATTACAAAGGTATTTCAGAACACGGATGAGATCAACGCGTATCTGTTTAAGGATACAACACCGTTTGCATACTGCAAAGCCGTGGTCGAGGACATGATCGCGGAGATCACGGAGTATCTGAACGGCAAGTGCGATGATGACGGCTTTGATTCCGTTGACTTCTTCTGGGACAGACAGTGCGATATCTATCTGAAAAATCATACAGTATTCCACTGGGCGCTGGAAACGCCGCTGGCTGCGGTCTGCCTCCCGAATCCGGACGACATCGAATATATTATGATTTACGGTACACCTAAGCGCATGACATGGGAAGAAGCAAAGGAACTCGGTATTTCCGAAGAAGCATATCAATGCGAATCACGCGGCGGTCTCTGCAATCTCGGCCGTTTTATGGATGAATGGGCAGATTGCAGAATGGACAGCATTCACGGCGTATTCGGGGAAGATGACGAATACGATAAAACAGTTCTGAACAATCGCTTTCGCCGCGGGAAGTACCGCTCGGCTGCACGCTGCTGGCCGGATTGGCAGGTTCAGCTTGACATTACAGATCAGGGATTTCACGGCACTTATTTTGCGAATGTTCTGGACGGTTATGTCGGTGCGCTGATCGCGGAGCAGGTTTTGCTCAGCAACAAGCCGGCGCATGCTTCGCTGCAATACGGCACGGAAGAGTATCAGTCTATGGTCGCTTTTGCACCTGTTCCGGTTGAAAGCGGACATGATCTTTACGAAAAAGCTTTTATGGATGAAGCACATTTTTATTGCAGCAGACTGGAGCTTTCCGCTGACGGATGCTGCATTTCTAGTGATGACAGAAGACACACCGTCACATATGCGATGTTTGTCTATCTGTACGTATATTCGCTGCTGCATACTGCTCCTGCTGAAAACTTTTCGATCATTGAACCCATATTCGCAAAGTATCTGTCTGAAACCGTCAGGTTCTCATGGGAGCTGGAAGAACATCTCAAAACACTCAAAAATGTGTGTCATGCGAATTATTACAAAAAGCCGCGCTTCCGTTCCGTAAAAACGCCGGTCCGGAGCTTTCAGGCGGCAGTCTGGGCGGTTGTCAATTCTGACTCTTATTTATGCGCACTGAAAAATATCCTTGAATTTGTACAATACAAGCATAGCGCAAAACTGGCTGTTATTCTGACAGGCATCTTTGCAGGCATTTATTATCAGCACTACCGGATCCCGCAGGAATATCTGACAAATAATCGCTACTATGGCAAATTCTCCGCTTCGATCATTCCGCTTGACCACAAGGTTTATAACCGCAGCAAACAGCATCCGCTTTGATGCGGCGGATGCTGCAGGATTTGTTCAAAACAGATTGACTTTTCCTCTCATATTGCGATATAATATAAAGAGCATGCGCAAAAGCGGATGCCATCGGCAGAAAGAACCACAAAATGAGGAGTCAGTCACATGAAGCATATCAAGGCAAGAAGAATCCTGATGTCTGTAACGGGCGTCCTGCTCGGAGCAGTCAGCGTTGCCATCTTCAAAATGGCAGCATTCGGCGTTGATCCGTTTCAGTCATTCATGAGCGGGATCGACAGGCTCATTCCGATCAGTTTCGGAACGCTTTACGTGATCGTCAATGCTGTCCTGCTGACATTCAGCCTGATCTTCGACAGGCATTATATCGGCATTGCAACTTTTATCAATCTGTTCCTTCTGGGCTATGTCACGGAATATTCCTACAAATTCCTTGCATGGCTCATACCCGAACCGAATCTCATACTGCGTGTGATATTCCTGATCATCGGCATTGTGATCATCTGCATCGGCGCGTCGATCTACATCACGGCAGATCTGGGCGTTTCAACATATGATGCAGTTGCGCTGATTATGGCGAATAAATGGAAGATCGGCAAATTCAAATTCATACGTGTGTGCACGGATCTGTGCTGTGTGGTGCTCGGTATTGCAATGTTCCTGATCGCCGGCGGAGAGCTGAAAGCCATTCCGTCCATTGCAGGTGCCGGAACGATTATCACCGCCTTTTTCATGGGACCGCTGATCGAGTTTTTCAGCACGCACATCGCAGAAAAGATGCTGGGCGCCGAAAACAGCAGGTAAAACGCGCAAAACAAATGTACATCCTGTATCCGATACTATGCGGAATAATCTGACCGCGCGTCAGTTCATCCGCTTTCACAAAGTATAAAGCCGGTACCGCAAAGGTACCGGCTTTTTGTCACTGTTAGGCCTGCTGATCGCGTTCCTTTTTCCACTCGAGATATTCCTCATAGCTGCACATCTTGTCAATGCAGCCGTCTTCGGTAATCTCGATGATCCGGTTTGCGGCGGTCTGCATGATCTCATGGTCATGTGTCGCAAAGATCACGACGCCCTTGAATGCCATCAGTGCATTGTTGACCGCGGTAATGGATTCCAGATCAAGATGGTTCGTCGGCTGATCGAGCAGCAGCACATTCGAGCCGAACAGCATCATCCGCGAAAACATGCAGCGCACCTTTTCGCCGCCGGAAAGCACATCCACGCGCTTATAGATATCGTCACCGGAAAAGAGCATTTTTCCGAGGAATCCGCGCAGAAATGCGTCGGTCTGCTCGCCGGTCGAATACTGCCGGATCCAGTCCACGATGCTCATATCACAGCCGTTGAAATATTCACTGTTATCCTTCGGGAAGTAAGAACGCGAGGTCGAAATGCCCCACTTGACCGTACCGCTTTCCGGCTCGGTCTCCTCCGCAAGAATCTGAAACAGTGCGGTGACCGCCTGCTCGCTCTTGCCGATAATTGCGACCTTATCGGTCCGGCCGAGCGAAAAGCTGACATTGTTCAGCAGCGTCTCGCCGTTTTCATCCTTGCAGCAGACATTCTCGAGCGTCAGGATATCCTTGCCAAGCTCTCTGTCCGGCGTAAATCCGATATAGGGATATTTGCGCGTCGATGCAGGGATCTCCTCCATGCTGAGCTTATCGAGCAGCTTGCGGCGGCTTGTCGCCTGACGGGATTTGGATTTATTTGCGGAAAAGCGCGAAATGAATTCCTGAAGTTCCTTGATTTTCTCCTCCGCCTTGCGGTTCTGCTGCTTCATCAGGCGCTGCATGAGCTGCGAGGAATCATACCAGAATTCATAGTTGCCGACATACATCTTCACCTTGCCGTAATCGAAATCGACGATATGCGTGCAGACATTATTCAGGAAGTGACGGTCATGCGAAACGACCAGCACCGTACCGAAATAATCCGCGAGAAAATCCTCAAGCCAGCGGATCGCGTAGACATCAAGATGGTTTGTCGGCTCATCCAGCAGAATGATATCCGGATTGCCGAACAATGCCTGTGCAAGCAGTACCTTGACCTTCTGGTTGCCGTCCAGCTCGGACATCTGCGCACTGAGCAGCTCCTCGCTGAGTCCCAAGCCCTGAATCAGCTTGGAAGCATCGCTTTCCGCCTCCCAGCCGTTCAGCTCGGCAAATTCGCCCTCCAGCTCTGCCGCCTTTTCGCCGTCCGCATCGGAGAAATCCTCCTTTGCATAGAGCGCGTCCTTCTCCTGCATGATATCATAGAGCCGCTTGTTGCCCATAATGACCGTATCGAGAACCGTGAACGCATCGAATGCAAAGTGATCCTGCCGCAGAACGGACATCCGCGTGCCCTTGTCGATCGTGATATCGCCCTTGGTCGGCTCCAGCTCGCCGCAGAGAATGCGCAGAAACGTGGATTTGCCTGCGCCGTTCGCGCCGATGATGCCGTAGCAGTTGCCGCCGGTGAATTTCAGATCGGCATCCTTGAAGAGAAGCTGTCCGCCGAACTGCATGGTCAGATTGTTGACTTGAATCATTCCTGAAAACTCCTTGGATCAAAAATTTTGCTGCCGCGTCTCTGCGGCAGCTTTGATTGTATGACAGATATCGGAAATCACAGGCTTGCGAGATACTTTGCGAACGCCTGCTTGTTTTCCTGTGCGGTTGTTGTCGGTCTGCCGAGATCACTGCGCGCGCCGAGCGCACATGCCGCCTCGATCAGCGTCAGCTTTCCGGCAGATTTTGCAGCCTGAAGTGCAGCATCCAGCGCATCGTAATCCGTGACGCGCACTGCCGCCTCATAGCCGCAGGATTCCGCTATGCCGACAAGATCCGCTGTGCCTGCAACGGTCGGCATACCGCCGACGGTCTCATGTGCCGCATTGTTGATGACAATATGAATGAGGTTCTGCGGCTTCTGACTGCCGATCACCGCCATTGCGCCGAGATGCATCAGCGCGGCACCGTCCCCGTCAATGCACCAGATCCGCTGCTGCGGCTTTTGCAGTGCAATTCCGAGCGCAATCGAGGAACTGTGTCCCATGGAACCGACGGTCAGGAAATCATACTGATGTCCCTGCCCTGCTGCCTCGCGCAGCTCAAACAGCTCACGGCTTGCCTTGCCCGTCGTGCTGACGACAGGATCCGTGCCGGAGACCTGCACAATATGCCGGATGATCTCCTCGCGGCACATGGTATTCTGATTGGAATAGGTGATGCTGCCGTCAAAGCTGAGCGCCTTTTTCCGGATCACGAACGCCGCACATTTTCCCGCGGCAAACAGTTCGCGGAACTGCACCATATACTGTGCCAGATCATCCGACGTTGTCTCCGGCGAAATCACCTGATATGCAATGCCCATATCCTCAAGCAGCCGGAGCGTCACCTCGCCCTGATAGATATGCTGCGGTTCATCGTGTACGCCCGGCTCACCGCGCCAGCCGATCACAAACAGCATCGGGATCCCATAGACCTTTTCATGCAGCAGCGACGCGACCGGATTGATGATATTGCCCTCACCGGAATTCTGCATATAGACGACCGGTACCCTGCCCGTCGCAAGATGATAGCCTGCCGCAAGCGCGGTGCAGTTGCCCTCATTTGCCGCAATGATATGATGCTGCGGATCAATCCCGTAGGTATCCATGAGATAATTGCAGAGCGCGGCAAGCTGCGAATCCGGCACACCGGTATAGAAATCTGCGCCGATTGCGGCAGCAAAATCCCTGACGTTCATGCGGTTCTCCTTTCCGGCTCACTTTCCGAGCGCAGGCTGAATGATCTCGCGGATGATCATTTCCGCGGTCTCGTTGATCTGATCGAATGCGACCTGCTTCGGCAGCGTGACACCGAACGCCTTTTGCGCCTTTGCAATCAGCGCATCGGTATAGGACATGACGCCGTTTTCGATGCGCTCAATGCCGTCGAGTGCCAGCGATGCACGGTTCTTTTCGCGCATCAGCTCCATCGGGAATGTCGCCGTGTCGATCTCTGCGGTGCAGGCTGCGCCGTCGATCTTCACCGGATAGCCGCCGATCTCACCGAACGCGCCCGGTGCATAGAAAATCTCACTGCTGCCGCTGCGGAGCGCACGGAGCAGGCACATGATAATATCAAAATTGCTCGAGGCATTCATCATATTCCGCTTTGCATCAACCGGCATCGGGATCTGCGACTTGCGCAGGATATCATCCTGATCGAGCGGCAGAACCTTTCCGTTGTATTCGATGCGGAGAAGCTGCTCAATGCCCTCATTCTGCCCCTCCTTGCTGATCACGACATCATGGAAATGCGCTGTTGCAAGAATGACATTGATATTCCAGAAATCCGGAATCTGCATCTCTCTTGCCGCTGCAAATTTGATGCGCGGCAGCAGATGATTCAGATTGCCGCTGCCGAATTCCGGATATGCCATGCCGGCGCTTTTCAGCCACGGAATCGTGCCGTCGGAATACGAGGTGTTGATGACGACTGCATTGCAGTCCGCCATGCTGTAAGCCTGCATGATATTCCGGATATACTTGATCGAGA
Organism: Clostridia bacterium; assembly: GCA_021152595.1. GTDB lineage: Bacteria > Bacillota > Clostridia > Oscillospirales > Ruminococcaceae > Firm-04. The sequence goes on from JAGKVC010000022.1 coordinate 47,701, forward strand.
GCGGAATCCAGATGCCGTATGCGCGGACATTCTTCCACGAAATCGAGCCGTATTTCAGTCCGGCATAGACGCGGCTCGTATTGACGATGATATCCGGCTGATAGGTTCGCAGGCATTCAGCGACCGTCTCCGGCCGCTCCAGATCGACGCCGTCCGCGATGATGACATTGCTGCGGTTCTGACGGCGGATCAGTGAGGCGACGCGCACGATATTGACGTCGCTCTCCATTTTTTCACGGTTTCTTCCGGCGACGATGATCTCAAGATGCGGATCGCCGGTGCTCATCAGATAATCGAGCAGATAGCAGCCGACACTGCCGAGTCCGATGATCATGATTCTGACCTTGCCGTTCTGATCGTTTGCACGGATGCGGCTGAGTTTTTCATTGATCGAAAGCATATTGACAGCTCCTTTCCCTGAATCAGGCATTGAAATCGAGTGCGCGGAAATCCGCGGCGGTGTTTGTGTTCATCCAGACCGGCAGCATGATCTGCTGCGGCGGCGTACCGGCTGCACAGGCAAGCTGCATATACCGGTTGATCAGGACGAGATTGGTCCCCTGCTGCGCTTCTTCGCCAAGCTCCTGCATGACGCGCCGCAGTCTTGCAGTATCGCGGAATTTCCAGATCTGCGCGGAATTATAAATGCTCCGGAACGGCTCCCTGATTTCGAGCGCGCCGTGGCTCGTATCAAAAATATAATGCGGATATCCTTGCAGATCGTAATAGAGTGCGACGGCTTTCTCCGCGCGGATCGGCTCGCAGCAGGTCGTCAGGACATCGCCCTCCGCTGCGGCAATCTGCGCAAATTCTTCGGCGCTGTAATAGAGATCACCCTCGGCAAAGAGGATCTCCTGACAGTCCGGCTCTGCATCCAGCAGCGCCTTCAGTCCGACATACAGACTCCAGCCCGAGCCGTATTCCGCATACTGCGGATTTTCCGCGAACAGCAGCTTTGCACGGATCTCCGCCGGAAGCTGCGCCGCTGCGTAGGCGCGGATCTCATCGAACCGGAAGCCCCCGACGATCACAAGACGGTCAAAATCCTTCGCAAGCGTCAGCATCCGGTAAAGCAGCGTGTGTGCCGGATCTCCGGCGGTATAGATACACTTCGGGACAGGCTGCGGCAGATCCGCACAGAAGCGCGTCGCCATGCCTGCAACCGTTGTCAGAAAGGCTCTCATAGGATCAGCTCTTTTCGTTCTGTTCTTGTTTGCAGCGGAGCATCATATCAATGCCCTCGGAGAGCGAAATCACCGGACGCCATGCCGTGCGGCTGCGGATCTTTTCCGTATTCAGCACACGGCGCTCCGGATCGGAATCGCGGTGTCCCTCAAAGCGGATCACCGGCTTTTCGATCCCGATCTTCTCCGCAATCAGCGCGACCAGATCGAGAATCGAAATCTCCTCCTCCGTTGCGACATTGTAAACGCTGCCGTCAAGTGCATCCGGCGCATCCAGCAGCGCCAGCACCGAAGCACAACTGTCATAATTGTGCAGGAATGTCCGCTTGTTCCGCTTGGAGTTATCAAGCAGCGTCACCGAGCCGTCACGCAGCAGGCTCTCTGCAATATGCGGCAGGATATGCTTGGCATAAAGCTCATTTTTCGAGTAGACATTTGCAAAACGGATCGAGCAGCCGCGGATCTGTCCGGCATCGACGGCATCCTTCATGAAAAATTCCGTCATGAGCTTGCCGCAGGCGTAGCTGGTGCGTTGACTGTGCTCTGCATCGACAAGCAGCAGAAAATCCGATTCCCGCACGCCGCCCTCTGCAAAGGACTGCATCGAATAAACCTCCGAGGTTGAGCAGTTGATATAGGCATCCGCACCGACGAGAATCGCCTGCTGTAAAAAGCTGCGCATGCCGTTGACATTGGTTTCAAATGTCGTATTGACGTGATAGAAATATTCGGTATGCACCACGGCGGCGCAGTTGATATAATATACCTTTTCATAGTTCTGCTTTTCACGCAGGACAAGCGCCGCGATCTCCGCCATTTGTGCCGCATTGTTCAGATCATACGGGAAAAAGCGCAGATGCGGATTCTGCCGGATTCCGGCGATGGACGCTTCCGAGGAGCAGAAGAAATTATCAAAACCGATCACATCGCCGCGCGCCTGCAGGATGATCTGTTCTGCCAGCTCGCTGCCGGTCATGCCGGTCATGCCGCTGATCACATAAAGATTGTTCACATTATACTCCTTTGGTCAGACGGTCTCTGTAAAAGGAATCCGTCGCGTCGGTATAAAGCTGCTGCTCCGCCGCGATATCATAGGGCACCGCGCAGAGCGAAACACCGCGTTCCGTATCCAAGACCGCATACTGCGCGCGCGGATCATGATTGCGCGGCTGTCCGACAGAGCCCGGATTGATGAAAAATGTGCGCTTGCGGTTCCGCATCGCAGGATCCTCTGCCGGATAAAAGAACGGAAAGGCATGCGAGCAGTGATTGTGTCCGGAAAGCACATAATCATAGGGCTGATAGGCATCCGTCACCTGATCGGGTGTGACGGCGCGCCAGAACGGATCCGCAAGGCTGCCGTGGACTGCCAGCATCTTCATACCGGCTGCCGTAAATTCACATGTGCCGGACTGATCGGGCATCTGCCGCAGATAATCCAGCGATTCCGCGGAGAGCTGCTGCCGCGTATACTGCGCAGAAACAGCGCCGCGCGGCGACGAAAAGCGCGTATAGGTTTCCGTCATGATCGCCTGCTCATGATTGCCCCAGAGATTGCAGCAGAGCGGCAGCGGAATCTGCCGGATCACATCCAGCACCGCATTCGAGCGCGGCCCGTAGTCGATCAGATCCCCGAGCAGCGCCAGCATATCCGGTGAAAACCGTTCCTGCACATCTGCAAGCACCGCGTTCAGTGCCGTCAGATTGCCGTGGATATCCGATAAAATCAAGATCTGCATAGCCGCCTCACAGTTCGTCGATCAGCGTCAGGATTTCGCGGATCGGCATCAGATTTGCATCCGCCTCCTTGGCACGGTGATACATCAGGATCTGCTGCGCAGTCTGCTCCATTGCAGGGAATGCGCTCCGTGTCAGGTGATTTGCATAGATGACAACATTGACGCCGTGTGCATGCAGCTCCTGCTCCGTGACGGTATTGTAGGTTGTCGGGACAACGACGAGCGGCGTGGTGCTGTCCTGCTGCCGGAAGCGGTCGCAGAATTCAAACACCTCATCCGGTTCCTTCTTCCGGCTGTGGATCATGATGCCGTCCGCACCGGCTGCACGATAGGCAAAGGCACGCTGCAGCGCATCCTCCATGCCCTGCTCCAGAATCAGGCTCTCAATGCGCGCAATGATCATGAAGCTGTGGGTGAGCTGCACCTTTTTTCCGGCTGCGATCTTCTCACAGAAATGCTCGATCGTATCCTGTGTCTGTTTTACCTCAGTACCGAAAAGCGAATTCTTCTTGAGCCCGATCTTATCCTCGATGATCACAGCGGAAACGCCCATGCGCTCCAGCGACCGCACCGTATAGACAAAATGCTCGGGCAGTCCGCCGCTGTCGCCGTCAAAGATGATCGGCTTTGTCGTCACTTCCATGACATCCTCGATTGTGCGGAAGCGCGAGGTCATATCCACAAGCTCGATATCCGGCTTGCCCTTGACGGTCGAATCACAGAGCGAGCTGATCCACATTGCATCGAACTGGTCGAATTCGCCGTTGTGCTCTACAATCGTTTTTTCGGCAATCAGTCCGGTCAGACCGCTGTGAACCTCAATCGCCTTGACCACGCCGCGGATCTCAATGAGCTGCCGCAGACGCTTCCGGCGGTATTCCGGCATGGCGAGCTTCTGCCGGATCTGCTTTTCGATCCGGCGGACCTGTTCACTGTCCGTGTAGGGTACATCAATGATCTCACCGCCCCATTCCGCAAGCCGCTCTGCAACATGCTCGCGGATCTTCTGCATCGGGCCTTCCTTCCAGTTGTCGCCGTGAATGACATAATCCGGATGCACGGCATCAAGGACATCGTCATAGAGGACATCGTTCTGCACGATTACCTCGGAAATGCCCTCTGTCTGCCGGAACAGCTCCATCCGCTCCTCAAAGGTACAGGTCGGGAACTGATTATACCGCAGCATGGCGGCATCACTCAGGATACCGGCAATTACCTCACCGTACTGCTGTGCCGTCCGGATGATGTTCAGATGTCCCTCGTGAATCGTATCGGTAGTAAAACAGGCGTATATTTTTTTCATCGGTTCTCCCTCTTTTCGTTTTATACTCCGGAGATGCCTGTGAAGCATGATACAAAGCAGCCGATATCAGGGATCGGCTGCTTTAACATTACTGTTCTGCGTCAAACAAATTGTAATAGGATGCGTATTTGTATTTCCGCACCGCCTCAGAACTGTCTGCTTCCTCCGGTGCTGCGAATTCACCGTCTGCGTTGACGGAATAGAACCATGTCAGCGCAGGATAATCCGCCATTGCATCCAGCTTGAGCTGATCGAATGCAGTCAGCGGCATGCCGCAGTTTTTCTTGACGGCGGTCAGCAGATAGTTGGGGCTGATGATCTCCGGCATATCCCATTCAATATCATAGTTTGCCCAGAGGAAATACGGAACGATATACCGGTCCGCAATCTGCTGATATTCATTGCCGGTTGCTGAATACTCCGCAATATAGTCACTGTAATCAAGGAACGGCTGATGATCGCCGAACATGATGACAACCGTCTTTTCGTCATAATCCTTCAGCCCGTCAAGGAAATCGGAAAAAGCCTGATCGCTGATGGAGAGCAGTGTCAGATAATTGTTTTTGGGAAGCAGCTTCGGATCCGCATCAGAGGAGAGAAAATTCTTTGTCTGATAATCAACATTCTCCGTATAGTTCGCATGATTCTGGATCGTCACCATAAAGGTGAACGACGGATCGCCGTTCGCATTGTCTTTTTTCATGACTTCCTCGATCTTGCGGTAGCATTCTGCATCACTGATAAAGCGGTTGACATATTCCAGTTCATCGCCGAATGTCGGAAGCGAATCGAAGTTCATACCGATATCGAAGAGATCATATTCGTCTTCATCGCCCTTTATTTTGCCGGTAAACATTTCAGCAGAAATAAACGGATTTGTAAACCAGCTGTTATAGATTCTTCTGCGCTTATACTCCTCGCCGAGATAGCCGTGGAGCGCAGTCGTGGAAAATCCGAGGGACTTCATATAGCCTGCTTCATTCGGAACATTCTGCAAACTCGCCATGACATACGGCATGGTGCGTTCGGGGAAAATGCAGAGCGGATCTCCGGTAATGGATTCAAATTCTGTATTGCAGGTTGAGGAGCCGTAGATGCTGACAGCCATTTTTCCTTCCTTCAGGTTATCGCTGCGCGCATGAAGAATCTTCAGCGGATCCTCAGAGCAGTCCATCTCACCGATAAGGGAGTAATCCGCGAACGATTCATTCATGATCATGATGACATTATAAGGCTGCTTCTCCGCATCATCGCCCTGTGTATCGGTATAGGTCTGCAATGCTTCGCGCGCGGCCTCCTGCGTATAGGACTCCGGCTCTTTGATCTTTGATGTCTTATACTCGCTGTACATCGCAAAGTAAAGTCCCTTTGTTCTGACATATTCAGGCTCATCCCAGCCCATCGGCAGCACGGCGACCTTCCAGACAAGAAGATGATGGAAAAACAGCAGCAGTGCCGCAGCACCGATCAGCGAGATCAGGCTCTTTTTCAGGAGACTTTTTTTCTTTTTTCGGTTCAGCAGGATGATCGCTGCAGCAGCAAAGACCGTCACGCCGAGCGTAATCAGAAGATGGAGCAGAATATTTGAATCCCAGACAAGCGGATAGTTTCCGGAGACCTTTGCAGCATCCTTGACGCAATAGATATCCAGAAAATTGAGCGGACGTCCACGGGATGCATTCACATATTGACTTAAATACCAGAAGCCGCCGTTCAGTAAGCTGTTGATAACAGCAATCACTGAAAAGCCGATCGGCAAGACGGACAAAACCGCCGTCAGAAGGCTGAAGAGCGTTGTATTCACCAGCATAATGCGCAGCAGGGTTCCCGGTGCAAACAGGTAGGATACAAGAATAAAATTCTGGAGCAATATAATACAAAAAGAAACGATACTCCGAACACTTTCCGGAGAGAGCTTCGGCTTTTTCAGATGAATCTCTTTTGTCAGCAGGGACGGTTTTGTCATGAGAGTCTGCTACCTTTCAAGCTTTAATTTACATAATTATAACAGATTTCATAGACAAAGTCAATAGCAGCCGCACCGGAGGAGACTTTCCGCCGCTCTTTTCCAGTTCCGGAGCCGCTGTAACCGGATCTTCAAAGAGTTATCATCTTTGCCGGGCGGAAAACGGTTGCAAATCGTGCGGAAATGTGTTATAATAAAAAATAATGCCCGAACAGAAGAAAAACGGCGGCAGGTGCCCATGCTGCCGGAATCAAAAAGGAGTTTCATACATGGAACAGCGAACAACATTTACCGCCAAAGAGGCCTCTGCCCTTGCACATGAGATTCTGCACACGGTTCAGAGCGTCGTTGTCGGAAAGGATATGATCATACTCAAGGTGCTGCTTGCGATGCTCGCAAAGGGACATGTCCTGCTTGAGGATATGCCCGGCGTCGGCAAGACAACCTTAGCCCTCGCATTCGCCAGAACGCTTGATCTCGATTATCACCGCATCCAGTTCACGCCGGATGTTCTGCCCAGCGATGTCACCGGCTTCTCGGTCTACCGCAAGGATTCCGGCAAGATGGAATTCCAGCAGGGCGCGGCATTCTGCAATCTGCTGCTTGCCGATGAGATCAACCGTACATCCCCGAAAACGCAGTCCGCGCTTTTGCAGCTCATGGAGGAGACTGCCGTCACCGTAGACGGCACAACCTACCGTCTGCCGGAGCCCTACTGCGTCCTTGCGACACAGAATCCGACCGGCTCTGTCGGTACGCAGATGCTGCCGGAATCGCAGCTCGACCGCTTCATGCTCTGCCTGCACATGGGCTATCCGGATCTGGAGAGCGAGGTGCAGATCATGCAGGCGCGCAGCTCTGAGAATCCGCTGGATAAGCTCGAGCCGGTGCTTGCACGCCATGAATTGCAGATCATGCAGGAGACCGCCGCACAGGTCTATGTCGATACGGCGATCCTGCGCTATATTGCTGAAATCTCCGCTGCAACACGCAATCATCCGATGGTCAAGCTCGGTGTCAGTCCGCGCGGCTCGCTGGCGCTCTGTGCGGCGGCACGCGCAACGGCACTGGTGCGCGGCAGAGATTATGTCACGCCCGATGATATCCGCGTGATCGCGCCCGACACCTTTGCGCACCGGATGCTGCTG
>JAGKVC010000163.1 GCA_021152595.1 Clostridia bacterium
TTATTATAGTGCCCGGTACTGATTACTTTTGCAAAAGCAGCTTTTACGCGCTCTTCATGATTATAAATCGGTGTTTTCAGCACAGCCTGACGGACATAAGCGATGATTTCAGCGACGATCTGCTCGTTCTTTACATTACTCGTTGCTTCATTCAGGCTGCTGATAGTGAATTGCTCCTTATCAAGCAGCAGCTTCAATTCTTTCAGCTGTGCCCGCGTCAGGTCACTTGGTTTAGTGCAGGCAATGCGGATTGCTTCAATCTTATCCTTGTTTTCGTTCACAAAGGCAGTGAATGCTTCCAGATAATCTTCCGGTTTCTCTGTATTGCCGTATCCGCGGGTTGTCTCTTGAAGCGTATCTTCCTTTTCAGAATAGTACTTTCCGTGTTTTTTTCCTTTCAAAGAATCAACCCAGAGCAGGAAGTCTTTGTCTTTCTGGCAAGTATCAATGAAAGTGGCTTCAGTCATAGTTTTGAGCTTCTGGGCGTAGGCTTTGAGACTTTGTCCGCCCAGACGTTCAGAGACCTCGTATTTCTTCTCATCTGTCAGATTGTTGTATTTCCGCTGCAATCTTGCTATAATACGATCTTTTACCGGTTGCTTGCTTTCTTCGCTTGGACGGAAAAGCTCTTCCAATAGCTCAGCCATATCCTTACTAACCGTAACAGATTTCATACCGGAAGACGAATCGAGATCTTCGTATACTCTTACAGCATCGAAAATATTGAAATGAGTCTTGCCGATCTCAGGACAAAGGCGGGTTGCTCGCCCCATCATCTGTTCAAAAAGAATGCGACTGTTGATCTTGCGCATAAATACGAGATTACAAATACGAGGCACATCAATGCCTGTAGTAAGCAGATCTACAGTTACTGCAATATTAGGATATTGGTTATTCTTGAATTGCTTGATCACTTGCAGTATTTTCTTCTTATTGCCACCGGCAGTTTTGCCTGTAATTTTCATAATCGCATCATTCGAGATACCGAATTCTTTGAAAATGTCACGCAGCGTATCTACAATACAGTCAGCATGATTATCGTTGACCGCAAAGATCAAGGTTTTCTCATCACTTTCCGGATTAATATACGAGGCAATCTCTTCCAACACCTTACGGGTATGATCCGGAAGGATAATTTGACGATTGAAGTCAGCTACCTCAAAATCCAGTTCATCTTCCAAAACAGCGCCGTTAATCAGCTCATTGGTATTGGGATCATACTGAGCAATAGATTCGCCCTTTTTGAATTTTACATTCTTCTCTATAAACTCAGTATTAATAATATACGGCGGATCATGGTCAACCAGCCAACCATCTATAACAGCTTCACGGTAGCTGTATGTAAAGATCGGTTCTCCGAAAATCTGTGTAGTATGCAATGCAGGAGTTGCTGTTAATGCTATTTTCACCGCATCAAAATACTCTATAACCTGCTTATATTTGCTCATGTAATCAAGTTGATCAGAGTAGAGGATCTCTTCCTGCGTCATTTCCCTGTCGAGAATATATCCGCGGTGTGCCTCGTCAACGATGATAAGATCGAACGCACCTGGCATAAGATCAGGTTCGTCTGACAGAATTGTTCTCTTAAGTAAGCCCTGTACTGTTGAAATACTAACTTTTGTCTCCAGATTGATCTCATTATCATCAATCTCTTTGATCTCGTAGATTTCATCCAATGACATAAGTTCTTTCAGCTTAACATCTTTGAATGTGTCCATAGCTTGTTCACCAAGAGATACTCTGTCAACAAGAAAAAGTATACGCTTGAAGCGTTTGGATTCCAACATCTTGTAGATCAAGCCGAGCACAGTACGCGTTTTTCCCGTTCCAGTAGCCATTGCCAGCAATGCTGTCTTGTTTCCGTTTATAATAGCTTCGGTAGCTTTGTTAATTGCTTTGATCTGATAATCTCTTAGGTTCAACCCAGTGGTATCTTCCATAAAGGAATCGTCAGCATTTGCTAAGGCTTTGTTCGCTTTTTTAATATCCTGTTCAAGTTTATCCTCAATGTCAGATGGACTAAACCAGTTCCGGATCGGATATGGCTGATTGGTGTCATCTCTCGCGTCAAGGAACCATATTCCAGATTTTGTACGGAGCTGTTCCAAGAAAGCTCTGCCGTTGGATGCAAAAAGAAATGGTACCTGATACTTTCCCCATGTACCGATGGTATACTTCCGATGCTCCTGTTTAATACATTGCGCATAGTCTTTCACTTGAACATCAATGGTCGAAGCAACATCTTCTTCCATTTTCTTGGCGTCCATCACGGCAACAAGCTGTTCACCGATAAAGAATGCATAATCTGCTGAACCACCGGAACAAAGCTTTGAATCAGTAGGCCATTCACTGATAGCGATATTCCGCCCCTTTTCCGGTCGGGTTCCTTTACTGTATCGTAAAGCATTAGTATCCGCTTCCCAACCAGACTTGCGCAACTGCTCATCTATAAGGCAGCGGGTTTGTGCTTCGCTCCATTCCATCATTGCTGATACAGAAATGCCCCGTTTCGCTCTTTCTTTTTGGCTCTTTCCGGAAACGGAAGTCTTAACTTCCTCTATTTTTTTCAACAGCTCAGCTATTTTCTTTTCCTGATCAGCCATGGTAGCTTTCAGATTATCCAGATGAATCTTTTCCGGCAAAGAGTAAGCTGGTGCCTGAAAATCCCAATCACCATATGTTTCCATAAACCAGACCGCTAGATTAAATGTCATCGAAAGAAGCGTTTTAGCATCATCTAAAGAATTAGCGCCAGCGTGTACTGCATCGTTGCGGCTCTTACGCAGTGCAAAGAGCGTATTATCAATATCCGTAGGTAATAAGCCAGCACGCTTCAACAAACGAATTCTATTGGCTTGTGTATTATCAAAAGAAGGCTCTGGAATTCCTTCAAAAACCATCATCTCCTGAACCAAGCGTTCAGCAAATGTGCCTATCTTATACATACAAGCATTGGGGTCAGAATATAAATAGTTCTCTGCTGCCTCACCGATTTGTGCCAATGCAGGCCAATACTTTTCGAGAAATGCAAAATTCGATTTCATATTCTCTCACCTACCGTAACAGTTTGTTATTCACAGCAATGGTCTTGTGATATGGATACACTTATACAGATTATAGTATACCATATTTTAGCTATATTGTCAATCTATGGAACAAGCAAATATTTATAGAAAAGCCGTAACAGCAGATCAGGACACCATTCATCCTAACCGCCGTCACGGCTTGTATTTCAACTATGATATTTCAACGAGCACTTCCCACTGACCGTTCCGTTTTCCGTTTTTACACTTTGGACAGTATCGGTGTAGTCGATGTGCATATATCTGTTCTTCAGATCATGCTGTGCGCCGGCAAGCAGGTTCTCCATAAACTGCTCTAAAAAGACCGTCGTCGCATGAACATTATTCTGAAGATCATTATAGTTTGCCCTAACAAGCGTGTTGCGGAAATACCACGAATTATCAGCAAATACCTGATTGCTCACATTGAATCCGAAAGTTTGCAGATATTTTATCATAAATACTGCGGTTGTACGGGTATTGCCTTCACAGAACGAGTGAATTTGCCAGACACCTGAAATGAACTTGGCGATATGCTTGATTGCCTGCGCAGCATCCAGATCAGCGTAGGAAAATACCTTTTCCTGACTGAAATCGTAATCAAGCGTCTCACGAATGCTGTCAAAGGCAGCGTAGAAAACGGATTTCCCGTTCAGCACCCATTCCTTTTTCGAGATGTTGTAGGTGCGGAACTGTCCCGCCGACTTAAACACACCGGTGAACAGCCTGCGATGAATGGATTGCAGCTCTGCCGGTGAAAACTGAAATGTCTTCTCAGCCAGCAGCTCGGCGATACGGGAAGCAACAATATCCGCTTCTTTCGTATCCTGTTCAGCGGTCATACGAACATCCCGCTGCTCGTAAAAGCTGTAGATTCGCTTTTGTGCTGTTGCAATGTCAATTTTTCCCTCGATATGCTCCTTGGCGGTTTCGAGCAGATAGTCCGAAGTCCGGAGGCCGTCAACATCCTGCAAGCCGATCGCGGTCTGCCATGCTACACTTTTTTCGGAACGGTCAGGCTCACCCTGACGGATATATTCATCTAAATCATATTGCCAGTCGTGTTCCTGTGCCATATTCTGCCTCCTTTCAGCGTATTTGCAACTATAATCAGTATACCATAATAACGCTGAAAATGCAAGCGGAGTAATGCATACTATTCTTCATATATAATATAGTATAGTGATAACATGGGCAATATTATGCCGGAGAAAGCAACATTCTACGAAAAGTGCGTGCTTTCGTGTGAACTGCGCCGTCTTCATTCAGCTTTTGTTAGTATGTGTCATTATCTCAAAGCATCCAGACCGGGACGATCAGATTCTGCGCGGCACACCGCCCTTAGTATTATGATGTGACTACGCAGTGGTATAACACTTATGTCATGGCTTATTGTAGATATATTGCTGTTGTACAAGGCATCATGAATATTGCGGCAGCGATGAGAGAAATTCGCCTGATGAATACGAAAAATGCCACAGAGGACAAGTCTTCTATGGCAGATTGAACAGATATAGTTTTAGAGAACTTTGCCTGCAAGATAACACTCTTTGATATAATCCCGCGGCTGATAGTAAAAATCGGTATTGTAATTAGAAATTGCATCGCTGATCCACGATGAATAGACGGCTAGGATGTTTTCAGCAGTGATTTCATCGCATACATCCTCAAGCAGTCTTTCATAAACAGCGCCGATAGTCCAGTAATCCGGAATATTGTACTTACATGCAGCGACATTATCAAAGATACCTTCGGGAATCGAACACATCTCTATAAACCGATCAGCGACGGAATCAATCACTTCACAATGGAAAACATCCGCATTCCGATAAATCCGGGAAATGGTATCCGCACCGAGCATATTAGCAAGTTCCCCACGTTTCTGACGGCATTTTCTGCCGATAAATTCAATCAGGCTGCAAGTATAGAACAGCGCAGAATCGTTTTTACTCATTCACCTCATATCCTTTCAGAAATTCCAGAGTTGTGAGTGCTCTTACCGTGTGAAAGCTGATTTGATGCGTCGGCTTCTTGAATTTCGCGAGTTCCCAGAAGGCAGCTCTTGAAATCTTGCCGTCAACGAAGTCCTGAACGAAATTGAATATCGTATCATTCGCCATTGGTCCTTCGACTATATCATAATCATGCGGCTTTCCTAAACGGCAGGCGGCAATAAAATCAAGCCATTCCTCGGTCATTTCCGGAAACCGAAGCACTTTCAGATTGTCATCCGGATGATAGACGTATTCATTCAGAATCCCTGTTCCGGAAAAACGTGTTGCCCACCGGATTGCCTGTTCCGGCAACAGCGTACAGTAAAAGCCAAAATAGAAGTCCTTGTGATATTTTGCGGTTCGTATTTCGGGATACTCAACAATCTGTGAGCTCCCGTGATATAGAATGATCTGTTTCATAATTGTCTCCCAGTCAATAAGCGATGCCGATTGAGTCATTAAACATAGTATAGCATATTCCCATGAAAAAAGCAAGCCTGACAGACTCTGAAAAATCGCACGAAATCACACGAAAGCCCTGCGGTCTACTCTGATCGCAGGCTTTTGTATTATAATAGTGTCTTTCTCATACGACCTGATGCACCTTGCTCTCCTCACGGAGCAGCGAGACTTTTTTCTCCCCGCCTCTTGTTATGTCCGATTGTAACATTGCTCACCGAAATTAGACGCAGAAAACAACGTAGATACGGGAATTCATTATGTGTAGGATATTACAGTCAAACTGCACAAAAAGCCTTTTGAAATTTTGGCTAATTGTCCTTATAGTATTTTCTCTCAAACTATTGACAAGCAGTTATCTTTGCACTATACTAAAGATAGCGGTGGCTTACATCATGCCGCAGCGATCTCAAAATAAAACGAAAAGGAGTGTTCAAGAAATGGCTAATGATATTTTAAAAAGAATCGAGGACAGAGATGCAATTGTCCGATAACTTGCGCATTACGAAATATGAATACCTGATGTGAGAGCGCAAGGCACATCACTGTTGAAATCCAATCGTAAAACCCATGGAATCATAAGCGGCCATCCAATAGTACATTGAGAATCGCTGTCAGCGTACCCATTGTCATCGCATAATTGTCAGAAACCTGTGTGGACACAGATAATCGTCTTGTCTGCAAATTCAAATGAAATGGAGTTGATTTGCATGATTACAATGCTGTTTGCTCCTATGAAACGCTGGACGGTCATGTCCGTTTCTAAGAGCAAACATACAACTGCCAAAAGCGACAGGAATCTGCACAAAAGCTCTGATGAGAAATCTGAAATCCTGCAAAATCGCATTATTCAGTATATTGAATCGAGAGGCTCACCGGATGACACAGAGCAATGCATTCTTCTCGCGGATGAAGAAAACCATTCACCCCCTTCCCACGAAGAACCCACTTTTTATGATTTGCTTGAGTTTCTGGCTGTGTTCCGCGATCTACGCGGAAAAGCTCCGCCGGACACAGCAATCAATGTGCGCGGCGCACCCGGTGCCGACAAAACTACAACCTCAGATTCGTTGAGGCAACCCTCTGATCTCATCCTGCAAGGGCGAAATATAGGTATTCCTTTTTCTGATAAAATTCGTCCTGGATGAGCCAAAGCATTTCAAGCGGAAAACACCACGAAGAAGAATATGCATGGTTCAAAAAGCAATTCCGAAAGACAATGGAATTTCTTTATCAGAACGGGAAACCGACTCTGTCCTTGCAATTTGTATTGAACCAGTATATTCAAGAGCATAGACAACAAGGACGCCAGACTTTGCTGGATGCGTTTGGTTGGTCTGACAAACGACTGGACAGATATCTGAGCGGAGAAGTACCAAGTGTAAAAAACTATAAAACACTTATAAAAA
>JAGKVC010000164.1 GCA_021152595.1 Clostridia bacterium
ATGCGATAACCCGACGATTTTATTATGTCGTCCTTTCTGCCCACGTACCAGAACCAGCCGTCCTTATCCTGATACGCAAGGTCGCCCGTATGGAAGAATCTGTCGTTTTTCATTTGTTCGGTGCGCGCCTCGTCTTTAAGGTATCCCGAAACGAGACCGCATTGGTCGGATGATTTGAGAATGGCTATTTCGCCTTCCTCGCCGCACGGCACGTCGTTTTCGTCGTCGTCGATGAGGTGAACGTCGTACAGCGGGCTGGGTTTTCCGAGACTGCCCGTAACGGGTTCGAGATATTTGAAAGTGCCAAGCATTACCGTGCCTTCCGTCTGCCCGAATCCCTCGTAGATTTTATGTCCCGTCGCATTGTAAAATTGTCTGAAAACCTCGGGATTTAAGCTTTCGCCGGCCGTGGAACAGTGTTTAAGCGACGATAAATCGTAACGTGTAAGGTCTTCTTTTACAAGAAAACGGTAAATTGTGGGAGGAGCGCAAAAAGTTGTAATTTTGTATTTTTTTATTAACGGAAGCACGTCCGTGGGTGTAAAACGGCCGTGATAGTCGTATGCAAACACGGCGGAACCCGAAATCCATTGTCCGTAAATTTTCCCCCAGCTGCATTTCGCCCAACCCGTTTCGGCCATTGTGAAATGCAATCCGTCGTCCTCGACGCTTTGCCAGTATTTTGCCGTGAAAATATGACCGAGAGGATAGTTGAAATCGTGCATTACCATTTTGGGCATGCCCGTAGTGCCCGAAGTAAAATACACGAGCATAAGTTCGCGTCCCGAAGGACGGCAGGTAAATTCGAAACTTTCGTCGGCCTGCCCGAGTTTTTCGGCAAGATTGTCGAACTTCGACCCGTCTACCGAAAGCACGCCTTTAAGCGTTTGGCAATCGGGAAGGGCAAGGGCGATATGTTCGTAAACGTCCTCTTCGTTTGTGGTGAAAATCAGTTTTACGCCCGCCTCGTTACAGCGGTAAGCAACGTCTTTCGGCGTAAGCATATGGGTTGCGGGGATAAGCACGACGCCGAGTTTGCAACAGGCAACCGCAAGCACCCAGTATTCCCAGCGGCGGCGCAGAATCAGCAGAACGACATCGCCTTTTTTCAGACCGAGACTCTGGAAATAGTGACAGGTCTGGTTCGAGAGCTTGGAAATATCAGTGAAGGTAAAGGTGCGCTCTTCTTTTTCGTGACTGAGCCAGAGCAGCGCTTTTTTCTCCGGTTCCTGCTTTGCCCACTCATCGACGATATCCCAGCCGAAGTTGAAATTATCCGGCACATTGACGCGGTAATTATCTCTGAAATCTTCGTAGGAATCAAATTCGATGCGGGGCAGATAGCGGTCTAACAGCATGGTTACTCGTACTCCTTTATATATGCGGTGCTGCGGATCATTCCGCAATCATCGTCAGAAATCTTGCTTTGGTGTCTCCTGCACAGCGCTGTCCGTGCGGATAGGTCGGATTGAAGTAGATGGAATCACCCTCATTGAGGATGATCTCACGATCCTCGAATACAACAGCGACAGTGCCCTTGAGGACAAGATTGAATTCCTGTCCGGTATGCGTGACGAGCTTTGCAGGCTCATCCGAGGGCTCCAGTGTGACGAGCAGCGGCTGCATGATCTTATCTGCATAGCGGAATGCCAGATCCTTGAAGCGGTAGCCGGGGAAACGGCTGATGCTTCTGCCCTGACCGCGGCGTACAACCTGAAACGTATCAATGCGGCTCGGTTCGCCGGTAATCAGCTCGTTGAAGTCTACATTAAACTTGTTTGCGATCTCATAGATGACGCTGATCGGAAAATCTCCGTTCTGCTCATAGCCTGCATACTGCTCTACGGTAAGACCAAGCTCGGATGCAAGCTGTTCGACTGAGTAGTCGCATACTTCGCGCAGCTCGCGGATGCGTGCCGCAATTTCATTGATCGGTTCCATTGCGTAACCTCCGTATCATAATAATATTGAAAACAACGCGGCGAGAATATCTGCATCTCACCGCGCATTCTGTCAAGACGATTTGTGCAACTTTTATTATAGCACAACCGTTCTGCGATTGTCAAGAATCGGCATGGATTCTGTCAGATTGCACAAATTTCTGTCAATTTGATTCTGCCTGTTTCTGTTCCCGTATTTGTTTTCGCAGTATTCGCGTGATTTTATGCCAGAGCTTATCCTCCAGATCAAAGGTGTGCAGCCATTCCTCGAGCAGTCTTGCACGATCTGCGCATTCAATCATGGCCTGCGTGAGATAAACCTCATCCAGCGGTTTGCGCGTGTTCACATAATTGAGAATGTCCTCGGTATTCTGCTTGAAAAAGAATTGCGTGGCGACTTCCTCACTTGTAATAATCATCTTGACTTCGCCGTATTTCCGGCAGTATTCCTCTGCGAATTTGTCGATGATCTGATCTGTGATTTTCATGCGCATTCCCCTTTTTATGACTGATTATGTACGTCGATCTGCGGATACGGGATCTCAATGCCTGCATCATCAAATGCAGGTTTGATTGCTTCGAGCAGCTTTCCGGGCGCGATGAAATAATCGCCCTTATTCACCCAGAACAATGCTGTCAGTGTGATGCCGTTGTTTCCAAGCTCGGTGACTGCGATAACCGGCGCAGGCTCTTTCAGCGTCACAGGCAGTGATTTGACTGTATTCAGCATGATATCTTTTGCAATGCTGAGGTCAGTTTTGTAGGATACCTGAACCGGAACGCTGACGCGGAGCTTGCCGTTCTGTGAGAAATTCTGTACCGCGCTTGACGAAACAATACTGTTCGGGAGATAAATGCTGCGGTTGTCCAGCGTGATCAGTTCAGTATACAGGATCGTGACAGCCTCGACAAATCCGCATTCCCCTGCCGCTGAGATATAATCACCGCGCTGAAACGGCTTTGCAAAGAGAATGATGAATCCGCCTGCCAGATTGGAAAGGCTGTTTTGCAGCGCGAGTCCGATTGCCAGTCCTGCCGCGCCGACGACTGCGACGATTGATGCCATCGGTACGCCCAGAATCGAAAGACAGATGATGATCAGAACCGTATACAGCAGAATGCGGATCAGTGATTTGCCGAATCCGGATGCTGTAGCATTGACCTTTGCCTTGCTCATCATCCGGTTGATGATCTTATTGATACACCCGGCGATCAGCATGCCGATCAGAAAGACAATCAGCGCAATGACAAGCGTCGGCAGATAATCGACGAGCTTCTGTCCCATTTTGGCAAGCAGACCGGCTGTCTGCTGCACCGCTTCCTGTCCGGCTTCGATCTGTGCTTCAATCTGCGCTTCCATTATGCTTCATCCTCCGCTGCTTCCTCGGGTTCATCCGGCAGAACCGGATCCGGTGCCGAAGGCTCATACTGTGCGGTGATCGCCTTTCCGCGTGTATCATTCAGCGGACTGATCTCATCGAAAACTGCATAGTATTTGAGCGGTACATAGCGGTTGAGGTGGCATTTGCCGAAATACCACTGGTGGAATGTACACATCTGCGTCAGATCCTCAAAGAATGCGTGAACCTCAAGACGCTGCATGGTATCGACGCGCAGACAGTCTTTAAGGGATGCCGGCGGTTCGTGCGTGATGATATAATCGACGGTATTATCGTAGAATTTGAGATTCTCAGCCGCGTGAATAATCTCATCATAGGTCGGCTGTTCCTGCTCCCACCAGTTATCGGCTGTGCGAAACTCAAAATCCTGACTGTGACCGCCGCCGAATGTGAAGAACCGCTTTCCGCAGATTGTATAAATCTCTCCGCGCAGCAGATGTACCAGATTCGGCGCGATGACACGCGCTGTTCCGCCGTTCCAATCCTGCGTCGGATATTTTTCCAGCATGTCATAGTTCTCATGACAGCCGTCCACAAATGCGACGGTATATTTTAAATCAGTGAGCTTTTTGCGGAATTTCTGCTCCTGTTTGGAATCATCCCAGAAGAATCCGAAATCGCCGCAGACAATGACGACATCATTTGCATCTGCTTTTTTGAGCATGGAATTCTGGAATCTGGAAAAGTCACCGTGTGTATCTCCGGTTACATATACCATATAAATAGAGTCCCCTTTCGGTTTGGATACGGGAGATCAGGAGTTGAGATTCTCCTGTGAGACGCCCTTCATGGTCAGGCTGATGCGCTTGCGCTTCGGATCGGATTCGAGTACGCGGACACGGACAATCTGTCCGACCTTGACCACATCGAGCGGATGCTTGACGAATTTATTTGCGAGCTGAGAAACATGCACAAGGCCGTCCTCATGAACGCCGATATCGACAAATGCGCCGAAATCAATGATATTCCGGACTGTACCGACAAGCTCCATGCCGGGCTTCAGATCCTCAGCGGTCATAATGTCGCCGCTGCGCATGAGCGGCTTCGGCAGCTCGTCACGCGGATCGCGTCCGGGCTTTTGCAGTTCCTTCACGATATCGCGGAGTGTCGGTTCTCCGATTTCGAGTTCCTTGCTCAGAGCAGCATATCCGCGCTTATCGACGGTATCAGACAGCTTTTGCAGATCACCGCCGATATCTGTCAGTGACAGACCGCAGAGCTTGAGCAGCGATTCAGCAGCAGCATAGCTTTCGGGATGAACGCCGGTGTTGTCAAGCGGATTCTTGCCGTCACGGACACGCAGGAAGCCGGCGCAGAGTTCATATGCCTTTGCACCGAGCTTCGGGACTTTGAGCAGTGCCTTACGGCTGGTGAATGCACCGTTTTCCTCGCGGTAAGTGACAATGTTGTGTGCGATGCCGCTGTGAATACCGGAAATATACGAGAGCAGCGAGCCGGATGCTGTATTCAGGTCAACACCGACCGCATTGACGCAGTCCTCAACCACTCCGGTCAGCGATTCCGAAAGTCTGGCAGGCGGCATGTCATGCTGATACTCGCCGACTCCGATTGCTTTCGGTTCGATCTTGACAAGCTCGGCAAGCGGATCCTGCAATCTGCGCGCGATTGATACAGCGCTTCGGAGCGCGACATCGTAATCCGGAAATTCCTCGGCAGCGAGCTTGGATGCGGAATATACAGATGCACCGGCTTCACTGACGACCATATATGCGGTATGCTGATCGGGCAGTTCGCGCAGGATTTCTGCGACAATCTGCTCGGATTCACGGGATGCGGTTCCGTTGCCGATTGCGATTGCAGCGACATGATGCTGCTGAATGAGCTTTTTCAGCTTCATTTTTCCTGCGGCAACCTGTGAGGCGGAGTTTGCGGTGATATAGACAACATCCGTTGCAAGCACCTTGCCCGTCGGATCTACGACTGCAACCTTGCATCCGGTACGGAAGCCGGGATCCAGTCCGAGCGTGATCATGCCCTTCATCGGCGGCTGGAGCAGAAGCTGACGCAGGTTTGATGCGAAAACCGTAATCGCCTGCTCAGATGCCTGCTCGGTCAGTTCGGCACGAATCTCACGCTGAACAGCCGGAAGCAGCGATTTTTTATATGCTTCGATTGCTGCGGCTTCGACCATCTGACCGGATGCGCTTTCGTTTTTGACATATGTTTTCGTGACGATCTGCTCGCCCAATCCCTCAGGCATGGTCAGGCTGACTTTCAGATAGCCTTCCTTTTCGCCGCGGTTGATTGCGAGTACGCGATGCTTTGCGGCTTTTGTGATCAGTTCCGCATAATTGTAATAGTTGCGGTAGACACTGTCCTCCTCCGGATCAGTTGCCTTGACAGCAATCGAACCGCGCAGGGAAAGAACGTTGCGAAGCCGCTTGCGCAGATCGGCATCATCGGAAACAGTTTCCGCGAGAATATCGGATGCACCGGAAAGTGCAGCTTCAACGTCCGGAACCTCAAGCTCCGGATTGACAAATGCTTCTGCTTCTGCTGCCGGATCGGTTTTGTAATTCTGCTCCATGATCAGATCAGCGAGCGGCTGCAATCCGCGTGCTTTTGCAACAGATGCTTTCGTCTTGCGCTTTTGCTTGTACGGTCTGTAGAGATCCTCAACCTCAACGAGTGTCTTTGCGGCGGAGATCGCCTCTGCAAGCTCAGGCGTCATTTTTTCAAGAGCAGTGATTGCATCTGTGATCTCCTGCTTGCGCTCTTCGAGTTTGCGCAGATAGTTCAGGCGGTCGTTCAGCGCGTGGAGCGTCTGATCGTCGAGTGAGCCGGTCTGTTCTTTTCTGTATCGCGCAATAAACGGGACGGTCTTGCCGTCATCCAGAAGCGCGACGGCATTGGTTACCTGTTCGATGCGGAGCTTGAATTCTTCTGCAAGCTGTGGTATAATATCCATTGAATAACCTCCTGAATTGTATCAACTGATTATCTTTTATTATATCATATTAGAGTGAAAAGTGCAATGGGCGATAGAAAATAATTCTGATGCAGCACTGTCTGCGAGCAGATTTGGCACCAGCACCGCTACAATACATCTTTCATCGAATTTGTACGCGACACGACAACATCCTGCAAAACCGCCGCGATACTATTATTTATAATGAATAAATCACCGTCCGGATTCGGCTCCCGAATTTTGTCAAATCGGAGATTCACATTACAGATTTGTATAAAAAAGCAAGAAGTTTCACCGCACCTATGCCGTTTTCCCGTTTTTTCAAAAATTTTTCTGTGATTTTGCAAAAAAACACTTGCATTTTTTTGTGAAGTATGCTAAAATAGATATGGACGAAAAATTTTAGTGTGATTCGCAGTTTTGCGTGTTCACGCGATTTTTCGCTTTTTAGCGTTTTTTCATTGGTTTCTGCGATGCTGTATCAGAATTATGCACAAATGGCAAAATGCCCAAAACGCAATGAATCCAACATTTGACGCAAGATTTTTGAATCGAAAGGGGCTATGGAACTGTGGCAAAACTGAAACTTCTTGTATTGTTCGGTGGCTCGTCCAACGAATATGAGGCGTCTCTGGCTTCTGCCGCTGCCATTCTGCGC
>JAGKVC010000165.1 GCA_021152595.1 Clostridia bacterium
ACGCAGGAAATACGCCCTTTCCGAGCATATTTGTCACGGCAGGCACCAGATTGAATACGGTCATTGCCATGCCGGAGAATGCACCGAAAAGGAAATTCGCATATTCCCCTGCCTGCACCGGTCCTGCAAGCGCTTTTTCCGGCGCGGCACGCGGAGACTGCTGCTGCCGCCGTGCCGCTGATGCTTCTCGGGGCGGCTGTGATCTTTGCGGCGCTCTGTTATCCGCTGTTCAGCATGCTTCAGGCGGCAGGGCATGCCGGTGATACGGTCGCGGTAATGCTCTGCGGTGCGGCGGTCAAGCTGCTCTGCAATCTGCTCCTGATTCCGCGGCTCGGGCTTTCGGGGATTGCACTCTCGACGGGCTGCTGTTATGCGGTGATTCTGCTTCTCGCGCTGCACCGGTTTCATCTGCGCACGGGAATCCGGCTGCATCTTCTGCGAATGAGTGCCGGTCTGATATTCGGCGGCATATTATGCGCATCTGCTGCGTTTTCCGCATATCTCCATATGCAGAGAATTCTGCCGCAGCGGCTCGCGCTGATCTGTTCCGTGGGGATCGGCGGCGCAGTATATCTGATACCGGCGCTCGTCTCCGGACTGCATCCCCGTGAAATGCGCAAAAAAACCGCGGAACCGGTTTGATGCGGTTCCGCGGTATGTCTGATCGGCTGACCGGACGCCGGAGATCAATAATCTGCCGGAGCGTTCGGATTCTTGGTGACCTCGCGCCAGTTTGCAGAGGCGTTCTTGCCGACAACCTTCTTGGTGTAGTAGTTCAGGATGAACTGTGCGTCGTTGACTTCAACCTTGCCGTTGCCGTCAACGTCTGCGATTGCCTGTGCAGCCTCGCTGAGCATAGCAGGCTTATTTGCCATCGTTGCGACATAGTGGCGCAGGGTGAGCTGTGCATCGGCAGAGGAGATCTCGCCGTTCTCATCGACGTCGCCGAAGAGGCCGCCGACCTTGACGTTACATGTGTAATCGGTGCCGTTGACCTTTGCGGTGATTGCTGCTGCGCCCTTGCCGACGGTCTTGACAAAGCCGTTCTGATCGACCGTTGCGACGGAGGTATCAGAGGAGCTCCAAGTGACAGCGCCGGTTGCATTGAAGACGGTGAGGTTTACGGTCTCGCCGATCTCTCTTGCATTGAAGCTGGTGTGATTGAGGGTGACATCGCTGCCGGATACGACCGTGACGGAGCCGTCAAAATACTTGACCGGCAGATCAATACCGTCATAATCGACGACCTTGAGCGGTGCATCATTCTCATTATTATAGAAGCTGATGCCATAGGAGGTACCGTCTGCTGCATTTTCCGGAATGATGACATTCAGGATCGTGAGGATCGAGCCGTTCTCAGCGTAGGTGTTCTCGACATCATTGAAAACGAAGGAACCGATGTTGTTGCCTGCTTCGGTGTTGGTGACAGGAGGCGGCATATAAGCGGTTGCATCGTCAATATTGAAGGAATCGAGCTTGAGAGCAGAATCCAGCTCGAAGTAAACCTGTGCGCCTGCGGTGCCCTTGTCATTGTAGACATAGACCGGAACTTCGACTTTTGCGCCCGGCTTGCCGCAGACATCGCCGATGATGAGATAGTGACCGTCGTCAGCGCCTGCGTAGCTGTCCTTCCACGTATCCTCGGCAGCCTCGACTGTCACGGTCAGCGGAACGGAATTGTAGCTCAGTGCGCTCTCGGATTCTGCGCCGGTGCAGGAGGATTTGCTGTAGACCGGAGTTGCTGCCTCAGCGCTTCTTGCGTTGAGATACTTGTCCTCGCGGATATTCAGCTCATAGGTTCCGGCAGGGGTATCCTTCGGAACAACGAGATTTGCGGTTGCGAATGCATTGGTATATGCCCATGCAGCGGAAGCATCCCACTCGGTGGTATCTGCCTGAACGGCTGCGTCAGCATTCAGATCGGGATTCTGCGAGAATACCCAGCTCAGATTCATATCCTCTGCATTGAAGGTCTTTGCAGCGGAGCCGGAAGCGTCGCCCTTGTTGGCGCTGTCAAAGCAGAAGGGCGCTGCGAGGTCGCCGTCATTGAGATAGAGACCGTAGTTTCCGAACACGCCGTTCTCATCGACTTCGCCGTCATTGATCTGGAGCTTGAGATTGATGCCGTTGACGCCCGGATTCTCGGGGATATAGATATCGACCGGAACGGTGAAGTCACCGGCAGCGATCTCAGCAGCGGAGATCGTGACCGCATTCTTTCCGTCAGAGCGGAAATCAAAGGTCAGGGTTTTCTTGTCGGCTGCGGAAGCCTCAAATGCGGCTGAGCCGAGCATTGCGGTTGCTGTCATGCTGAATGCCATGACAGCGGACAAGATCTTTTTGGTACGCATAACACTAATCCTTTCTGTTATTATGATAGGGATGCGCTGTTATCTGAGACCGCAGGATCTGCGGAATCATTCATGGTTTCATGCGCCAGACCGTAGGTCAGCGTGAGAAGACTGTCCGCGAGATGCACATTTTCGACAAGGATCGCGGGATCCTCAAAATGGAGATCGCCGTGGCTGAAATTCCAGAATGCCCTGACGCCGAGCCTGACGAGCTTATCCGCCAGCACGGGTGCGGCATTTTCCGGTACGCAGAGGATCGCAAGCTCCGGATGCTCCTGATGGCAGAATCCGGCGAGCGTATCCGCATGATGAACCGGCATGCCCCCGATATCCTTTCCGGCGACAAAGGGGTTGGAATCGAACAGTCCGATCAGCTCACAGCCGCACGCGGGAAAGCTGACATGGCTTGCAATCGCCCTGCCGAGATTTCCCAGCCCGATCAGAATGGTGCGTCTGTGTGCCGAAATACCGAGAATCTGCCCGATCTCATCTCGCAGTGCGCGGACATTGTAGCCGTAGCCCTGCTGCCCGAAGCCGCCGAAGCAGTTGAGATCCTGCCGGATCTGCGAGGCAGTCATGCCCATCTGACGCGAGAGCTCCTTGGATGAGATCCGGACGGTGCCCTGCTCTGCCAGTTCTCCGAGAAAGCGGTGATAGCGCGGCAGTCTGCGGATGACAGAGGGGGAGATCTCCTGCTTTGACATGATTCGACGCCTCCTTACTGCAGCTTTGCAGCAAGGCGGGTACCGATCTCCTCTAAGAACTGCCTGGAGTTGACCTTCTGCTTGTTCTCAAGCGAGGAGAGCAGATAGAGGTCGCCGGTCATAATGCCGTCTTCGATGGTCTGGATCGTTGCCGCTTCAAGCTGATCTGCGAAGCTGCAAAGCGCAGGGATGTTATCGAGCTCGCCGCGCTTGCGGAGTGCGCCCGACCATGCAAAGATGGTAGCAACAGAGTTGGTCGAGGTTTCCTCACCCTTGAGGTGCTTGTAATAGTGGCGCTGAACGGTGCCGTGTGCCGCCTCGTACTCATAGACGCCGGTCGGGGAGACGAGAACAGAGGTCATCATGGCGAGCGAGCCGTATGCGGTCGAGACCATATCGGACATGACATCGCCGTCATAGTTCTTGCATGCCCAGATGTAGCCGCCGTTCGAGCGGATCACGCGCGCAACCGCATCGTCAATCAGCGTGTAGAAATATTCGATGCCTGCCGCCTCGAATTTTTCCTTATAATCATTCTCGTAGATTTCGCTGAAAATATCCTTAAATCTGTGGTCATACTGCTTGGAAATGGTATCCTTTGTTGCAAACCAGAGATCCTGCTTGCGGTCGAGTGCATAATTGAAGCAGGAACGCGCAAAGCCTGCAATGGATTTGTCGCGGTTGTGGAGTCCCTGAATGATGCCGTCGTCGGTGAATTCGTGGATGAGCTGACGGGTTTCATTTCCGTCCTTGTCCGTCCAGACAAGCTCAGCCTTGCCGCCGCCCTTGACCTGCATTTCGGTATTCTTGTAGACATCGCCGTATGCGTGACGGGCAATCGTGATCGGCTTGGTCCATGTCGGGATATACGGTGTGATGCCCTTGACAAGGATCGGGGTGCGGAACACGGTGCCGTCGAGGATTGCACGGATCGTGCCGTTCGGGGATTTCCACATCTCGGAGAGGTTGTACTCCTCGACACGGGCTGCGTTCGGGGTGATCGTTGCGCACTTGACCGCGACGCCGTATTTCAGCGTTGCGTTTGCGCTGTCAACGGTGATCTGATCCTTTGTCTCCTCGCGCTTTTTCAGGCCGAGATCGTAGTACTCGGTTTTGAGATCCACATACGGGCAGATGAGGATATCCTTGATCCACTGCCAGAGGATGCGCGTCATTTCGTCGCCGTCCATTTCGACGAGCGGGGTTGTCATTTTAATCTTGTCCATCGGAAAGACCTCCTTGTATTGTATTCGAAATGCGGAAAACCGCAGGTATGTGCGAAGGTTCTGTGCCGGAAAACAAACCGTGTGCAGTCATTTGTGCCGACACATCAACCATATGAGTACGGCAATCACTGCGGCGGGAATCAGCAGAAAAGCGATGGTGTCACAGAGCTTTTCAATCCGCTCTTTTTTGTAGGACTGCAGCTTGTCCAGCACCGCAAACTGAAGCGTCAGCGCGGTAATCACACCGAGAACAACTGAAGCAACGAACGCGCCGAACTGATCCTCCGCGGTCAGCGTGCCTGCCGCCAGCCATACAAACAGCATGGCAAGCGGAAAAATGATAATCGTACACAGAACGACAATGCCGCTCCCTTTCGGATGAAACGGTGTATGCATTTTCTGTCCGCCTCAGTTCCTGTCAGCCGCTGAGAGCCGGATGCTCGCGGTTGATTCCGTTTTCAATTCTTCAGCGCTTCTCTGGTGTAATCCAGCAGACCGCCTGCAAGCATGATATCCTTGGTTCTTCCGGTCAGCTCACAGAGCACCGGGATCTCAGCGCCGTTTGTCTTGTTGACGACAGTCAGCTCGGTTTTGCCCTCCTCAACAGCCTTTCTGACGCCTGCGAGCTCGAGCTGATCGCCCTGTGCAATCTTGTCATAATCCGCCTCATTGACGAAGGTCAGCGGCAGAATGCCAGCATTGATCAGGTTTGCGCGGTGGATACGTGCAAAGGACTTGACCAGCACAGCCTTGACGCCGAGATAGAGCGGTGCGAGCGCTGCATGCTCACGGGACGAGCCCTGACCGTAGTTTGCGCCGCCGACGATGATGCTCTGACCGAGCGCCTTTGCGCGCTTCGGGAATTCCTCATCGCAGACTGCGAAGCAGTGCTCGGAGATCTTCGGAATATTGGAGCGCAGCGGCAGGATCTTTGCACCGGCAGGCATGATGTGGTCGGTCGTGATGTTGTCGCCGACCTTGAGGGAAACCGGTGCGTCGATGGTCTCGAGCAGCGGATGGGTTTCCGGATACGGCTTGATGTTCGGTCCGAGCTTGATCTCGACGGAATCCATATCCTTCTCGTCAGCCGGCAGTGTGACCATGTTATCATTGACCGTGAAGACATCCGGCAGCTTGAATTCGGGCATTTCGCCGAGGGTGCGCGGATCGGTCAGGTAGCCGGTCAGTGCGGAAGCCGCAGCGGTCTCCGGCGAGACGAGGTAGATCTGACCGTCCTTTGTGCCGGAGCGTCCTTCAAAGTTGCGGTTGAAGGTACGCAGCGAGATACCTGCGGAATTCGGGGACTGTCCCATGCCGATGCACGGACCGCATGCGGATTCGAGGATTCTCGCACCTGCGTCGATCATATCGCCGAGTGCGCCGTTTGCCGCGATCATATTGAGCACCTGCTTGGAGCCCGGTGCGATCGAGAGCGAAACATCCGGATGAACGGTCTTGCCCTTGAGAATGTAAGCGACCTTCATCATATCGAGCAGCGAGGAGTTCGTGCAGGAGCCGATGCAGACCTGGTCGATCTTCAGCTTGCCGATCTCGCTCATGGACTTGACATTGTCAGGGGAGTGCGGGCATGCTGCCAGCGGCTCGAGCTTGGAGAGGTCGATTTCGATAACCTCATCGTAGACGGCGTCCTCGTCTGCTGCCAGCGGCGTCCAGACCTCTTCGCGCTGCTGTGCCTTGAGGAATGCTCTGGTCATTTCGTCAGAGGGGAAGATCGAGGAGGTTGCGCCCAGCTCTGCGCCCATGTTCGTGATGGTTGCACGCTCCGGTACGGTCAGCGTCTTGACGCCCTCGCCGGTGTATTCGATCACCTTGCCGACGCCGCCCTTGACAGTCATGCGGCGGAGTACCTCGAGGATGACATCCTTTGCCGCAACCCACGGGCTGAGCTTGCCGGTGAGCCTGACATTGACAACCTTCGGACATGTAATATAGTATGCGCCGCCGCCCATTGCAACTGCGACATCCAGACCGCCTGCGCCGATTGCGAGCATGCCGAGACCGCCGCCGGTCGGGGTGTGGGAGTCAGAGCCGATCAGTGTCTTGCCCGGAATGCCGAAGCGCTCCAGATGCACCTGATGGCAGATGCCGTTGCCCGGACGGGAGAAATACAGACCGTGCTTTTTCGCGCAGCTTCCGATGAAGCGGTGGTCGTCTGCGTTTTCAAAGCCGTTCTGAAGGGTGTTGTGGTCGATATAGGCGACAGACCGCTCTGTACGGACACGCGGCACGCCCATTGCCTCGAATTCGAGGTAAGCCATTGTGCCGGTTGCATCCTGCGTCAGTGTCTGGTCGATGCGGATGCCGATTTCGGTGCCGCGGATCAGTTCACCCTCAACGAGATGCGCAGAGAGGATCTTTTCAGTCATTGTGAGTCCCATTTTGGATTCCTGCCTTTCATGCATAAATATACTCTTATATTTTACACCAAAACGGGGCGTCCTGTCAAGTGATTTTTCCGAAATAGACCATAATCGAATGAGAAATGAGAAATTAGAAATGAGAAACTGCGGTGTCCGCTTCGCGGACGGATTTATAGATAGTGAGCAGATAGGAGTGAGAAGTGAGGAGGTAGGAGGGAGGAAGTAAGAGGAAGGAGGGAGAAAGTAGGAGGGAGGAGGGGGGA
>JAGKVC010000023.1 GCA_021152595.1 Clostridia bacterium
GGTCAGGCTGACAAAGGGAAGCGCATTTTCCGATGAGCCGGATCTCACAGACGGCGTTGTCTATATGGATGAATACGTCGATTATATCATCCGCAAGCTCGGCGATTCGCAGGCGGCAACCGGTATTCAGGGCTATTCGCTCGATAATGAACCGGCGCTCTGGTCGGGTACGCACAGCCGCATTCACCCGAAGCCGGTCGGCATTCAGGAGCTGAGCGACAAATCCATTGAGATCGCTGCTGCCGTCAAAAAGCTCGATCCCAAGGCGGAAATTTTCGGTCCGGCACTCTACGGCTATACGGCATACGATCATCTCGCGGATGACGATTCCAGCACCGAATGGGAAACCGTGAAGGCAGAGGGCGGCTATCACTGGTATCTCGACTGCTATCTCGATGCGATGAAGCAGGCATCCGAAAAGGCAGGCGTCCGGCTGCTCGATGTGCTCGATATCCACTATTATTCAGAATCCAGCCGCAAGGGCGCAGAGGACCGTCTGCAATCCGTCCGCACACTCTATGAAAAAGGCTTTGTCGAAAACAGCTGGATCGGTCAGTGGTGCCAGACGAACATCCCGATCCTGCCGACGGTGCAGGCTTCCATCGACAAATATTACCCCGGCACCAAGCTCGGCATCACGGAATACAATTTCGGCGGCGAGGATGATCCATCCGGTGCAATCGCACAGGCGGAGGCGCTCGGCTGCTATGCAGATGCCAATGTCTATTTTGCATCGCTCTGGGGCGGCAGCGGCTATATCCTCTCCGGTCTCAATCTCTATACCAATTATGACGGCAAGGGCGGCAGCTTCGGCGAAACGCTCATTCCTGCAAAGACAGAGGATGTCTCAAAAGCCAGCGCATACGCTGCCAAAACAGATGATGCTTCGACTATCACCGTCATGCTGACGAACAAAAATATGACAGACGCAGAGCATGCAACTGTCTCGCTCAGCGGTGCGAAAAAGACCTATAAAAAAGCAGCGCTTTACGGCATCACGGCTGAATCTTCGGAGATCCGTCTGCTCGATGTCGTCGATGTCACCGGCAGCACCGTCGATATCACGCTTCCGGCATACTGCGCGGCAATGCTTGTCATCTCGGATGATGCCGATGCATTCACCGGTGCGGTACAGGAGGAGAAAACACAGAAAACCGAAACCTTCGATGATCCGATGAATATGATCAATGAGAACGGCTATGTCGAGATCCCGATCTCGGATCCGGAGCATCTCAAGGCGATTGTCATTACGGGCGATGTCAAATCGAGCGCAGGCTCCTCGTGGGCAACTGCCGGCTGCGCAGTCTGCATCAACGCAGTCACGCCGGACGGTACCAAATTCTGGACCAGCAAGGGCTACAGCCTCAAGCTCGGAACCGGCTCCAAGGCGACCGTCGAATTTGACGGCACGCTGCAAACCGAGGATAAGGAGGACGTCGCGGCAGTTGTTGCAGACGGCAAGATCGAGCTGCAAAAATGGTGGGATGCCTCCGAAAAGCAGGAATCCGATATCGAGGATGTCATCACCGCCGATTATACCAAGGTCGAGGTCGTGTATGAATACACCGGCGGCGAACAGCCTCCGGAAACCACTGCGCCGGAGAAGACCGAAACACTCTGGGGCGATGCGGATTGCAGCAAGCAGGTCGATGTCTCCGATGCGGTTCTGGTCGCGCGCCTCTCTGCTGAGGACAAGAATGCGAAGATCACCGCACAGGGCAAGAAGAATGCCGATGTTTCGCATGACGGCAACCTCACGACGGATGATTCCCTGCTGATCCTCAAGTACATCAGCAAGCTCATCACCTACAAGGATCTTGAGCCGAAAGCATAACAGAACGAATCAAAACAGAAAGCCGCTGAATTGGCATCAAGCTGATTCAGCGGCTTTTTTGTATTGTATCAGATGATCTTCGTGGACCACTCCTCGATATTCCAGACGATATCGGCAATATCCATGTAGAATTCCGGCTCGTGGCTGACGATCAGTACAGTGCCTTTGTACGCCTGCAAAGCGGTTTTCAGCGCATCCTTCGCATCCTGATCCAGATGATTTGTCGGCTCATCCAGCACCAGCAGATTGATCTCATGCAGCATGATTCTGCACAGCCGGACCTTTGCATTCTCGCCGCCGGACAGCACCTTCATCTGCGAGGAGATCTGCTCCGTTGTCAAACCGCACTGTGCCAGCGCACCGCGCACCTCGGCATTTGTCATGGACGGGAACTCTGCCCAGATCACCTCCAGCGGTGTCTCAGAGCCGGATTCCGCCTCCTGCTCAAAATATCCTGCCTCGACAAACTGATCATGCTCAACTGTGCCGGAATAGGGCAGAATCAGTTTCAGGAGCGTTTTCAGCAGCGTGGATTTTCCGATGCCGTTGACGCCGCGGATCGCAATTTTCTGTCCCTGCTCGACCTGCACCGTGACGGGCTTTGTCAGCGCGGAATCATATCCCAGAACAAGATCCTTGCAGTCGATCACGATTCTGCCCGGTGTACGGGATTTCCGGAAGGAAAAGACCGGCTTCGGTTTTTCTCGCATCAGCGTGATTTTCTCCATCTTATCGAGCTTTTTCTGTCTGGATTTCGCCATATTGGTCGTTGCTACGCGCGCCTTATTTTTGGCGATGAAGGTCTCCAGCTCGGCGATCTCTTTCTGCTGCTTTTCAAATGCCTGCTCGGTCTGACGCTTTTTCAGCTCATACATCCGGACAAAATTGTCGTAATCGCCGGTATAGCGCGTCATGACGGCATTCTCCACATGGTAGACCACATTGATAACGCTGTTCAGGAACGGAATATCATGCGAAACCAGAATAAACGCATTTTCGTAATTCTGGAGGAAATTCGTCAGCCATGCGATATGGTTTTCATCGAGGAAGTTCGTCGGCTCATCGAGAATCAGAATCATCGGATTCTCGAGCAGCACCTTCGCAAGCAGTACCTTTGCGCGCTGTCCGCCGGAAAGCTCCGAAACATCCCGTTCCAGCCCGATCTCATTCAGTCCGAGGCCGTTTGCGTATTCGGAAATCTTCGCGTCGATCGTATAGTAGCCGCTGTAATCGAGGATGCTCTGGATCTCGCCGACATCCTCCATCAGCGCGGCGGTCTCCTCCTCGGAGCAATCCGCCATTTTCTCATACATGCTGATCATTTCCGCTTCCAGCTCGGAAAGATGCCGGAACGCCTCCTGCAAAACATCGCGGATTGTCTTGCCCTTTTCCAGCGTGCTGAACTGATCAAGATAACCGGTTGTGATATGGCGGCACCACTCCACCTTGCCCTCATCCGGCATGAGCTTCCCCGTGATGATATTGAGGAAGGTGGATTTGCCCTCGCCGTTTGCACCGACCAGCCCGACATGCTCGCCCCTGAGCAGCCGGAAGGATGCATCGTTCAGAATCTGCCGCGCACCGAATCCGTGCGTGACATGCTCAACATTCAGAATACTCATTTGCAACACTCCGTTTTTTCATTTCTCCTTATTATACCATAAAACACAGCAAATAGCAAGATATGAGCATTGCAAAGGACTGTTCCTCCGGAGCATGTTTGTTTAACAGAGGCGCGGCTGAACTGCGACATGAAAAAACCGCCGTCTGCTATTGTGCAGGCGGCGGTACGGTTATCTGAAATTATGCATTATTGGGTGAAAGCCATGCAGTGGAGCTCGTGTCATTCTGAGCGCGGAGAATCTGGATTTCCTCCCAGACTCTTCCCTTACCGATACCAACCGAAATCAGACCGTCGCGCCAGTAGTCGCAGTCTGTCTCAAAGAGGTCGATATCTCTGTACGTGCCGGTTGTATTCGGGAAGTAAATACGCGTATGATTGGTCTTATTCGTACCGAAAATCGAGTGGCTCAGCGTCGTGACAGGATCCAGATCACCGATCACCATATCCGTGCTGCAGTTTGCAAAGCGGATCGTATGCAGGTTGACGCAGTTCGCAAAACAGTCTCTTCTGAGATGATTCAGCTTTTTGCATTTTCCGAAATTCACATTTTGCAGATTCGGATTCCCATAAAAAGCACCGATGTCGATCATGGTAAGCTGCGAATCCTCAGCAGCGGAAAGGCTGCTCAGAATGCAGTTCTTGAATGCATACTTGTTGATGCTTTTGATGGTCTTCGGCAGCGTCAGACCAGCGATCTCAACGCGCAGATGACGGTTTTGCAGCGGATTGGCATCCGGATCACCGATGCTTGTTACGGTATAGAGCTTGCCGTTGTTCGGATTGACAACGGTCTCGGGGATCGTCGGATAATGCATGCTCTCATACTTGACGCCGTGCCATGTCACCGTCCTGTAGATCTCGCTGGAAACAGAATAGTACATGTTGTTCTTCCCAAACGGATTGGTCAGACCGTTTGTATTGAAGGTCAGTGCAGTCTCGCTTGCAGCACTCGCGGTAATTTCCTGAATCAGTCCCTCTCCGAATGTTGCCTGCATCGGTGCTGCGGTCAGTGTCAGTGCGCAGAGGATCGCTGCGGCACCCTTGATCATTCTGTGTTTCATAATAGATATCTCCCTTTTTTAGAAAATTGTATTGGTACATTGATAGTTATGCTGTAGAATATTTGGCTCTGAGCCTTTCAACAAAGATTGCTTGCGATCGCAACCATATTCTATACGATGCGCTGAAAAAACGCAAGTGCTTTCGCAGCCGGTTGTTTTGAAGATTTGCTTAGATTTCTCCGTTTTCCTCCTGAATTCTCCTGTTTTCTAAAAAGCGACCGTTTTTATAAAAATAGTCGTTTTATACAAATTAGAAGTTGTATTCTTTTGGATATTCTCACAACAGACATGTAACCGTTTTCGCTAAATCTTGTATGGAACAACTTGTTAATTTATATATCTTGACGAACGGTAATCTTGTGTGCCGCAAAAAAGGATAAGAATTTGCTATCAATGCATAAATGCTGACAGTCTGCGGCAAGGGAATCGGGTATAATAAAGGCAAGAAATGTCCGCACCCCCTTCAGCGGACAAACGGGAGGAAATCAAATGAAAAAAATGCGCATTCTTGCTGCACTGGCAGCAATCAGCCTGCTGACCGGCTGCGGTGCATCGTCATCGACAGCGGAAAGCAAGACGGAGACCGAAGCGCCCCGGACCGAGGCGCAGACCACCGAGGCACCAAAAACCGAAGCCCCCGAGATCGCAGGCTATGACCTCTTGTGGCACGATGAATTCGACGGTGATACCCTCGATGAAAGCATCTGGAACCGCGAGCTGCGCGAGCCGGGCTGGACAAATGAGGAATTGCAGGAATACACCGCGTCCGACGACAACATCTTCCTGCGTGACGGCTGCCTGATTCTCAAGGGCATCAAAACCGAAAAGGACGGCAAGGACTATTACACCTCGGGCAAGGTCAATTCCCAGAACAAAACCGACTTCACCTACGGCAAGGTCGTTGCACGCGCAAAGGTTCCCGAGGGACAGGGACTCTGGCCTGCAATCTGGATGATGCCGCAGGATGAAGCACATTACGGTCAGTGGCCGAAGTGCGGCGAAATTGACATTATGGAGGTGCTGGGCAGCGCAACGGAAACCGCATACGGCACAGTTCATTACGGCGAACCGCACGCAGAACAGCAGGGCACCGTCGTCCTCGATAACGGCACATTCGCAAGCGATTTCCATGAATACAGCGTCGAATGGGAGCCGGGCGAGATCCGCTGGTATATCGACGGCGAATGCTATCTGACCGTCAACGACTGGTTCACCGCAGTCAACGGCGAGGACGAAAAGCCCTATCCGGCACCGTTCGATCAGCCGTTCTTCGTGCAGATGAACCTCGCAGTCGGCGGCACATGGCCGGGCAATCCGGATGATTCCACCGACTTCGACAAGGCGGAATTTGAGATCGACTATGTCCGTGTCTACCAGAAGCCGGAGTATGACACCAATGTCACGAAGCCGGAAGCGAATTACCGCGAGGCACTCGAGGACGGCAACTTCATCTTCAACGGCGATTTTGCCGAGGCAGAGGATCTGACCGACGATGTCAACTGGAAGTTCCTGCTCTTTGAGGGCGGCGAGGGTTCCGCTGAGATCAGCGACAATACCATGATCATCCGCTCGGAGAACGAGGGCACCGTCGATTATTCCGTGCAGCTCGTGCAGCCGGAGCTCCCGATGATCAAGGGCAAGAAGTACCGCGTGACATTCGATGCATGGGCAGATGAGGAGCGCGATATCGTTGTCTGTGTCTCCGCACCGACCGCAGGCTGGATCCGCTACTTGCAGGATACCACGCTGACCGTCCCGACCGAAAAGACCACCTTCACCTATGATTTCGAGATGAATGACAAGAACGATCCGAACGGACGACTTGAATTCAATCTCGGTCACCGAGGCTCGACTGCGACCGTCTATATCCAGAACGTCCGCGTCGAGGAAATCACAGAGTAAATCGAAAAAATACAGCGCATAAAATGAAGCCGTACAACGGGGAATCACCTCGCTGTACGGCTTTCTATATTTCATGAGAAACTAGAAATGAGAAATGAGAAATCGCGGTATCGCTGGCGCGATGATCTATAATGGCGCTTGGGGTTAAGCCACATTCAAAATCCGTCCGCATAAGCAGACTCCTCAATTTCTCGCTTCACATTTCGCGCTATATATCACTTATTCGGATTGATATCCTTCCAATATGCTTTGAGGTATTCAGCGCCCGACCAGACCGTCAGCACCGCAGCGATCCAGAACAGAATTTGCAGCAGCACCTCTGCACCGGTATAGACCGCATCCGGAACCGCAAGCCCAAATGCATGGAAATCCAGCCGGAACGACCAATAAACCATTGCGGTAATCAGCGCAACCATTGTAAACGCGGTTTTCAGCTTGCCGGCAAAGCTCGCAGGCACGACTGTTCCCTTATTCGCAACAACAAGGCGCAGCGCCGAGACCATAAACTCGCGCGCGACAATCAGCAGGAAGCAGACAATATTCATCTTCTGCTGCTGCAAAAAGCAGGCCAGCGCCGTCACGACCAGCACCTTATCCGCAAGCGGATCGAGGAACTTTCCGAAATCCGTGATCTGATTGTTCTTGCGTGCAAGATGTCCGTCAACGGCATCCGTGATCGCCGCCGCAACAAAAACAAGCGTTGCAATCAGATAATGTGCAGGGAACTGCCAATAAAACAGCAGGACAAATGCCGGCACCAGCAGTACACGCAGAAGTGTCAGCTTATTGGGCGTATTCAACGCAAGGTCACCTCTCCACTCAAATCATAATCATCCACAGCCGCCGTGATATGCACCTGCACATACTGCCCGATGCGATAGCCGTCCTCCGGTGTGCCGGTGATATAGAGCCGCCCGTCAATTTCAGGCGCATCTGCTGCGGTTCTGGCAAGCCACGCGCCCGCCTCTGCGTCAAATCCTTCGATGACCGCTTCTGTGTCCGTACCGATCCGCGCCGCATTCAGCGCCGCCGCAATCGGCATTTGCTGTTCCATAATGATTTCCGCTCTGCGCTGCCGGATTTCCTCATCAACCTGATTTTCCATGCGGGCTGCGATCGTGCCCTCCTCCTCGGAATAGGCAAAGCAGCCGAGCCGGTCAAAGCGGATCTCCTGCACGAATTCCGAAAGCTCCTCAAACTGCGCATCGGTCTCGCCGGGGAATCCGACGAGCATCGTCGTCCGCAGCGTCAGGTTCGGGATACGGCTCCTGAGCTTCGCAAAAAGCGCACGGAGACTCTGCGCATCGCATTTCCGGCGCATCGCCTTCAGAATCTCATCATTGCAGTGCTGCACGGGGATATCCATATATTTGACAATCTTCGGCTCGCTCGCAATGACATCAATCAGCTCATCGGAGATGCGCTCCGGATAGCAGTACAGCACGCGGATCCAGCGCAGCCCTTCAATTTTGCAGAGCCGCCTGAGCAGCTCCGGAAGCATCTGCTTTCCGTAGAGATCCTCGCCGTAGCGCGCGGTATCCTGCGCAATGACAATCAGCTCCGTGATGCCGGATTGCGCAAGCGTCTCCGCCTCCGCGACGGCATCCTCCATCGGAACCGAGCGGAATTTGCCGCGGATTGCCGGAATCGCACAGTAGGTACATCCGTTGGAACATCCCTCCGCGACCTTGAGATAGGCGTAAAACGGCAGGGTTGCAATAATGCGCCTGCCGGTCAGCGGCATATTGCATTTCGGGGCGAATCTTGCGACACGCTCACCCTTTGTGATCTCATCCAGCACGCGGACAATCTCCGGCTGATCGCCGATGCCGATGACAGCATCCGCTTCGGGAAACTGCTCCGCGACCTCATTTTTATAGCGTTCTGCCAGACATCCCGTGACAACGATCTTTTTGAGCGAGCCGGAGGCTTTCAGCTCGGCAAGCTCAAGAATCGTCTCGATTGCTTCCTCCTTGGCGGACTGGATAAATCCGCAGGTATTCACAACGGCAATATCGGCATCGGCAGGATCCGGCGTCAGGACATAGCCGCCCTCACGCAGCAGCGAAAGCATCCGCTCGGAATCCACCAGATTCTTGGCACAGCCAAGTGATACCATACTGACAATCATACACAGTCCCCTTTGATTTCAGATAGAAGTGGGCAGTGAGGCGTTTTGCATCATGCACACAGGCGCATCTGTCAGTTCTCCTGTTCTGCAAGCAGTGCAAAATAATCCTCAATCGCATACCGGATCTGCTGATAGGAAAAACCGCGCCGCACCAGCGCTGCCGTAACCTTTTCCGTCGCCTTGCGGTCGTCCGGATCCGTCAGATCACGCGCATATTTCTTTTGCAGCAGCTCCAGCAGCATCTCCGAGATCCGCACAGGATCGTTATATTCGGCAAGCGCATTGTCGATATCCTCCTGCGAGAGACCGCGGTGCCGCATCTCATATTCCGCGCGCCGCAGCCCGTATTTTTTGCTCTCGACATAATGCCTTGCAAGCTGCTCCGCATAGCGCGCATCATTGATGAAGCCGTAGCGCGTCATTTTTTCCAGCGCTTTCAGAACGGCATCCTCCTGCGCATGCGGTGCGGTCATGAGCTTATCGTAAAGCTCGCGGTAGGAATAGCCGCGCCGGTCAAGCAGATACATTCCGTATTCATACGCCCGATGCTCCGCCGCACGCTGTTTCAGCTCCGCAATACGTTCCTGCGTCAGATCGTCTCCGGTATGCAGAAATTCGTTTTGCAGCAGATCGGCATGCAGCCAGAGACGGCTTTCGTCCTCGAGCGTGATCTCATAGAGCTTGCCCTTGCCCTTTTGGATCTCCGTGATTTTCATAGACGGATTACTCCTCCGGTGCAAACTCCTCGAAATCGTCGTCCGCATCGCTGCCTGCCGCATCCAGTGCCGCACCGGTTTCCGCGACAGCCTGCTCCGCCTTTGATTTTGCCTCGGAGACAGCCGCAGCCTTCTTGTTCTTTCTGGAAGCGAGGATCAGGCTTGCCTTCTGCTCCA
Source organism: Clostridia bacterium (assembly GCA_021152595.1). Taxonomy (GTDB): domain Bacteria; phylum Bacillota; class Clostridia; order Oscillospirales; family Ruminococcaceae; genus Firm-04. The sequence continues at coordinate 9,446 of JAGKVC010000023.1, forward strand.
TGATCTTCTGCTCGACTTCCTTTGCAAACTCCGGATCCGCCTCCAGCAGCTCCTTGACGGCATCTCTGCCCTGACCGAGCTTGCGATCACCGTAGCTGAACCACGAACCGCTCTTGTGGATGATATCGAGATCGGTTGCAAGATCCAGCACCTCGCCGAGACGCGAAATGCCCTTGCCGTACATCATATCGAATTCGCACTCCTTGAAAGGCGGTGCGACCTTATTCTTGACGATCTTGACTCTGGTGCGGTTTCCGATTACCTCCGCGCCGTTCTTGATCGCCTCGCCCTTGCGGACCTCCATACGGACAGAGGAATAGAATTTCAGCGCTCTGCCGCCCGTGGTGACCTCGGGGTTTCCGTACATAACGCCGATCTTTTCACGCACCTGATTGATGAAGATTGCGACACAGTTGGATTTGGAGATTGCCGGTGTCAGCTTGCGCATCGCCTGCGACATCAGTCTTGCGAGCTGACCGACATGGGAATCGCCCATTTCGCCCTCGATTTCGGCGCGTGTGGTCATTGCTGCGACGGAGTCAATGACAATGACATCAATCGCACCGGAACGAACGAGCGCCTCCGCGATCTCGAGCGCCTGCTCGCCGCTGTCCGGCTGCGAAACAAGCAGATCATTGATATTGACGCCGAGTGCCTGTGCATAGACCGGATCGAGCGCATGCTCAACGTCGATGAAAGCAGCTTCTCCGCCGTTTTTCTGTGCTTCTGCGATGATTTGCAGTGCGACAGTGGTCTTACCGGAGCTTTCCGGTCCGTAGATCTCGACGATTCTGCCGCGCGGAACACCGCCGATGCCCAGCGCCATATCCAGCGAAAGCGAGCCGGTCGAGATTGCCTCAACGTTCTGCACGCTGTTCTGTCCAAGACGCATGACAGCGCCTGCGCCGAACTGCTTTTCGATCTGCGCGATTGCCATTTTCAGAGCTTTTTCGCGGTCCTCCTTGTTCGTCGGCTTGACCACCGCGATATTCTTCTTTTTGAGTTCTGCCTTAGCCATATTCATTGATCCTTTCTACGGGCAGTGCCCGATGGTATTCCCGCTGGCAGGAAGAATGAAAGCGCATGGGAAAGGATATGCTTTTCATTCTTCACGCTTTATTCCGTTTATCATGTTTCGGTTAAGTATGCGGTTTGACGTTATCCCAGTCCTCCGCATCATAGGCACCGATCAGCCAGTTGATGCCCTTATGCTGCTCCATGACCACATCATGGAACAAGCCGCCGCTCGGCTGCTCCTGTGCGATCATCGCATCGACACATGCCCAGTCCATACGGTAAAGGAGATCGGCACGGTCGAGGATCTCCTCCTCCGGACGCATCTTTGTCAGAATCCGCAGCACATCCAGATTCTCCGCGCCTGCAATCATCCGCACAAGTCCCTCAATCGCCGATGGCCGGTCCGGATAGGGCAGCTCGCCCTTGAGCAGACCGCATGCCCAGAACAGCGGCATGCACATTTCCATGCGCCACGTAAGATCCGAAGCCTCCTCCGGCGAGACCGTATGCGGCGCCTCCGGATCGTAATATGCAAAAAGGCGCTGCTCCGTCGGCGTGAGATCATGCTCCAGCCCGAAGCGCACGAGCAATCCCGTGAAAAATTTTGCGCTCTCCTCTACCTGATTGCCCTCCGCCAGATCGACTGCAATCTGCGCGGCAAGAAATGCCGAAAGTGCGCGCCGCAGAATCTCCTCTGCCAGTTTGATGCCTGCCGCGTCAATATCTGGCAGATTCGGGTTGATTTTTACGCCATGCCTCTGCAAATACGCCTCAGAGCGTTCTTTTCTCGTCATGATACTGTCTCCTTTCGTCCCAGAACAACACGCTGAATACCGCCGAGATCGCAGATGCATTCGATGCATCCGAATCCGTTTTGCGACAATATTGCGGCAACATCTTCCGCCTGATACACCCCGACCTCATAGGCGAGCAAGCCGCCTTCGCAGAGCGCATCACGCCAGATCCGCGTGATCTCACGATAAAAATGCAGACCGTCCGCACCGCCGTCGAGCGCCGCAGCCGGTTCATAGGTCACTTCTTCCTGCAAATGTGCCATATCCTCCGCCGTCAGATAGGGCGGATTGCTGACGATCGCCGCCAGACCGTGATACGCTGCCGCAGTCTCGGGCAGAAGCACATCTTTTTCGAGCATCTGCGTATTTTTAATATTGAGCATCTCCTGATTTCTCTGTGCATAATGCAGCGCCTCGGGACTTTTTTCCAGCCCGATGACCGTACTCTGCGGCAGATGCTTTGCCAGCGTCAGCGCAATGCATCCGCTGCCGGTGCAGAGATCAAGGATCTGCTGACTGCTGCGATCCGGTATACGGGAAAGCACCGCATCAACGAGTGTTTCGGTATCCGGACGCGGAATCAGCACGCCCTCGCCGACACAGAACGGCAGTCCATAGAATTCCCATTCGCCGAGCAGATATTGCAGCGGCTCATGCTTTGCGCGCCGTTCAGCAATCTGACGGGCAGCATCCGCAGACGGCGCATCTTCGAGGATCCATTTTGCTTCCAGCTCTGCATCCTCGATCGCGCCGGATGCAAGCAGCGCCGTCAGTTCCCGATGCAGATTCGGATCAAATAGTTTCATACAAAAATCCTAACTTCGTCTTTGTACGCGCAATAGCCTCTTGATCGACACTGTACGCCTATTCAAAAAAATATTAACAACAGCGAGATTGCAATGACCGGCAGAGCACATCCGGGAAGCAACAGCCTACGAACCTTATTTTTCCTTCCGCTTTTAGTTAACGGGATTCCGGTCACTCTTGAAATCTTCCTTTTTATCTTCGTACTCGGTCTTTGCGGAACTCGAAACAGTTTCTTCCTGCGCGCCATTATCAGCACCTTCCTTTCCGATTTCGTTCATATATCCAGCGGTGACGATGCCGGCAGGAAGTGCCACGATAGCGATGCCGAACAAAGACGACAGCATTGTAATGATTCTTCCTGCGGCAGTCACGGGATAGATGTCACCATATCCCATTGTTGTAAGAGAGACAGTCGCCCAGTACACTGCTTCAAAGAAATTATCAAACGTGTCAGGCTCGACATTAAAAATCACAAGCGCGGAAATAACGATGTAAGCAAGCGCAAGCGAGAGAACAGCCGTCAGTGCGTCACGCTGCTTTTGGAAAACAGCTGCAATAATCTGGATGTTACGTGAATATCTTGCTAGCTTAAATGCGCGAAACACACGAAGCGTGCGGAGCAGGCGGAAGATTTTGAGAAGACGAAATCCGGAACTCAGAGTAGTGACTGACGGCAGTATCGAAACCAAATCAATGACTGCCAGAGGCTTGAATGGATAGCGTGCAAAAGGGAATGTTCGCAAATCATCAAAATCAGCAGTAATCCAGCGTGCTATATAGTCCGCAGAGAATATAACAGCAGACATCATGTCAATTATCGTAAACGCTACGTGCTGTTCGTGAAATGCAAGAGGCACGATGCTTGTGACAATGCAGATCATCATAAAAATGCTATATGCATTGCTGTCAAGTAAAGATTTCAACTTAGACCGCATTTTGCATCTTAAACCTCCATTTTGCTCCGCCTTTATTCAGCAGCTTACAAACTAAGCTGTATGCGGCTCATTTATTCGGTCAGCTTGCGCAGCAGCTCGGGTTCAATCCGATTCATCATCAGTCACAGTCCGCATAAAGGAAATGCTTACCGCAGTGCAGACAGCGGAACAGATACCCCTGCATACTGCCGCCCTGAACCATACACTGCCGGATATCCGCAAAATCAAAGCCGCAGACATCCTGCCGGTAAGTCTCCTCGATCTCCTGCGCGAGTCCCATTTTTTCGACCTCCTGCCAGCCGACATAGCCCATGAACGCACAGAAATCATCACAGTGCGCCATCCAGTATTCCTGCTGCCAGCCGTGATAACCGGGCGTGCGCTCGGTCAGCTCCCTCACCTTTTCCGGATCGGAGACATGATCCATGCAGGCGCAGTCCTGAAATTCGCCGTTGAATTTTGCAGCAGCAGAGCCGTCCGCAATGCACCACGGGCAGAGGCATTCCACATCCTCCAGCGCGTAAAACGGCGATTCATACCAGACATCTGTCTCCTTGCCGCAGCAGTCGCAGCGGTGCGGTTCGCCCTTATAAAACACCTTGCTCCCAAACGGATCCGGATGATATTTGAATGTTGGAATCATTTGCTTTCTCCTTATAACGGCTGCGGTCGGGAAGTAACAGAACAGATTTCGGTCAACTGTCATTCACGTAACGGCAGCAGATACAATCATCTGTTTTTTTCAAGCGCCTGCGGTCGGGAAGTGACAGAACAGATTTCAGTCAACTGTCATTCCCGAAACGGCAGCAGATATAATCGACTGTTTTTCCCAAAACGCCTGCGGTCGGGAAGTAAAAGAACAGATTTCGGTCAACTGCCATTCACGTAACGGCAGCGGGCACTGCCCGCCTTACCAGATGTCGTCTTCGAGGTTTTCGGGGATGCAGGGTGTCATCGCCGCGATCGCACACTCGATCTGCGAAGCATCCGGTTCTCTTGTCGTGATGCGCTGCATCCAGAGTCCGGGTGCTGAGAGAATGCGTGTCAGCGGATTGTCATATCTGCCCGCGATCCGGATCAGCTCATAGCTGACGCCCATGATCACCGGCAGCAGCGCCAGACCGAACAGCACACGCGGCACAACCTCTTTATACGGATTGAAGCAGCCGAAGAAAATACCGATCAGCAGCACGAGGAAAATAAAGCTCGTGCCGCAGCGCGGATGAAATCTGCACTGTTTCTTGACATTCTCAACGGTCAGCGGAAGCGCAGCCTCAAAGCATGCGATCGTCTTATGCTCTGCGCCGTGATATTCATAGGTTCTGCGGATGCTCTTGCCGAGACCTGTCAGCCACATGTATGCAACAAAGAGAATGATCTTGACCAGACCTTCCGCGCAGGATTTGATGATCTGGCTGTCGGTCAGCGGCTTGACAAACGAAACCACAAGACGCGGCAGATAGAGGAACAGTCCGAATGCAATCACCACACCGAGAATCATGGCAATCGTCATGAAGACATTGAAAATTGCATCGCCGAGCTTATCCTCAACCCATTGTTCAAATTTGCTCGGCTCCTCATATTCATAGTTTTCCGAGGCTTTTTTCAGGTATTCCCAGCGTGCGCGGATTGTTCCGGCATCGGGATCGCCCTGCTTCTGATATTCCTTATCCTTTTTGAGCTTCTCGAGCTCCTTGTTCCGGCGATATTCGGGGAACCAGCTCTGAAATTTCTCAAATGCCTGCTCCTCGGAGAGCTTGTCGATTTTCTCATGCTTTTTCCAGCCGCAGAAATCATCGACTTCCTCATCGAACTGCTTTTCCGCAGCCTTCATCATGCAGCGGTATCCGTCTACCATGGACATGACAAAATTGACGCAGCCGCGCACGAGCGGTATTTTATTATACCACTTGCGCACGATGCGCTGCTTGCCTGTCTTGGGATCGGTCTCGAATTTCGCAGGCAGATCCCATGTTTCCAGATCAATTTCACCGTTCGGCAGTCTGCAAGCCATTGCGCCGCGGAACGCGCCCTTCATCATGACGCCCTCGATGAGCGCCTGTCCGCCGATCTTCGATTTATGTGCAAACTCCGCCTTTGCCGCAGATTGCTCCGCAGCCTGCGCATCTCTTGCCGGATCATGCTCCGCAGGGGCTTCCGCTGCCTCTGTGAGATCGGACTCTGCTGTGATTGTATCTTCTGCTGTCACGGGTTCCGCCGCCGCAGCTTCCACAGCGTCTTTCTGCGCGGCAAACATGGCAGCGGCATCATTCTGTGCGGTGACCTGCGCCGCCAGCAAATGTTCTTTATCTGACAAGATATCAGTCCTTTCCCTGTTTTTCATCCAGTTAGTTCTCTTTGACCAGCATGACCACACCGGCACCGACGAAAACCAGCAGCACCGCCGAAACACCGATCGGAATTCTGCGGCTCCGAACCGGATCGTAATATTCTGTCGGATCATCCGGATTGATCCGGAGCGTGACTTCATCCCCCGTGTGGTAGGTTTCAATATTCGTAAAGAGTTTTCCCGGCACCTCATACTGCAAATCGTGATAGGTAAAGCCGTAAACCGGTCTGTAGACATCTGTGTCGCCGTCATCATCGGTCATGACCTTGTGCTCCATGCGAAGCACCTCCGCCGTGACCGCTCCGCAGCACCGCTCAGAGCGTACTGCGTGGAATCCCCCGAAAAGAAAAAGTGCGATGCCGAATGCTGCGATCAGCACGAGCCCGATTTTCTGCTGCGTGCCAAGTTTTATTTGTTTCATGATTCTTTTTCACCCGTCAGTTATCCGTTTTTATTTGGAATCCTTTGCAGGGAGCGTGATCGTGACGGTTGTCCCGACGCCCTCCTCGCTGTCAATGTCCAGTGTACCGTTGTGCAGGGTTACGATTTCATCCGCAACGGCAAGCCCGATGCCCGAGCCGCGCCGCGTATGATTCGGTTTATAGAATTTCGTCTTGACCTTGCCGAGGTCGGATTGCTTGATGCCGCAGCCGTGATCCTGCACCGTGATCCGCACGGCGCTGTTGTCCTCAGCAGCATCCGCGGTAATCTGCACCAGTCCGTCCGGATCGGAATATTTGATTGCATTGTCGATGATATTGATGAACACCTGCCGGATGCGGTTCTTGTCGCCGAAGACAAAGGGCAGCATCTCAGGCTCCTCATAAATCACGCGGATGCGGTCTTTTTTTGCGCGCTCCATGTAGATCAGGACAGCGTCGCCCAGCTCTGCAAGGACATCCATCGTATCCATTTGCAGCGAAAAGTGTCCGCTCTGCATACGGGAAAAATCGAGCAGCTCCTCGACCATTTCGGAAAGGCGCTCCGTCTCTCCGACGATGATATGCAGTCCCTTCTGCATCATAACCGGATCGGCTTCGGCATTCTCATCGCCTGCCATATCGGTCAGCGTTTCCGCCCAGCCCTTGATTGCAGTCAGCGGCGTGCGCAGCTCATGCGAAACCGAGCTGATAAATTCATTTTTCATTGCCTCCGCGGCAGAAAGCTCATCCGCCATATGGTTGATGCCGGCGCAAAGCTCGCCGATCTCGTCCTCGCTCTCCTGATTGATCCGCGCAGAGAAATCACCGAGCGCGAATTTCTCGGTGTTGCTGTTGATTTCACGGATCGGGCGCAGGATCGAGCCGACAAAATAGAGGTCGGAAAGCCCGAGCAGAAGCAGCACGGCAATTGCAACGACCGTCACGGCAAGCACAAATGCTGCAATCGTATTGTCAATGGATTCGAGCGAGGTCACAACGCGGATCGCGCTGTAATCCTTGCTGATATTCGTAATCGGGAAGCTGACAGCCATGATCCGCTCACCGTTTTCGGTGCGGCTCGTGCTGTAGCCGTAGGTCTCCTGCTGCTGCATCGCGTCGTCATAATCAGGCATGCTGATCGCATAGTCCGGTGAGAAGCCGGAGGATGTCAGAACGATCATGCCGTCGTAGTCGATCGCCATGAGCTCCATTTTATCCTTATCGGAAAAGCTCTCGAGCGTACTGCGGATCTCGGCATTGAGGTTCGTGCCGGAATCGGCAGCATAGCGCGTCAGCACGCCGTTGACCGCATTGATCTTGGAGACCAGATATTGCCGCGCGGAATTATAAAAATAATTCTGCACAGCATAGATCAGCGCCAGCTCGATCACCAGCAGGATCAGGATGATCACCGCGAGATTATTGGTGATCCAGCGGCGCGTAATGCTTTTTTTCCTCATGCGGCGTCTGCCCCTTTATCTGTGGTTTTCGGGCTTCTCCTCCCATTTGTAGCCATAGCCCCAAATGGTCATGATATAGCGCGGCTCAGAAGGATCGTCCTCGATCTTCATGCGCAGGCGGCGGATATTGACATCGACGATCTTGTTATCGCCGTAATAGCTGTCGCTCCAGACATTTGCGAGGATGCTTGCGCGGTCGAGCGCTGTATTTTTATTCTTGAGGAAATATGTGAGGATCTTGTATTCGACATCGGTCAGCTCGATCGGCTCGCCGTTCTTCGTGACGGTACGTCCGTCGAGATTGATCACGAACGGACCGGATTCGAGCATCTTGACGCCTTCAGAATTCATCGAATTCATGATGACTCTGCGATAGAGCGCATCGACGCGGACCGTCAGCTCAGAGGGCGCAAAGGGCTTGGTGATATAATCATCCGCCTCATTCATCAGCGCATTGACCTTGTCCATTTCCTGCGACTTTGCAGAGAGCATGATAATGCCGAGCGTCTTGGATTTCTCGCGCAGCCGCTTGAGAACGGTAATTCCGTCGATGCCGGGCATCATGATATCGAGCAGCGCAATATCAAAATTGCCGTTCTCCTGCTCGAAAACGCGCAGCGCCGCCTCACCGTTGTTGACATCGACGACATCGTATCCTGCGCGCTTTAAGTTAATGACCACAAACTCGCGGATCGTATCTTCATCTTCACAAACCAGCAATCGCTTCATAATAATGCGCTCCTTTCGCGCCGGATCGCTCCGGCAGAGATCAGTCTCAATCTTTTACTGTAAAAACCGCATGGAGATCAGCAGCTCGCTCGGCGAGAGCCGCAGGGATTTTCCGCCCTGCTCGATCCTGCCGAGATAATAGCGGCTGTCCTGCTGTCTGAGAAGCAGATAGCCGTCCGACTGCATCGCATCCGCCGCGACCGGATCCGTCACGACGGCAAGCCGGAGCAGCGGTTCCAGCAGCAGCGGCTCGGCAGAATCCGTTTCCGCATTCTCCGCGTTATTCAATGTAAATGTATAGAATATGATTTCATCATTCTCCTGCCGCGCGGTCACACAGCGTTCCCAGCGCTTCGGCATGAGGAAGATAAAGCCGTTCTGCGACGAATAATAGGATGAATGCTCGCGCATCAGCAGCCCGTTCCGGCAGACATACCAGTTCGTCATATGCAGCGGATTTGCTTCCGGCACATTGGAATAGCCGTAGAACGCCATTTCGACCGGAATCTCCGCCTCGCCGTCGCCGTCTACATCCATTGTCTGGAAGCCGCCGGAGCGCTCCGTATTCGGGAAGCGGTCGGCGCTGTCTGCATAGAGCATTGTGAGGCGATCGCGGTAATTCAGTACGACGGTCCGAAGCGATGTCGCGCCGCTCACGCCGTCCAGATAGATCGCAGGAACCGTCTCATTCCCCGTCCCGACGGGCAGTCTTCCGTAGGTAATGCGAGAGACATCGGTCAGGGATTCGGGCAGTGCCAGCTCATCCTGAATATATTTTCCGTTTTCATTGAGGGCATAGACCGTAGCGGTCGCCGGCTGTGCATTTTTCGCAGCCGAGGCAACAAACATTTCTGTTGTGCCGTCCTCATTGAGATCGCGCAGTGCCATAACGGAATAGGGGATTTCGAGCGATTTGGTCAGCTCCTCCTCATAGTGAAAGACCTGCGCCGCATGCTCCGCGCCGTCCACCATGCTGTACCCGATGATGAGGTTGATGCGCGGATTGCTGCCGAGCCGTTCCAGATCCACACGGTCGATCTCGGCACCTGCGGCAGCGGCATGGGAGATTGCGCTCCATGTACCGTCCGCATTCTGGTCGAGCAGGCAGATCCGCAGCGGAATCTCCTCCGCGGCATTCCTGCTGACCTCATAGAAGACAACCGCCTCATCCGAACCGTCGCCGTCGAGATCCTCCATGATAAATGCGGAGAGCCGTTCGCCGGATTTCGGATATTTCAGGCTGATCTGAGAACCGGCAGAGATTTGCAGTGCGCGGTAGATCTGCTCCTGCTCCACGGTCAGACGCGGCGGACTGAGCATGGATTCCACGCTTGCAGAAAAGCTGCATCCCGGGAGCTGTGCCGTCAGCATGCCGAGTGACAGGCAGCCTGCAATCAGTTTCAGTTTCATTTTCTCTCAGCGAGCGGCACATAAGGCACCGCCTTGGAAATGGATTTGTATGCCGGACGGATGATTCTGCCGCCGGTGAGGACCTCCTCGATGCGGTGTGCAGACCATCCTGCGATTCTGGAGACAGCAAACATCGGTGTCAGCAGTTCGACCGGAATCCCGAGCATCTTGTAAACGAGTCCGGAATAGAGATCGACATTCGCACAGACATTCTTTGCAGCAGCGCGTGCAGATTTCTCTGCAACAAGCCCCGGTGTCAGGCGCTCGATCGTCTCGAGCAGACGGAAATCCGCCTCGATCTCCTTGCCCTGTGCGAGTGCAAAGCCCTTTTCCTTGAGCAGCACCGCGCGCGGATCAGAAAGCGTATAGACAGCGTGTCCCATGCCGTAGATCAGACCTGCGCCGTCGCCTGCCTCCTTGCGAAGCACCTTGCGGATGAAGTCTGCGACCTCGCCCTCATTCTCCGGATTCTTGATATTCTCCTTGAACATCTGGAGCTGCTGCATGACCTTAAGGTTTGCGCCGCCGTGACGGAAGCCCTTGAGCGCGCCGATCGCGGCAGCATAGGCAGAATAGGGATCCGTGCCCGAAGAGGTCAGCACACGGCATGCAAATGCGGAGTTGTTTCCGCCGCCGTGCTCAGCATGCAGCATCATGCAGATATCGAGCAGATGCGCCTCCTCCGGCGAATATTTCCGATCCAGACGCAGCAGCGAAAGAATCGTCTGTGCATTGGTTTCCTCGGGGCGCAGCGGATGCATGACAAGGCTCTCGCCGTCAAAATGCTGCCGCTTGACCTGATACGCCGCCGACATAATAACCGGCAGATGCGCAATCATAGAGACCGCGATCCGCACCTCATTTTCGAGCGACTGCACCTCGCAGTCATCGTCATAGGAATAAAGCGCAAGCACAGAACGCGCCATTTTATTCATGATATTATTCGAGGGCGCCTTTGCGATCATATCAATGATAAAGCCGTCCGGCAGTTCACGGGAATCCGAGATCAGCCGCTGGAATTCGGACAGCTCATTCGCGTTCGGGAGCTTTCCGAATAGCAGCAGATATGCCGTTTCCTCATATCCGAAGCGATTTTCCTTTTCGACGGCATGTACAAGATCGGTAATCTGGTAGCCGCGGTAGATCAGCTCGCCGGGAATCGCCTCGACCTCGCCCTCATTGAGCATATAGCCGTGGACATTGCAGATTTTGGTAATACCTGCAACAACACCGGTGCCGTCTGCACGTCGCAGACCGCGGTTGACCTGATATTTCTGATACAGCGCCGGATCAAACGAGGAATAATCGCGCAGTCCCTCGCATAACTTTTTGATAGAATCCTGTTTCGTCATAGCCATAATCCTTTCCTGTGTATGGATATACCATTTTACAAGTTTACATTCCCCTCTATTATACCGCTTTTTGCGTATAATGTCAAGCAAAAGCCGAATTTCATACTGTTTTTACGGGGTGATTTTTTGTACGCAAGATTCCGCATTTTCATCATCCATGCGGCAGTGATGCTGGTACTGCCTGCCGGTCTGATTCTGCACGGTCAGCAGCCGGTTTTGCCGGAGGAACCGATGCCTTTGCAGCCGCCCGCAGCAGAGCTCAGCGGCAGCTACCGCGTCCTCAATCATATGACAGGAACGGTCAGCGAGGTGCCTGTCCGGGATTATCTGATCGGCGCAGTCGGCGCAGAGATGTCAGCATCCTGCGAACCGGAAGCGCTCAGGGCGCAGGTCGTCGCATGCCACACATATGCCGAGCGCATCAAGGCACAGAATGCAGCCGAGCCGGACAGCTCGCTCTGCGGCGCAGATTTTTCCGATGACAGCAGCCGGTATCAGGCGTTTTTCACGGAGGATGACCTTCGCCGGTTCTACGGAGAAGATTTCGATCTGTATTATGCAAAGCTCGCGGATGCGGTCGATGCAGCAGGCAGTCTGCTCCTCTGCTACGAGGGCGAACCGATCGCTGCGGCATTTCACGCAATTTCCTCCGGTGAAACAGAATCGGCTGAGACCGTCTGGGGCAATGCGCTTCCCTATCTGGTTCCGGTCGAATCGAATGCAGACCGCAGTGCGCCGGATTATGAGGAGACCGTCAGCATTCCGCCTGATACCTTGCAAAAGGCGCTCTGCGCACAGGATCCTGCATGCAGCTTTCCGCCGGATCCTGCACAGTGGTTCACTGCGCCGGAATGCTCTCCGTCCGGAACCGTGCTGCAAATCGGCTGCGGCAGCTTCACATGGAGCGGACAGCTTCTCCGCGCAGTTCTTGGATTGCGGTCGGCGTGCTTCACCGTGCAGTATGACGGGACGCAGTTTCTCTTTACGACGCATGGCTTCGGTCACAATGTCGGCATGAGCCAATACGGTGCGAATGCAATGGCACAGGAGGGCTGCGGCTTCGCGGAGATTCTCGCACATTACTATCCGGAGACCGTCCTGACGCCTGTAAAATGACAAAAAACGCGGATCAACTGACAGAACAGTGATCCGCGGTTTGCTTGTATTCAATTATTTCTTCAGCTTCTCGATCAGGAACATGACGAGACATGCACCTGCAACAGAAAGGATCAGTCCGGAAATCCAGCCGCCGCCGATCTTCAGCAGATTGCCGATCCAGCCGCCGACCACGCTGCCGATGAGGCCGAGCAGTGCATTCCGGATAAAGCCCTGCTTTTCATGTCCCATGATCTTGCCTGCGATGCAGCCGATCAGTGCGCCGATCAGAATAAAGACGATAAACTTAATCATAATTGTGTCCTCCTAGCTTGAAATGCCCCGGCTGTAAGCTGCGGATCCGGTCAGCCGTCAATCCGGATCATGCATATTATACCATATAGCAGCAGAATTGTCAAGAGTATACGCATATTTTTCATCTTTGCTTCATGATTCCTTCACAAAACAAAATCACTCTCATACATTTCTGCATGAGAGTGATGATTGGCTCCCCAAGCAGTTCTTAACACTAACCGATTTTAACAATTTGTTCATCAATCAGCTTAACTGACCGATAAACTTGTACTTTATCCTAACATTCTGTATGTATTCATTTGTTGGCGATACTGTTCTTTCGCCAACCTCGATTTTTTCGATAAGTGTGTTAAGTATTTCCTTGTTGAGTTCTTCGATTTTTGTGAAACGGCTCATCAGTCCGATAAACTTGCTCACATCATCGAAATGCTTTGTGGAGGATTTCAGTTCGGATTCCAGCTTTTCCTTTTTGGCAGTGTAGCTTTCAATCTTGCTGTTGCACTCGGAGGACATCTGCTCAAAAAGCATTGAGCTTTTAATCACTCCGTCATAATAATCATCATAAAGCCGCTTATACTTTTTGGTTTCTCGGTCTATCAGTCGGTCAAGCTCTGCAAGCTCCGTCCTTATCTGCGTTACATCGGGCAGATTATCGGTTATTTTCTGCATCAGCTTTTTTCTGAACGACTCCGAATCCATTTTGCATTCGCAAAGCAAAGCGTTTATGTCTGCGATCACCGCTTCATTAAGGGAATCCAACGGTATATTGTGGGAAGAACACCTTTCAACCGATGATTTTCTATTCCTGCTGTTTGCACATACAAAGAATATGCTCTTTTTCGGCGGTGCGGATATCCACATTGTTCCGCCGCAATCAGCACATACAAGGATACTGCGGTAGATGTTATCTACAAGTTCGGGCTTGCGTTCCCTTCTCCTGCCTTCAAGCCTTTGGTGAGCTGCGTCCCATAGTTCCTGTGTGACTATCGGCTCGTGAGCATTTTCACAAACTATCCATTCGTCCTTGTCGGTAGAAATTACTTTCTTGCTTTTGAAGTTTACCTTTCGTCTTTTGCCGTAAACTATTTTTCCAAGATAGACTTCATTATGAAGAAGATTGTTTATCGAAGTTTTATTCCATCTGTAAGGATTAGGATTACTGTAATCTCCTCTTGAATAGTCCCTGAGTGCAGCCGGGCTTAATATCTGATGTTCAAACAGATAATCGGATATTTTTGTCATACCCATTCCCTTGTATGCCACCATTTCAAATATATCCCTGACTACTTGTGCGTTCTTTTCATCAATTACAAGATGATTTCTGCTTGTTTCCGATTTGACATATCCATACGGAAGCCACGGGTGAAGAAATTCACCGTTCATAGACTTTGCCTTGAATGCCTGTCTGACCTTCTGAGATACCTCGGCAGGATAAATCTCGTTGATAGCACTCTTGATAGTGAGCATATAGTCATAAGTGCTGTTCGCCGTGATTTTGGTGTTATCGGCAATTATTATAAAGGTAATGTTGTTCTCCGGGAAGAACATTTGCGTATAATAATTGACCATTATGGTTTCTCTACCGAATCGGGAGAGGTCTTTCACTATTACGGTATTTACCTTTCCCTTATCAATGTCAGCTATCATTTTCTTAAATGCAGGGCGTTCAAAGTTTGTTCCTGTGTATCCATCGTCAGTATAGAAATTCACTATTTCTATGTAGTTTGCCTTGCAATACTGCTTTGCGATAGTGATCTGCGTTTCGATGGATATGCTTGTTCCGTCATTGACATCGTCATCGGATAACCTACAGTAACACGCTGCTTTTAACATTCTCTGTTCCATAATCAAATTCCTTTCATTATGGTACAGTGAGTGATATTTGTATCTTAATTTTACCACGTTAAAGCGGTAATGTCAATAGGCAAATTCACTCACTGATAAATTTTCTGCATCGGCTTCCCTGTTGATTTCCTTGATAACCTCAGCTATCTTGCCTGCCATATATTCAATATATATTTCCTCAAGCGTTTTTCCATTATCAGAAAACACTCGATTTACAACAATTTTATACTCTTGTGCCTGCATTTATGCTCCTCCTTTGATTCTCAGCGATGTAAATATGTATTTATGATTGTTCAATTATATGAATTCTTATTTCATAATCATCTTCTTGCATAAAATTCGTTGTAGTTTTCAATTTTGGAAATCCAAGCCGAATTAAATAATCATTACATTGCTCTATTGTAATATCAGATGCGAATGATAGATTGATTAGTAGCTTATACACTAACGACTTTTTATCAGATCCAAGCGTTAAGTGAGCAAGACTAAACAAATATTCTGCTTTAGAGTAATTTATTTTCAGACCTATGCAGAGCATCACTAAAACAATATAATCACTTGGTATATGCCCTGATCTATATTTGATAACTGCATTTGGTGATAATCCACTTTTTTGGCTAATTCATTTACCGATAGCTTTTGTTCTTCCATATATTTTTTTAAAACACTACCAAAATCATCATCTGACTTCATCTCAAAATTAAAAGCTTCCTGAGATAACATCATAACATTCAATTTCATCGTCTTGCTCACCTCCTTGTTGAAAATTTGTCCGTTTTGTGTTGTATCGTGCCGTGTTATTTATTTTATCACATTACTAAAAAAAATGCGACACACTGACAGTGTGTGTACAGAAACGTCGCAATATAGGCGTTTATTAGTATTTTGCAGTCAAAAAATGCCTTAAAACACCCGTTTTTGACACACTGACAGTGTGTCTTGTAGGAACAACAAAATTTTTCGGCAGTTTTTTATACACATTTCACAATTTTTCT
This sequence comes from Clostridia bacterium, assembly GCA_021152595.1. Taxonomy (GTDB): domain Bacteria; phylum Bacillota; class Clostridia; order Oscillospirales; family Ruminococcaceae; genus Firm-04. The sequence continues at coordinate 24,972 of JAGKVC010000023.1, forward strand.
CATTCGGTCAAGTTTTTCCGAATATTCCTTAACCAGATGTGAAGGAGAAAGTATTCTTATCCTATCTTCAAGCATAAAAATCCATCCCCAGAAAGTAGGACTATCCTCAACCGGCAGCTTGGCATAATATCTGTCCTCCCCTAACTTTGTGATTTTTGTATCCTCTCCATACTTATCATATATGATATTCATAGCTTTAAAGTCAAACTCAAATTCCGCTGTTATCCTATGTCCGCTGTACATACTGAAAACCGATGAACGATACCTCTGAATACATTCATCCCTATCAAAGGGAATATCACCTATATTCTTTTTATTGATAACAGTGTCCTCCATTCGGTCTATGCGGAAAGTCTTTTCCCTACTGCACCCGGAGTGCGGATCGTATGCTATCAAATAGTAATTATCCATTCCATTTATCATTGTTATCGGACAAACCTCATAAACCTTCTTGCTATGTCGATATACCCGTTTTTTGTTTTCATCAAGGTCAAAATATCTGAAATTCATCCTTTTCCCTCTTGACAGTGCTTCTTGAATGACATTTATGGAGTAATAGGTGTAGCAGTTGTTATGCTTCTGCCTGTTATCTATAACAATGTCCTTCATATATTGAAGCAGCATTTCACTATCCGTAAGTCTGAGGACTTTATTTATAAGCGTCGCTGCTTTATTGGGAGTAATAAACTTAGCAGAAATTATTGAGTCTATCAGCAACCTCGCTTCTGTAGTATCAAAATGCTCCGAAGGGAGATAATACTTATGATATTTTCCAACTTTTCCAGTTATCAAATCGAATCCTGCTTCCTTTATGATTTTTATATCAGCTGTTAATGTGTTCTTGTTGGGACACATTCCTTTTGAAAAAAGAAAATTCATTATTTCCGAATACCCTACCGGACTGTTTTCAGAACTTTCCTCCATTATGTATTTTAAGATTGCCAACAGCTGCAGTCTGCTTTTCATATTTCCTGTCCTCTCACATAAAATTATACAATTTTTTGTTGAATTTTTGCAACAGCTTCAATCCCAAATATTTGGGATTGAAAGCCCTTTTTCAAAGATAAAAATAAAAAAACTGTGTACTCATTATGAATACACAGTTTTCAGCCTGTCCACAAAGCCCCTCTGCGAGCAACGCAGAGGGGCTAATTACACAGAATATCAGGCAAAAACAAGATCAGAACACAAAAATGGGATA
>JAGKVC010000166.1 GCA_021152595.1 Clostridia bacterium
AACACCGTCAATCTTGACAGCATAGACTGCCACACCGGGCAGCGAGGAGAGCAGAATCCTTCTGAGACTGTTACCGATCGTGATGCCGTACCCACGCGGCAGCGGACGGATCTCAAACTTGCCGTATTTGCCGTCTGCGTGGAGTTCTTTTGTCTCAATTTCCGGCTTTTCCATTTTCAGCATAAATACCCTCCTGTTGTGCATTCAGTTGTGGTACGGCCGGAGCAAATGCTCAACAGCCGCTCAGGGAAAATCCCGAGATTACTTGGAGTACAACTCAACGATGAGGTGCGTTTGTGCTTCGTACTCGATATCGTCAGCAGAAGGCATACGAACGACGGTTGCGGAAAAATCGTCCTTCTTGGCTTCGAGCCAGAGCGGAACAACTCTGTCAGCAGTCGCCTCAACGGTGGCCTTGAACTTCTCGGAAGTTCTGTCCTTCTCGCACAGAGCGATCACATCGCCGACCTTCACGCGGTAGGAAGGAATATTGACCTTCTTGCCGTTGACGGTGTAGTGTGCGTGCGAAACGAGCTGTCTTGCCTCACGTCTGGTCAGAGCAAGGCCCATGCGGAAGACAACATTATCCAGTCTGGATTCGAGGCAGGTGATGAGGTTATCACCGGTCTTGCCTTCCATCTTGGATGCGATCTCGAAATAGTGATAGAACTGCTTTTCGAGCATGCCATAGATAAACTTCAGCTTCTGCTTCTCCTTGAGCTGGAGACCATACTCAGAAACCTTCTTACGGTTGTTTGCGTTCTTGAAGCGGTTAGACTCCTTCTTGGAAACGCCCATGACTCCGGGGCTGATTCCGAGGGTTCTGCACTTCTTCAGAATCGGTTCTTTCTGTACTGCCATTTTCGTTCACCTCCAATAATTATACGCGTCTTCTCTTCGGAGGACGGCAGCCGTTGTGCGGGATCGGGGTAACGTCCTTAATCATACGAACCTCGAGACCGACGGTCTGGAGCGCACGGATTGCTGCCTCTCTGCCGGAGCCGGGACCGTTGACATAAACTTCAACGGACTTGAGACCGTGCTCCATTGCTGCTCTTGCAGCAGTCTCTGCTGCGGACTGTGCAGCGAACGGCGTAGACTTCTTAGAACCGCGGAAGCCAAGCTCACCGGCGGAAGCCCACGAGATCGCATTGCCCTGCGTATCAGTGATCGTCACGATGGTGTTGTTAAACGTGGACTGAATATGCACCGCGCCGTTTTCAATGTTCTTACGCTCTCTGCGGCGTCTGATCGTGGTTACCTTTTTCTTCTGCTGTGCCAAGATACAGTCCCTCCTTACTTCTTCTTGTTCGCAATGGTCTTTGCCGGACCCTTACGAGTTCTTGCATTGGTCTTTGTACGCTGTCCTCTGACGGGCAGACCCTTGCGGTGACGCACACCGCGGTAGCAGCCGATATCAACGAGACGCTTGATATCCATTGCGATCTGGCGGCGCTTATCGCCCTCCACCATGCAATGCTCGTCAATGTACGCACGAAGCGCTGCGACATCGGTTTCAGAAAGATCCTTGACTCTGGTGTCCGGGTTGATGCCGGTTTCCTTCAGGATCTTGGTTGCCGTCGTACGACCGATACCGAAGATATATGTCAAGCCGATTTCCACGCGCTTGTTCTTCGGGAGGTCAACACCAGCGATTCTAGCCATATTCCTAATTACACCTCCAAATGATCAGGGGTATCAGCCCTGACGCTGCTTATGCTTCGGGTTTTCACAAATGATCATGACTTTGCCCTTGCGCTTAATGACCTTGCACTTTTCGCAAATGGGCTTGACGGAAGGTCTGACTTTCATTGGAAATACCTCCTTCTCTCTGGTGCTCTGCTGTTTACTTAGAGCGCCAAGTGATTCTGCCCTTTGTCAGATCGTAGGGCGACATCTCGACTGTAACATGGTCACCGGGGACGATTCGGATATAGTTCGTTCTCAGCTTGCCGGAAATATGCGCAAGGATCACATGACCGTTACTCAGTTCAACCTTGAACATGGCATTCGGCAGGGCATCAATGACCACGCCCTCTACTTCAATTACATCCTGTTTCGACATCGTCGATGACCTCCTAGCGGATTTGATTTTGTTTGGAAAGCGGACGTTTCGCTTTTTCGTTCATAGGATTCAGGACTGCACGCAGCGCCTTATCCGTAAGACCTTCTAAGGAAAGCGTCTGCTTTGTTGCCTGAACGTGTGCGGGATTTTTGCGCTTCGGATTTTCGATCTTTCTGCGGTTCCCGTCGGCGAGCAGAAGCTCTGCTCCGTCCAGCGCGGTAACGAGGAAATACATGCCGGCTTCTCTGCCTGCTTTCGCAAGGACGATCATGCCCGGCTCACAGATATTTCTCTGCATCGGCGTCACCGCTTTGTCATAATCACAGGACCGTTTGCAGTAATGAGGATCATGTGCTCAAAATGCGCAGACATGCAGCCGTTGTCAGTCACAACGGTCCACTTGTTCGGCATTGTATGCACGCCGTCACCCTGCATATTGATCATCGGTTCAATGCAGATTGTCATACCCTCGACAAGACGCATGCCGTGTCCGGCTCTGCCGTGGTTCGGAACCTCCGGATCCTCATGGACCTCCTTGCCGATGCCGTGACCGCAGTAATTCTGTACGATACCGTAGCCTCGGGAGCGGCAGTATTCCTCAACGGTATGGGAAATATCGCCCAGCCGCGCACCGACCTGAGCTGCTTCGATTGCTGCATAGAGGGATGCATTCGTATCCTCCAGGAGCTTGAGAACATCCGGCTTTACGTTTCCGACAGGGAACGTATAGCAAGTGTCGCTGTTCCAGCCCTTATAGCATGCGCCCAGATCAACGCTGACAATATCACCGTCATTGAGTCTCCGGCTTCCGGGGATGCCGTGGATGACTTCCTCATTGACCGATACACAGGCGCTTGCGGGAAATCCGTAAAGCCCGAGGAAATTCGGGGTAGCGCCGTGTGAGGTGATTACCTGATGAACAATTTTGTCAATATCCTTGGTTGTCATACCGGGATGCAGCTTCTTCTCAACGGTGTTGAGCGCCTCGGCTGCAATTTTGCCGGCTTCGAGCATTTTTTCAATATCAGATTTGCTTTTGATCGAAACCATATGCGCCTCTGATCAACCCTGAATACCGAGAGCTTCAAAAACGAGCTTCGTGGTATCTGCTACTTCCTCCTGACCTTCAACGGTCACGAGCTTGCCGGTTTCCCAGTAATAATCTTTCAGCGGAGCGGTCTTCTCCTCATAGACCTCAAGTCTGGAGAGGACAGTCTCCGGTGCATCATCGGCACGCTGCACGGTCTTTCCGCCGCAGACATCACAGATGTCCGGCTTCGTGGTCGGCTTGTACTCGATGTGATAGGAAGCACCGCATTTTTCGCAAACGCGTCTGCCGGACATTCTTGCGATGATCCGGTCATTTGCGACATGGATCTCGAGCACCTTGTCGATCTGAACGCCCATTTCGTCGAGCGCCTCAGCCTGTGCCACGGTACGCGGGAAACCGTCGAGGATATAACCGTTCTTCGCATCGGGCTCAGCGATGCGGTCCTTCAGGATACCGATCACGATATCATCAGAGACCAGCGCACCGCTGTCCATTGCAGCCTTCGCACGCAGACCGAGCTCTGTGCCGTTCTTGACGGCTTCGCGGAGCATATTGCCGGTGGAAATCTGCGGAATGCCGAGCTTCGCGGAGATTGCTTCAGCCTGTGTGCCTTTTCCGGCACCGGGCGCACCCAAAAGAATGAGATTCATATAGCAGCCTCCTTATAGAAATTGAATTAACCGAGGAAGCCCTTGTGATGACGCATCATCAGCTGGGATTCCAGCGTCCGGACCGTCTCGATCGCAACGCTGACAACGATCAGGATCGAAGTACCGCCCATCGACGAGACGTCGATATGGGTGAGGTTCAGGAAGATGATCGGGAAGACAGCAACGACACCGAGGAAGACCGCACCGACGATCGAGATCTTGTTGAGAACTCTCTGAATGTAATCGGAGGTGGGCTTTCCGGGACGGATGCCGGGGATACCGCCGTTCGACTGGCGGAGGTTGTTCGCCATTTCAACCGGATTGTACTGGATCGCTACATAGAAGTAGTTGAACAGGATGATCAGGATGAAGTAGACGACTGCGTAAGAGTAGCTTCTGGTCGAGAAGAAGTTTACGAAACCAGCGTAGAACTTTTCCCAGCCGGATGCATTGGTCAGATCCTTGAGCGGCTCCTTGAAGATGGTGAACATCGACGGGAGCGACATAAAGCTCATTGCAAAGATGATCGGCATAACACCCGACATGCAGATCTTGATCGGAATGTGAGTGCTCTGACCGCCGTACTGCTTTCTGCCGACGACGCGCTTTGCGTACTGGACAGGAATGCGGCGCTCGGATTCGTTCATGAAGACGATACCGACAACCATTGCAACGAAGATCAGCAGGTAAATCACGACCTTGATGAAATACTGATTCGGATCATCGAGGACGAGGGCGCCGAGCTGACCGATGTCAACCGGAATTCTCGCAACGATACCTGCAAAGAGGATCATGGAGACGCCGTTGCCGATGCCCTTCTCATTGATGCGGTTGCCCATCCAGATGACAAGCGAGGAGCCTGCCATAAAGGAAAGGATGATGACGAACATTGCGAAGATTCCGGTGCCGCCGCCGACAAACTTGACAGCGGAGACGCCTTCGGACTTCATGTTCTTCAGTGTCAGATAATAAGCGACTGCCATGAACGCAGAAAGGCCGAGCGCAACGATCGAGGTGATCGTATTGAGCTTCTTTCTGCCGTCCTCGCCTTCCTGCTGGAGACGTTCCAGCGGAGGAAGCGCATAGGTCAGAAGCTGAATAATGATGCTCGCATTGATGTACGGCGTAACGCCGAGCGAGAACATAGTTGCTTTTGCAAGCGCGCCGCCTGAGAGGATATTCAGGTACTCAAGGAAGTTTCCGTTGCTTGCCTTTTCCTCCATCCACGCGGTCACGATGCTGGTATCAAGGAACGGAACCGTGATGACGGATCCAAGACGGAAAATCACGATGATGAACAGAGTGAACAAAATCTTCTTTCGGATCTCGGGGATACCCCAAGCAGTCTTGAGCGTTTTGAACACCTTACATCACCTCAGCCTTCCCGCCTGCCTTTTCGATTTTTTCTGCTGCGGAAGCAGAGAACTTCGCTGCCTGAACGGTCAGCTTGACATTCAGCTCGCCGTTGCCGAGGATCTTGACACCGCCGTTCTCGAGCTTGGTGACAAGGCCTGCAGCCTTCAGCAGCTCTTCGTTGACGACAGTACCCTCAACGAAACGGTTGAGATCGCCGACATTGACTGTTGCGTAACGTGTTGCAAAGTTGTTGTGGAAGCCGCGCTTCGGAATACGTCTTGCGAGGGGCATCTGACCGCCTTCAAAGCCGATTCTGACGCCGCCGCCGGAACGTGCATTCTGACCTTTCTGGCCCTTGCCTGCGGTCTTGCCGTTGCCGGAGCCGTGGCCTCTGCCGATGCGCTTAACCGGACGGTTGGAATCCGCTGCCGGTGTTAATTCATGAAGCTTCAATGGATTGCACCTCCCTGCCGCTTAAGCTTCGGTCACCTTAACGAGGTGGATAATTTTGTTGATCTTGCCCTGAGTCGCCGCGTTATCGGGCTGTTCTGTGACATCGCCGATCTTACGGAGGCCAAGGGACTGAGCAGTTGCGATCTGATCCTGCTTTCTGCCGATCAGGCTCTTCACAAGCTCGATTTTCTTAGCCATTTGAGCTCACTCCTAACTCGATTATTTGCCGAAGATCTCGGCAGTTGTCTTGCCGCGCTTTGCAGCGACACTCTTCGCGTCGGTGCACTCGCAGAGACCTGCGATCGTTGCACGGACAACGTTGCACGGGTTATTGGAACGCTGGCTCTTGGTACGGATATCCTGAATGCCGGCCATTTCGATGACCGCACGGACCGGACCGCCTGCGATCACACCGGTACCGGGAGCTGCCGGCATCATAAGGACGCGGCCTGCACCGAACTTACCGATGACCTCATGCGGGATGGTAGTACCGCGAAGGTTGATGCGAACGAGATTCTTCTTCGCATCCTCAATGCCCTTGCGGATTGCATCCGGAACTTCGCCGGACTTACCCAGACCGAAGCCGACAATGCCGTTTCCGTCGCCGACAACTACGAGTGCCGAGAACTTCATGATACGGCCGCCCTTAACGGTCTTGCTGACACGGTTGATGGAAACGACTCTCTCCATCAGCTCCATGTTTGTTGCATCAATCAGTGCCAATCAAAGTCCCTCCTTTATTAGAACTGCAGCCCATTTTCACGGGCACCGTCTGCAAGCTCCTGAACTCTGCCGTGGTAGAGATAACCGCCACGGTCGAATACAACCTCAGTAATGCCCTTGTCAGCAGCCTTCTTAGCGATTGCTGCACCGACAAGGCGAGCGCCTTCCTTATTGCCGCCGTTGCCCTCGAAGCCTTTATCCTGGCTCGAAGCAGAAGCGAGCGTCACACCTGCGACATCATCAATGAGCTGTGCGTAGATGTGCTTTGTGGAGCGATAAACGCTCAGTCTCGGACGCTGGGCAGTACCGGAGATCTTTGCACGGACTCTGCGGTGTCTCTTGAGACGGGCTTTGTTGCTGTCAATTTTCTTTACCATAGCAATTCACCTTTCTCCTTACTTCTTGCCCTTACCGGCCTTACCTTCCTTACGGATGATGTGCTCGCCCTCGTAGCGGATGCCCTTGCCCTTATAAGGCTCCGGCGGACGCTTCTCGCGGACTTCCGCAGCAAACTGGCCGACCTTCTGCTTGGGGCGGGTAACAGTGACCTGACCGTCCTCAACCTTAACCTGCATAGCAGTATTTGCGCGATACGAATTCTCGCCCTTCGGTCCCTTCACGGTAACCAGATTGGTATCGTCAACCGTAACGGTGACACCGGCAGGAATCGCGATCGGCAGTCTTCCGATTCTGGACATGATGCGTTTCCTCCTTTAATTACCAAACGTAAGCGAGAACCTCGCCGCCGACATTGAGCTCACGAGCCTTCTTGTCGGTCATAATTCCCTTAGAAGTCGAGACAATCACGATACCGAGACCTTTGCGAACCTTCGGCATATCCGCGCAGGAGCTGTAAATTCTCAGGCCCGGCTTGGAGATGCGGCGAAGACCGCTGATGACGGATGTTCTGTTCTCGTCGTACTTCAGAGTGATGCGGATGATGCCCTGCTTGCCATCGTCGATGACCTGGAAGCTCTTGATGTAGCCTTCGTCGGTCAGGATCTGGGTGATAGCCTTTTTCACGTTGGAAGCAGGAACGTCAACCGTTGCATGCTTTGCAGTAGCAGCGTTGCGGATTCTTGTGAGCAGATCCGCAATGGTATCAGAAATTTGCATACCAAATGACCTCCTTTATCTATCGTCCGGTTTACCAGCTAGCCTTCTTGACACCGGGGATCTGACCATCGTGTGCAAGCTCTCGGAAGCAAATTCGGCAAATACCGAACTTTCTGAGATAGGCGTGGGGTCTGCCGCAGATTTTGCATCTGTTGTAAGCGCGCGTCGAGTACTTAGGTGCTCTCTGCTGCTTCAGAATCATAGATTTCTTTGCCATAAAGCCCTCCTACATCACTTTGCGAACGGCGCGCCGAGCAGCGTGAGCAGCTCTTTGGCCTCTTCGTCAGTGGCAGCGGTTGTGATGAAGTTGATATCCATACCGCGGACCTTGTCGATCTTATCGTACTCAATTTCAGGGAAAATGAGCTGTTCCTTGATACCGGTAGAGTAGTTGCCCTTACCGTCGAAGGAATTGGGGTTGATACCGCGGAAGTCACGGACACGCGGGAAAGCAATATTGAAGAGCTTATCCACAAAGTCCCACATCTTCTCGCCGCGGAGTGTCACCTTGACACCGATCGGCATGCCCTCACGGAGCTTGAAGTTTGCGACGGACTTCTTTGCACGGCAGATAACCGGACGCTGACCGGTGATCAGGGAAAGATCGCCCATGATCGCGTCGATTGCCTTTGCATTATCCTTTGCTTCGCCTGCGCCGACGTTGACAACAACCTTGTCGAGGCGCGGGATCTGCATGACATTCTTGTAGCCGAATTTGCTCATCAGCGCCGGAGCAACGGTGCTGACATAATAATCTCTCAGTCTAGCCATCGTCGTTCTCCTTTACTCAAATGTAGCGCCGCACTTCTTGCAAACGCGCAGCTTGATCTTCTTGTCGCCCTTTTCCTCGATCGTGTGACCGACTCTGGTGGGCTTGCCGCACTTCGGGCAGATCAGCTGGACCTTGCAGGCATAGATCGGGGACTCAGCCTTGACGATGCCGCCCTGCTGACCGACTCTGGTGGGCTTGACGTGCTTGGTGATCATGTTGATGCCTTCAACAATGACCTTGCCCTCTTTCGGGCTGACCTCAAGAACCTTACCGGTCTTGATGGTCTTCTTCTCGATGTCGGTGTACTTATCAGCGGGATCACCGACGAGCAGGCGAACGGTATCGCCCTTCTTTACGTGAACATTACTCATCGTGGCACCTCCAAATCAAAGGACTTCCGGTGCGAGGGAGAGGATCTTGACATAGTCATGGTCTCTCAGCTCTCTTGCGACCGGTCCAAAAATACGTGTACCGCGAGGGGTTTTGTCTTCCTTGATGATAACGGCTGCGTTCTCATCGAAGCGAATGTAGGTTCCGTCATCTCTGCGGATACCTTTCGCGGAACGAACGATGACAGCTTTGACAACGTCACCCTTCTTCACAACGCCGCCGGGTGTTGCTTTCTTAACGGATGCAACGACAACGTCACCGATGTTCGCATAGCGTCTGCGGGTGCCGCCCAGCACGCGGATGCACATGAGCTCCTTTGCGCCGGTGTTGTCTGCAACCTTTAAGTAAGACTGCATTTGAATCACAGCAGGTTCCTCCTATCTGCATGGCACTTTGCCGCACCGCACGGAAATTGCCGTTCGGATTTGCTGGCAGAAGCGCACTGAATTTTTGATCGAAGAATTATTTTGCCTTTTCGATGATCTCGACGACGCGCCATCTCTTATCCTTGGAAAGCGGACGTGTCTCCATCACGAGAACGCGGTCGCCGATCT
>JAGKVC010000024.1 GCA_021152595.1 Clostridia bacterium
TCCTGCTTTTCCGCATCGGCATGTGCAAGCGCGCCGTAGGGCAGAATGGCTCTCGGCGCCGCATGCCCGAAATTGATATTATAGAGAATCGGCAGCGCAGGATTGTTCACAACATCGCACCAAACCGTCTTATATTCCTCATAATACCGCTCATTCATCGGCTTGCCGACAAGAATTCCGCTGAGTGCATCGAACACGCCCTCGGATTTCAGCGCTTCCAGACAGATCCGCAGCCGCTCCGGTGTCGGGCAGGTCTCACTGGTTTCCGCAAAGAAGATCTTTCCGCGCCATTCATCCGCAGTCGGGAAAATGTGATATTGCCGCGTGATCGCAGCCTGCTCATCAAATACAGCCGGATCAACAAACGGAATCGAAACAAGCTGCTCCGCATATTCCTTTCCGCAGTCAGAGATCAGCATTTCAGCGAGACTGTCAACGCATCCGCCGAGCAGTTCGCCCTCGAACTGCGGATTGCCTTGCAGCAATTCATATCCATGCTGCTCCGGATGCGAAACCGGCATCGTGCCGACAGCAGCCGCAGAAAAATCGGTGCGCTCCTCATACCATATCGTTGCAGGTCTGATGATCCGTCCATGATACGAAGAAAAACAGCTTGCAAGCTGCTCCTTGGAATAGGGGAGCATATCGCCGGACAGCTCCGCAAGGTCGGGCATAAAAGCCTGACCGTAAAAGGTCTGCAAGCCGATTCTATGCAGCATCAGGTGATTATTGGTCGTATCAGAAAAACCGAGAAAGAACTTCGGGTGCTCACGAACCGCACGGATAAACTCCGGATCCTCCATGAGATAGGGGAATGTCCGGAATGTGTCTATGCCGCCGATTGCCGTGATAATACCGTTGATGCTGTCGTCAAGAAAAGCTGCTTTCAGGTCAGCAGCACGGTTTTCCGGATGCTTCCAGATCGCCTCAGCGCCGTCACAGGCATGCGTCATATAAACAGGCTCAAGCCCGAATGCACGCAGTGTCTTTTCACCAAGTTCCTTTTCATGCGCACAGTATGCCTCTCCGAGAATACCGTTTGACAGACTGACAATCGCAATGCGGTCACCTTTTTTCAGCGGTTTCGGATAAAGCATATTGTGCCCCTTTCCTTACTGATTTCTGGATTTTACTGCGCGGTCAATATCGCGGTTCGCAGATTTGATTGCCGCATCCTCGCGCTTGTCATAGAGCTTTTTACCCTTGCAGAGACCGAGCTGCACCTTGACTCTGCCGTCTTTGAAATACAGTGAGAGCGGAATCAGTGTCAGTCCCTGTGTTTTCAGGGTGCCGAACAGCTTGAGAATCTCGCGCTTATGCATCAGAAGCTGACGCACACGCCGCGGATCCTTATTGAACACATTGCCTTTTTCATAGGGAGATACATGCATATCACGAAGCAGAAGCTGACCGTCCTCGATCGAACACCAGCTGTCCTTCAGATTGACATTGCCGTTCCGGATGGATTTGACCTCCGTTCCGACCAGTGCAATTCCGGCTTCATAAGTCTCGAGTACAAAATAATCATGCCGCGCTTTGCGGTTTTCCGCAATCTGTTTAATACCGGCCTGTTTCATCCGTCAGCCCTCCTTTCGCAGGATTTCATTATAACACGTTCGCAGGGAAAAGTCAAGTTTGGATGCGGTCAGATCGCCTCGGACTTTGTCAGAATCTGCTGAGATTGACAAGTTCGCAGATTTGTGTTAGACTATGAGGAAAGGAGCGTGAACAGCATGCAGGATGCTTATCTCATTGCATACAGCATGTCCTATACCGGTAACAGTACGTCTTACTATATCTGGTATGAGGATGCACAGGGCAGAAACCGTTTTTATTCATCAGGAGATAAACTTGCCGATTTTTGGTCGGAAGCTGATGCAAAGCAGCAGATCATAACACTTGGCATGCGGTACAAAGAAACGGTTTTCTTTGATGCTGAACGTCTTGATTATTGGCTTTGTACCGGCAGCCGTTCACAGATTTATGTAGATGAACAGCTTGACACGGAGTTTCTGCTTGATTTCTGGAATCTGTTTGATGATGCAGCTTACTCGCTCGGAATAAAGCTGCCGGAGCCGAAAGGCGCAGATGCCTGTTACGAAAAGCTGTTCCGCAGTTGTGACGCAGCTGCGCTGGTTTCAGATCCGGCTGCTTTCAATCCGGCGCTTTCCGAAAATGAGATTGCAATTATCCGCAGCGTACTCAAAGCCGGATTCGATCTGATCCAGAGACACACAGAAATGATACAGCCGGAGGATCAAAATGAAAACATCTGAATGCATGCTCTGCCCGCGTCAATGCGGTGTTGACCGATCAGTAAAGTTTGGATTCTGCGGCGAATCCGAAGAAATCCGGATCGCAAGAGCCGCGCCGCATATGTGGGAGGAGCCGCCGATCAGCGGCACAAAGGGTTCCGGCACAGTCTTTTTCAGCGGATGCAATCTTCGCTGTATTTACTGCCAGAATCACGAGATTGCAGTATCACATCTCGGATATGCGGTTACTGCTGATAAGCTGCTCCGGATTTTCTTTGATTTACAGGCGCAGGGCGTTCATAATATCAATCTTGTGACGGCAGGGCATTTTGCTCATCAACTGATCCCGATACTACGGCAGGCGAAAGCAGACGGTCTCCGTATCCCGATTCTCTGGAACAGCAGCGGCTATGAATCCGCAGATACGATCCGGATGCTGGAAGGTCTGATTGACATCTATCTGCCGGATTTCAAATATATCAATCCGAAAACAGCAAAGGAATATTCCAATGCACCGGATTATCCGGAAACCGCCAAAGCATCCCTCGCAGAAATGGTGCGGCAGGTCGGTGCGCCGCAGTTTGATTCGCAGACCGGACTGATGACGCGCGGTGTGCAGGTACGGCATCTGGTTCTCCCCGGACATGCACAGGAATCGCGGCAGATCCTCTGGTACCTGTTTCAGACCTACGGAAACGGAATCGGTTACAGCATCATGAATCAGTACACACCCATGCCGCAGATGAAGGATCATCCGCTGCTTTCGCGCAAGGTCACAGCACAGGAATATGAAAATGTCATACGCTATGCAAAACAGATCGGGATCGAAAACGCCTATACGCAGGAGGGGGAGGCAGCATGCGAATCATTTATACCGAAATTCTCGGGGCAGCCGCAATGAAGCCGATTTCCGGCGGCGGATTCTGGGCAGGATTTTTCTCAGTATTACTCTTGATTCCGGTTATCATTATCGTACGGAAAATCACAGAGTATTTCGCTCTGAAAAAACACGGAGAATCGACCGAAGCCAAAATCCGGCAGACAGAAAAGCAGCCATACCGTTATACATATGTATACCGGAAATACTACAGCTTTGATGCCGACGGACAATCATACGGCGGCTTCTTTGATACCGGAGTCAATCTCAAAAAATACCAGACAAACCGTACAATCCGGATATACTATGAAAAAGAGAATCCGGAGCATCATATCATCAACGGTCTGTCACTCTATGAACCGCTTTGTCTGCTGATTCTCACCGGACTGCCGTTTTGTTGCACAGTATATCTTTTCATACTGGAATTCCGTAAATGTTTTTGAAGAATCCGGCGCAGGACTTGCAATCTGTGCCGGATTATGTTATAATGATACCGCAAACCTAAAAATCAAAAAGGAGTCTGTTCAAATGGATATTATGGAAAAAGCCCTTGCCGCACATCAGGAGTGGGGCGGCAAGCTCGACATTCGTTCTAAAGTTGCAATCAAGGATAAGGATGCTCTTTCAGTCGCATATACGCCGGGTGTTGCGCGTCCCTGTCTTGAGATCCAGAAGAATCCCTCGCTGTCCTATGATCTGACCGGCAGAGCAAATCTCGTTGCTGTTATCACAGACGGTACTGCCGTGCTCGGTCTCGGTGATATCGGACCGCTCGCTGCAATGCCGGTTATGGAAGGCAAGTGTGCGCTGTTCTCGGAATTTGGCGGTGTGCAGGCAATCCCGCTCTGCGTTGACAGCAAGGATCCGGAAGAATTCTGCAAGACTGTCGCTCTGATCGCAGGCAGCTTCGGCGGCATCAACCTCGAGGATATCTCCGCTCCGCGCTGCTTTGAAATCGAGCGCAAGCTGAAAACAATGGTCGATATTCCTGTCTTCCATGACGATCAGCACGGTACCGCTGTTGTTGCATCCGCCGCAATCATGAACGCATCGAAGCTCGCAGGCAAACAGATCAGCGATCTGCGTGTCGTGATCAACGGCGCAGGTGCAGCAGGCGTTGCTATCGCAGAAATGCTGCTCTCGATCGGCGTTCAGGATATCATGATGCTCAACTCCAAGGGCATTGTCTGCGAGGGCGATAAGCTCTCTTCGGAAGCACTGACATCTCTCTCCAAGCGCACCAATAAGAACCATATTCACGGCGGACTCGCTGATGCAATGAAGGGCGCAGATGTCTTTATCGGTGTCTCGAAGCCGAATCTCGTAACGCCGGAAATGGTCAAGTCTATGAACGAAAAGCCGTTCATCTTTGCAATGGCAAATCCGACGCCGGAGATCATGCCCGATCTTGCAAAGGAAGCAGGCGCATTTGTTGTCGGCACTGGCAGAAGCGACTTCCCGAACCAGATCAACAATGTTCTGGCATTCCCTGGTATCTTCAAGGGCGCACTCTCTGTTCGTGCATCGGATATCACAGAAGGCATGAAGCACGCAGCAGCAGCGGCAATCGCAGGCTGCGTCTCCGAGGCTGATCTCTCGCCTGAGTGTGTCATTCCGAATCCGTTTGATCCGCAGGTCGCACAGGCAGTTGCAGAAGCAGTTGCAGCGGCAGCGATCAAGGACGGCGTTGCACGGATTTGTGCGGAAAACTGATATGCTTCGCATTGACAGCAATATTCTGCGGATCGTGCTGCTCTGTATTGCGCTGTTCGGAACAGTTCTGTTTCTCCTTCCGATGTTTGTCAATATCATCAATATCGGCAATATCTTCGGACTGGGATGCAGTCTGCTTCTGCTTGGATTCGTAATCTGGAACAAGCAGATTTCCGGATTTCTCGGCACGGTCAATCAGCGCACTGCCGGTAAAATCATTCTGCGGATCGTCGGGATTGTAATTCTACTCGGCGTTCTGTACTGTCTGATCATGAGTATTCTGATGCTGCATGCCGCATATCGGAAGCCCAAGCAGCAGCCGCAGGCAATCATTGTCCTCGGATGCAGAGTGCGCGGAACCGCACCCAGCAGAATGCTCTCCAGACGGATTCATGCCGCATACGATGCCATGCAGGAAAATCCGGATCTGATTGCAGTTGTATCCGGCGGAAAGGGCAGCAACGAGGAAATCTCAGAGGCGCAGTGCATGTGGAATGAACTGACCAAAATGGGCATTCCCGAATCACGCATTCTCATGGAGGATCGCTCTACATCCACGTCTGAAAACCTGCGCTTTTCAAAGGAGATACTCAAAGAGCAGGGGATCACAGGGGATCTGCTGCTTGTCACAGACGGCTATCATGAAATGCGCGCGCAGGTTCTCGCAAAAATCGAGGGACTGCCGCAGTGTGATCCGGCATCTGCATATACGTCATGGTATCTTGTCCCGACCTACTGGATCCGCGAATGGTTCGGGCTTGCACATGCGTTTGTTTTCGGCAATTAACACATCAAAAGACTGCTGCTGAAAGGCGGCGGTCTTTTTGTTTTTACGTTTTATCACATGAAAGCGAAAAAATCTTTGTGAAAATATTGACAAACTCTGTAAAATAGAGTATAATAATAGGCATAAAACAAATCACAAGGAGGTCTCTACTCATGAGCAAGATTCGTATTGGTATTGTCGGCTACGGCAATCTCGGCAAAGGTGTGGAGCTCGCAATCCGCAGCAATCCGGATACCGAGCTGGCATTTGTCGCTACACGCCGCGATCCTTCCGCAGTTACGCTGAAAACCGCTAATGTTCCGGTCTATCAGTATCATGACCTCGCAGCACATCAGAGTGACGCTGATGTTGTTATCGTCTGCGGCGGTTCCGCAACGGATCTCCCGACACAGACACCGGAGCTGGCTAAGCTCTTTACTGTTGTTGACAGCTTTGATACACATGCAAGAATCCCGGAGCATTTCGCAAATGTCGATGCTGCCGCTAAGGCATCGAATCATGTTGCAATGATCTCTGTCGGCTGGGATCCGGGCATGTTCTCTCTTGCAAGACTTTACGGCAACTGCATCCTGCCGGAGGGCAAGGATTACACCTTCTGGGGCAAGGGCGTTTCGCAGGGACACTCTGACGCAATCCGCCGCGTGGAAGGCGTGCAGGACGGCAAGCAGTATACGGTTCCGATCGAATCCGCTATGGAAGCTGTCCGCAGAGGCGAGCAGCCGGAGCTGACCACCCGTCAGAAGCATCTCCGCGAGTGCTTTGTCGTCGCAAAGCCGGGTGCAGATCTCAAGCAGATCGAGCATGATATCAAGACCATGCCGAACTACTTTGATGAGTATGATACAGTCGTCCATTTTATTTCGCAGGAAGAGCTCAACCGCGATCACGCAGGCATTCCGCACGGCGGCTTTGTCATGCGCAGCGGTGTCTCCGGCGAGAACAAGGAGCATAAGCACCTGATCGAATACAGCCTTAAGCTCGACTCCAATCCGGAGTTCACAACGAATGTTCTGGTCGCATTTGCGCGCGCTGCTGCACGTTTTGCAAAGGAACAGAACTTCGGCTGCAAGACCGTTTTTGACGTACCGCCTGCATATCTGTCGCCGCTGCCTGCTGAGGATCTTCGGGCGCATATGCTTTGATTTCCGCCTGGGACTTGTAAATATCGCCAAGAATTGCATGTGTTTCGACACGTTTCTGATTAAAAAATCCGAATTATTAAATTCGATTTGACAAATCACGTATTTTCGTTATATAATACATGCATAGACTTTATATACAGGAGGAAATCCCCATGAAGAAAAACGATCTGGTTGCAGCAATTGCTGCAAAAGAAAATTGCCCGAAGAAGGAAGCTGACAAGGCACTGAACCTGGTTCTGGATGCGATCACCGACGCTCTCGTCGCTGGTGAGAAGGTTTCTATCACCGGTTTCGGTACATTCGAGGTTCGTGACCGTCCTGCAAAGCAGTGCAAGAATCCGCGTACCGGCGAGATCATGACCACGAAGCCCTGCAAGGCTCTCGCTTTCAAGGCCGGCAAGACGCTGAAGGATTCTATCAACCCTGAAAAGTAATCAACCGACACAACTGGCAGAGGAGGAAACGAACATGCCGAATACCAAGAAGGAAGTTGCCGAGGAGGCAGTCAAGAAGGTAAAGGCAGTTGCTGAGGATGCGAAAGCAACCGTGAAAGCAGCCGCTGAGACTGTCACTGAAAAGGCAGAAGCAACCGTCGAAAAGGCAAAGACCGCTGCGAAGAAGGCTGTTGCAAAGCCGCGTCGTACTGCTGCGAAAAAAGCTGCTCCTGCAAAGAAAGCAGCTGATCAGATCGAGGCAAAGGTTGTCATTGAACTGCCGAATGTCTCTGAATCGACCGACTCGCTGATCGAACGTGCAAAGGCTGACTGGACCGCAAAGGGAAATGCACTGACTGATATGAAGCAGCTTACGCTCTATATCAACGCGGTAGAAGGTATGGTCTACTACGTCGTCAATGATGATTACCTCTCCGGTAATTTTGCAATCTGATTGCTGATAAAAGTGTACTGAGGAAACTCAGTACACTTTTTTTGTATACAAACGAAAAATCTGCGGATACTTCTTTATGAATAATCTGAAAGGAAGTATCTGAAATGCGAAAACGACCGTACCGACTGCTGCTTCTCTCCTGTATTCTGCTGCTTTGTATGGCTGGGATGATTGTGCAGATGATGTCGGTCCTGAGAAAAACTCAGGTTTCCGAAGTCAGCGTCAGGCAGGGACATTATAAGCTGCATGTTCCGCTGACAGACGGCACAATCTATGACCGGAATTTCACCCCGATGAATCATCCGGATGATGTGATCATTGCAGTGATCAATCCGACGCCGGATACACTCGCCCCGATCTTTACAAAGATCAAAGACCGTGAAGCCGTTCAGGAACAGCTCCAGCATATCACGCCGTTCTACTGCTTTCTCAATGAAGAGGCACAGCAAAATCAGAATCTCGTTGTGCTGCACGGCGCACGAAAACCGGAAGGACCGCTCTCCGCTCAGCATGTCCTCGGCTACCGGCAGAACGGAGAAGCAAAATCCGGTATCGAATACGCATTTTCGGATTGGCTTTCCGCCTGCGATTCTTCTGCGGATGTCACATTTACGGTCAGCGGCAGGGGAGCGGTGCTTGCAGGTGCAGAGCGCACCGTAATTCGTAACGGACAGCAGGGCGGCGGTGTTGTTACGACGATCGACGGTGAGATTCAGCGCATCACAGAACAGGCACTCGCGCAGATCGCGCCCGATGCAGGTGCAGCGATTGTCATGAAGATCGGAACAGGCGAGATTGCGGCTTGTGCCAGTACACCGGTCTATGATCCCGACCGTCTGGCAGAGGCAATTTCGCGCGAGGATTCCCCGTTTCTTAATCGTGCATTTTCCGCATACAGTGTCGGATCTGTATTCAAAATTGTGACGGCCGCCGCTGCGCTTGAACACGATATTCCGGTGAAGTTCATGTACGAATGTGACGGCGATATATCCGTCTACGGTCAGCATTTTCGCTGTCATAAATGGAACGGTCACGGGCTGCTGGATATGCAGCAGGCAATGATCCAATCCTGCAACCCCTATTTCATCTCGGTCAGTCAGCGCATGACACCGGAAATGATGCATGATACGGCTGAAGCGCTCGGATTCGGACAGCAGAATGTTCTTGCGAATGATCTGGTATCATCCGGCGGTTATCTGCAATCAATCGAAGAATTGCAGATCGAAGCTGAAAAAGCAAATCTGAGCTTCGGTCAGGGCAAGCTGCTCGCAACACCGCTTCAGGTCTGCGCAATGACTGCCGCAATCGCTGATGACGGGATCTATTCGGAACCGAAGCTCATCCGCGGTCTCACCGCAGACGGAACTGCACTGCTTGCCGAATCGCAGTCCAGACAGCACCGCGCCGTTTCATCCGATACAGCGGCAAAAGTACGCCGGATGATGGTCTCAGTGATCGAAAAAGCGAAGAATACAAACGGCAAACCGGATAATACAAGAGCAGCCGGAAAGACCTCGACCGCTCAGACCGGCAAAACCGATGCTGACGGAAATGAGCTTTGTCACGCATGGATGACAGGATTCTTTCCGGTCAATCATCCGCAGTATGCTGTCACGGTATTTGTCGAGAACGGCGGCTCCGGAAACGAAACCGCCGCACCTGTTTTCCGCGAAATCATCGAACAGATTACGGATGCATCATAGGCTCAGATATTCGCCGCTGACATATCCGGTTCTTCCGTTATAAGTTGTCACAAACCAGCCGTCTGTTTCTCCGTTGAGGATTAACTGCGTGCCGTCCGGAATCTGTGTCAGAACGGTTCCGTTCAGCGCCGGATAATCCCGAAGATTCAGGCGGCTGCCTGCTGTCTGCACAGTGCCGTAAATGGGCTCTGTCGCACTGATAAACGGGATTCCGAAATAATCTGTCAGGGAGAGCACAAGCGTCCGCGCAATCTGTTCCAGATTCGACCGGATCCATGCAGCATCCTCGGGATTATCATGATAGCCGATCTCCGCAAGCACTGCAACGGCTTTTGTCCGCAGAACCTCTCCGAGACTGTTCGTCGGGCGTGCGACAACCTGATTCTCCATCGGATAGATCCGCTGCAAATTATTCGCTGTAATTGTAGCAAGCAGCTCGCTGTCATAGCTTGCGGGCGCATAATAAACATCTATCCCGCGAAGCATCCCTGCAAACTGCTCCGGCGCTGCATTGGAATGCAGTGCGAGGTGAACATCGAATTTACCCGCATTGGAATCCGCAATCGCACCGGCGACATTCCGCTCCGGATCATTGCGTACAAAGGCAATTCCGCTTGAGCGCAGATAAGGCTCCATTTCCGCAGCAAGCTCATTCATCACCATTTCTTCATTGCCGGTTCCGTCGGCATAGGGATTCCATTCCTGTGTGGACGGGCTTAAAAATACAATCGGCATCTGAAACACCTCTTTCTGAAATTTTTATATATCTTATGCAGGATAACAGTTTTTGTGTACAAAATCGCAATAATTAGACTTGCATTTCCGCCGCATTTATTGTATAATTATAGTAGAAATATAGAAATCAAGGGGTGATTATATATGAGAATTCTGCTTGTCGAGGATGAGGTAAAGCTCTCTGCTGCACTGGTTCAGATTTTTCATCAAAATAAATATATCGTGGATGCATGCTATGACGGTGAATCCGGTCTGGACAATGCGCTTTCCGGAATCTATGACATGATCGTGCTGGATGTCATGCTTCCCAAAATGAACGGACTGGATGTGCTGCGCGAAATCCGCAGAAACAAACTGAATACGCCCGTTCTGCTGCTGACCGCCAAGGATACTGTTTCCGATAAGGTTGCTGGTCTGGATGTCGGTGCGGATGATTACATGACAAAGCCGTTCTCCTCGGATGAACTGCTCGCAAGAATCCGCTCTCTCTACCGCCGCAACGCAAATGTCATTTTTGAAAACGTCCTGACATGGAGCGATCTGACGCTCAATCTTTCTACATATGAGCTGTTCTGCGGCAAAAATTCATTCAAGCTCGGACTTAAGGAATTTTCCATGATGGAGCTGTTTCTGAAAAACGGCAACCGCATTCTTTCCAAGGAAACGCTGATTGTCAAGATCTGGGGCTATGAATCCGATGCGGAAAACAACAATGTTGAAGTATATGTCAGTTTTCTGCGCAAAAAGCTCGCACACATGAAATCCAAGGTTGCGATCAAAACAGTCCGCGGCGTCGGATACTGCCTCGAGGAAAAAGAATAAGAATCCCATCAGTCAAACTGCTGAAAGGAGGTTCACAGCATGATCAAAAAGCTGAAGCGCAGATATCTCATCACGAATATGGCGCTGCTGAGCGGCACACTGCTTGTGTGCCTCGCTGTTCTGTTCGGATTCCTGTATCATACTGAAATCGCATCCTCCTACACGATCATGCAGGAGATGATTCAGGATACACAGATGCCGGATCGTCCGCCGATGCACACGGAAGCGGAGCCCACTGCATTTTATGCTGAACCGTCCGTCATGCCGCTGCACTATGAAATGCCCGACTGCGAAGATGACGGATGCGGCAACGACTGGGATGACAATCCCGATGATGATGAAAATACATACTGGCGCGGCTACAAAAACGGAAACAGCTATTGGCAGCCACCGGAAGAGGAGCATGAAGATCAGCAGAATCCGGACGGTCAATACTGGGATCCTTCATGGCAGCAGCCATGGAATCCGTGGAACCCTTGGAACCCGTGGAATCCCTGGAATCCTTGGAACCCGTGGACACATCCCGGCATCTATCCGCCCTACGATCCGAACTGGCAGTGGCCGCAGGAACAGCAGCCGGAACAGCCCGATAACGGACAGGAACAGCAAGAGCAGCCTGTAACAGAGCCGCAGCAGCAGGAGCCGGTTCAGGATCCGCAGCAGGATCCGGTTCAGGAGGAACAACAGCCTGAAATCGAGCAGCAGCCGGATGAAACGGAAGCTGAGGAAACTGTGCCGCTGATTACCAGACCGGCAGAACCAGAAAGCACCGAAGCCACAACCAGACCGCAGAAATCTTCGCGGACCGATACAAAGCCGCCGAAGCAGGAACCGAAGGCTGCAACGGAAACCACAACCGTTCCGCTGATTCCCGCACCGGTCACTTCCGAAGAGACGCAGACTGCGCCGCCGATCGTACCGGTACAGGAAGGTCAGTATATTCCGGATGCGCTGATCGCGCAGCTCGATGATGACGGCAACATCACATCCTATACCGGCAGTGACGAAAGCTACACTGAGGATGAGCATTTCCTGATCCTGCATAACGCAGTCAACGAAATGCATCGCCGCGGCAAGCAATCCGGCGTTATGGAGATCGGAGAGACCTCGTACCGTTTCCGCTATGCACCGGATAATCAGGGGCATTACCGGCTGGTACTGCTGGACCGCACGCTTGAGATTTCCACGCTGCACAGGCTGCTTTTCATCTTCCTGATGATCACGATACTCGGTCTGCTGCTGATGTTCGGCATCAGTATGAAGCTCGCAAACTGGACCGTCACGCCGATCGCTGTCGCATGGGAAAAACAGAAGCAGTTTGTCGCAGATGCTTCCCATGAGCTGAAAACGCCGCTCGCTGTGATTTCCGCGAATACCGAGGTCATTCTTGCAAATCCGCAGGAATCGGTCTCCGGACAGAACAAGTGGCTCAGCTATATCCAATCCGAAACGATGCGTATGTCCAAGCTGATCACCAATCTGCTTTCCGTCGCGCGGATGGACAACGGTACGCAGAAAAAGGAATCGCTGAAACCGCTGGCGCTCTCGGAAGCAGTCTCGAATGTCTGCCTTGTATTTGAGCCGATTATCTATGAAAACGGCAAGACGCTCAATACGGTCATTCAGCGGAATGTCACGCTGAAAACCGAGGAGGACAATATCAAGCAGCTTCTCTCAATTCTGCTTGACAATGCCGTGCTTCACTCCGTCCCGAATGCACAGATCACCGTATCGCTCTCCAAGGATGTGCAGGGGAAAATCCGCCTGAGCGTTGCGAATACTGCCAAGGATATCCCGAAGGAACAGCTCGCACACCTCTTTGACCGCTTCTATCGGCTCGATACCGAGGGCAGTCCGAACGGTTCGGGACTCGGTCTGAGCATCGCAAAAAGCATTGTGCGGCAAATGGGCGGTACGTTATCCGTCACAAGTGAAAATCAGCTTGTGACATTTGTCGCGGTATTTTCCTGAAACATAAGAATTCCGTCGGTTTCAAGCGGCGGAATTCTTTTTTCACGAAGCGGCACATATGCTGACATTGAGGTGAGCATATGTTAAATGCGCAAGGCAGCCGTAAAATGCTGTATGAAACAGTTTTTCTGAGCAGCTTTTCAGTCGGCTTACAAGGACTCGGACTGCTGCTGAATATTTTTCTGACGAAACAGCTTGGCGCAGCGACCGTCGGCGAAATGACGCTGATTGGCTCATTCTACGGACTTGCCGCCGTCCTGAGCGGCGGAAGCGGATTTGTTTCAGCAAGCCGGTTCATGTCTGAGGAGCTGGGCTGCGGCGGCAATCCGCATCGGGTATTCCAGTATATTACGCGATTCTGCATGTGCCTGAGCATCGCAGCAGCCGCCTTGCTTTGCATCTTTGCCGATTTCCCCGGAAAACTCCTGCATCATCCTGAACTGTCAGCCCCGACCATCCGGCTGCTGAGCGCATCACTGCCGGTTTCCGCGCTGGCTGCATGCCTGAAAGGGCGCTGTTACGCATATCAGCGCGTCTATCTTCCGGCAATCGCAGAATGTATTGAGTTTCTGCTGAAATCCTGTACACTGGCGTTCTGCACTGTATTTCTGATACCGAGCGGCTTGATCAGCATCATATCGGCATTCGCAGTTTCGATGATTGCCGGGCAGGGGAGTACCGTTCTGTTTCTCATGCTGATCCGGATGCCGCACAGCAAAAACTGCAATATCTGCTCATTCACATTCCGGCGCTTTCTGCAAAAAACGCTGCCGATCATGGGGAACGCTTCGCTTGTCGCTGTGCTGAGCAGTACGAATGATGCGCTTGTACCGCTGACCTTGCTCCAATTCGGGAACAGCACCGAAGAAGCACTTGCGCAGTTCGGCGAATTTGAAGCAATCATCATTCCGGCATTGTTTTTTCCGTCTGTCATTCAGTGTGTCATGTCCGGATTGATCGTGCCGCTCCTCTCGAAAGCCAATGCCGCAGATGATCAGCATACAATCAGACTGATCACAGAACGCGTCTTTGAACAGACCGTTGCGTATGCGTTTTTTATTGTTGTGTATTTGGTGCAATTCGGATCCAGAATCGGGACAATGCTCGGGGGAGATCCCTTTACCGGTGTGATTCTGCGCTTTATGGCACCGGTCGTGCCGTTCATCTATCTGGAAATCATCATGGAAGGGGTTCTGCGCGGACTGGGCAGGCATAACTTCTCGTCAATCAATTATCTGGCGGAATATATCGTCCGGATCTCCGTGCTGTTGATCTGCGTACCGATGTTCGGGTTTTACGGGATCGTAGCATCATATCTGGCATGCAATCTCAGCGGTAACGCTGTGCGGCTGTTCTTTGTCCTGCGGCTGACCGGACTCAAGCCTGTCTGGAAGCGCATTCTGATCCGGCCGGCATTCGCACTGCTTGCGGCATGGCAGATCATGCTGCTGACAGACCGTCTGATTACACGTCTTCAACTGCCGGAGCTTTGCAATATGTTCGGATGTGCGGCACTCGGCGGAATCCTGTATTATGCAATCCTGCACGTGATCAATCAGCCGGGGCATCCGTATTCAGAAAGGAGCATAAAACATGAGTATCGGTCTGCTGCGCGGAACAGTTGCACTTGAACCGCATGATCCGCAATGGGATATCAATGCGAAACAGACGATCGAGCGGCTAAAGCTGCTTCTCAAAGATATTGCCGTGGATATTCAGCATATCGGCAACACCGCAATCAGGGAAATCCAAGCCAAACCGATTATTGATCTTGTAATCGGCGTATCTGATTTTCCGGAACTGCTTGAAAGGAATCCTGTTCTGGAAGAACACGGTTTTCTCTACCGCGGTCAGGATCATCCCGATCAGCATTTATATGTATGCGGCGATGACCGGTTTATTACGCATCATCTTCATGCAGTCATTTATCGCGCTGAAGCGTGGAATCATTATGTCAATATGCGTGACTATCTGAATACGCATCCGGACGAAGCCGCAGAATATTCCGAAGTGAAACAAGCGCTTGCGAAACGATATGCAAATGACCGAATGACCTATACATCCATGAAAGCGGATTTAATTCGGCAGATTCTCGCACATGCTGATCAGTGGAAAATGCACACATAAAACGATCCCGAAAGCGCCATAAATAAACAGCTTTCGGGATTGTTTATTATTTCAGAATGATCGGCAGCAGAACCATTGCAAGATAAGCCGCAGCCGATGCAGATAATGCTACGACAATCAGCGGCAGATCGAAATACGCAAGCACAACAGCCACAACCGTACCGGCGATTGCAGACGGAAGATCCTGCGTCGCATAAAAGATCGAAGGGATCGTCATTGCACTCAGAACCGCATACGGAATGTAATACAGGATGCTCTGTATAAACCGGCTTTTGATTTTTTTGCGTACAAATGTAAAAGGGATCATGCGGATGATATAGGTCGTCAGCGCCATGACGCCGATCGCAAGCAGAATTCTGTTCATGCTTCCGCCTCCTTTGCATCGGCATTCTCCGGAATCGGGAAGAATACCGCACCGAATACGGAAGCTGCAAGTGCCGCCAGAATCATTGCAAAGCCGCCGGACATCCATGATACAAAATAATGCAGCAAAACGGAAATCACAGCCGCGACAGAAATCACTGCAAGAATTGCACGCGATTTGCGCGCAGGCGGCAGAATAATCGCCAGAAACATGCCGTACAGCGCGATGCCGAGCGCATTTGTAATCTGCTCAGGCAGGATCGTACCGGCAGCCGCGCCAAGCCACGTACCGAGTGACCATCCGATAAACGGCACCAGAATCAAACCGTACATATACGCCGGCTTGACAGGTTCCTTCTGGATCGACGCTACAGCAAAGATTTCATCTGTAATGCCGTAGGAAGCAAGCAGCCGGTGCGGCATCCGGAACGAGGCATCTGCTTTTTGCGACAGCACAAGACTCATCAGCGCATATCGGATATTGATGACAAGCTCCGCCAGAAACAGCTCAAACATAGATGCATTCGCAGCAATCAGACCGACACCGGCTACCTGACCGGCAGATGTCAGATTTGTCAGGGAAATCAAAACCGCTTGCCAGACGGTCAGTCCGGACTGCACAGATAAAATGCCGAAGCTAAATGATACAGAAAGATATCCAAGCGCAATGGAAATACCGTCCCGCATACCGCGACGGAATAAATGCATATCAAAACCTCCGTTTCATTGACTTTCCGTACCATATTATAGCAGATATTCCGTGCTTTGTCAAACCGGACCTGAGATCTGTCCAAAAAGCTCTATGCTTAAAATCGCTCCTCTAATTGCGCCAAATATGGATTAGGTGCAATATATAGGATATTCGCCTGCCGCGATTCAGAAGCCGGATTGCGCCGGAGAACGAGCGTCTGAAAGCCAAGGTCCAAAAGCTAAAGCGAGCAACCAACAAGCTGAAGCGCAAGAAATAAGCAAGGCGCCCCGCAGGAGCGCCACATTCAACGTCAGATAACCTGTAAACGCCTACAGGTTATCTGACACATCTACATTATACCACGCCGGAAATCAAAATCCAAGCAAAGCTCGCTTGATGATCGTCAGATCTCTGGCATTCAGGATTCCGTCCGAATCGGCATCTGCGGCTTTCGCACTGCATGCACTGTCCGGAAATGCACCTTTCAGCAAATACATCTGCAGCGCTTCAACATCCAGCTTATCAAAATAATGATCGCCGTTGACATCATACTTCCAGTGATCCGGCTGCGGCTTTCCGTAAAGCGCCAGCTCATTCAGATCGCCGCCCGTGTGCTCAATGATCAGAAAATCTGTTCCGGGATACTGTGCGTTCACCGGAGTCAGTTCGCGTGACATATAGCTGTCAAGCGCAGATTCCCACAGAACAGTTCCGGTATAAGCATCCTTCACACGGATCCCGCCAGTGCCGAATGTATCATAGACGCCGCATCCTTGCAGAACATATGGTTCACTCAGCTTGACATAGCAGGTCTGCGTTTTGCTTCCGGCGCCGGTCTTCGGTGCGGACAAGTCTGCCGTATCGCCGTAAAAATGCGGCGGCATGGAATCCGGTTCATCGAACATCTGATAAAACAAATTCAAATTTGCATCCTTCGGCGCACGTTTCAGATCACAGATCTCCGTGCTGAAATCCTCGCTCATACTCATCTGCACCGGACGGATATACTGCATCTCACCGCCTGACGCCTGCTGTTCATTGGACGGAAATACTACAAATACCGGCGTTTCACTGATATCCAGACTCACAAATCCGTCCTTGACAGGAAGCGCAGTCTGAACGCCCTCAGCATATGTACCGGGTGTAATCAGCGTCACCTTTGAACCGGCCGGAACCCGAAGCTGATAATCTTTGACCACCTTGCCGGAATTCGTCGGCAGCCACAGACAATAAATCTGGGATGCCAGATTATTCTCTTCCGTCCGCTCGCGGATGAAGAAATACCGCTTAACTTCATCCTCAGTCATATCCGCAGCAAAATAAGCATCGCGCAGCACATCGCGCATACAGGCAGTATAATACCATGCGAGCTTCTTGCTCCAGCTTCCTTTTTGCGTAACCAGACCGGAATTATAGTAGACGCCCTCGCCTTCATCCCGAAGCTGAAATTTTGTCATACGGTCAACACCTGCGCCGATCGCAGTCAGATAGGTTCGGGCGACACGCTGCGCATACTTGAGCTGATAGGTTTCGTTATCGTGATTGTCAATACCGTCTTTCTCACAGTCTCCCATCGGAATCTCAAATTCGGAAATCCAGAGCTGCGTATGCGGCGCATTTTCTCTCATCCATGTACGGATTTCCTGAATTCGGCTGACAAAACCGGAATCCTCCGGATTATACGTATCCGGCCCGAGATGCACATTGATGATATCAACAGCAAAAACGCCGTCCTTGCGGTTATAATCAAACCATTCTTTCATCTCGGAAAGATAATCAAGCAGCGGCGCACCTGCAAGCAGTCCCCCGACCGCAAGCGCAAAATCCGGATCCGCCTGCTTGACACCTGCATTCGGAATCTTCCCCTCATGACCGTCGTAGTCAGCGGAACACATCGCAGCCAACTCATATGGCGAAAAATAATTGGCTTTGCCGCTCCATGTCTTATTCGGCTCATTGCAGTTCTCAACACCATAAAGCAGATTCAATCCGGCTTTCGGTTCGGAGCCCTCAGCCACATTGAGCGTTTTTGTATCCACATCCGGATTGCTGCCGTAGCGTGCAGCGATCTGATACATCGCCTGTGCATGGATTTTGTAGCTTTCCGGATTCAGCGTGTCGGCACCCGCAGGAACCGGAATCTCAGGCGGCTCTTTTCCGCCGGAGATCACCGAGCAGCCGCCCTGAATACACGGAATGATACTGATGCCGAGATTGCGCATCCGCATATAATACTGATCCATATCGCCCCATGTACCCTGCGTGAATTTGACACTCCCCTTTTCATCCAGCAGCCAGCTCAGATTGTGATACTCGCGGATATTTCCGGCTGCCATGATTGCAGACATCGGATCATCAATAAACGCATTAAAACCGATCTGATTTCCGGCATAGAGCTTCTCCTGCGGCGTAATTGCCTTTGCTGTTTTGACACCGGTCTTTGTCTTTTGCGCATCTGTCAGCGGTGAATCCAGATAGCCGTAAATCGCCAGCTCACTGACACCGCTGTCCCCGCAGGGCGTTGAAAACCGGAGATACCGTGTTGCACGCGGCTTCTCAATCTGATAACCGCGCCATGTCTGATAGGCATCAGTTGTAAATTTGCCGATCTGCTTCCATGCAAACGGCGTGCCGTCCTCGATCACCCAATCCTGTACCCCGTTTGTATCGAGAAAACAAATACCGGTGATCACATAATTGCCTTGCAGATCAATATAAAATGCATCGTCTCCGAATTCCGACTGCCAGTTCGGCTTCCAGTTTTTACTGCGCTCTGTCGCTGCCCATGCCTCCGCACTGACCTTGGTATTCTCCGGCGATTCCGGCGCGTATTCCTGATTATCGACCAATACAGATGCAGGATTCAGATAATCCGCACCGATATACACCAGATTTTCATCGCGGATGATTTTATCCGAGAGATCAATGCGTTCAGATGCAGGTGCCGCAGATACCGCCGGCATAAACGGTACAGCACAAACGATAGCTGAAAGCATTGCAATCAATCGTTTCCACATAGATATTCCCCCTGAATCATATATTTTATATATAGTATACCACGTTATGCACAAAATGTCAACGACGCGAGTCGAAATATTGTTTCGGATGCTTATACTGTTTTTTTCGCTTTCTTGACAAAAATGCCATTCCGCGTTATAATAGTATCAGTCTATTCAGGGAGGAATTTTTATGGCGATTCACATCATCGCTGACAGCACATGTGATCTGACAGAAGATCTGATCGAACGCTATCATGTCACAGTTCTGCCGCTGTATGTCACACTCGGCGACAAAGCACATCGGGACGGTGCTGATATTCACGCTGCTGACATTTTCAGCTTTGTTGCAGGCGGCGGCGCACTGCCGAAAACTGCGGCTGTGACCGTTTCCGACTATCTTGAGGCATTCCGGAAGATTCTCGAACGGAATCCGGAGGATGAAATCATTTGTATTACCATCAGTGCGAAGTTTTCAAGCTGCTATCAGAATGCCTGCATCGCTGCGGAAGAGACCGGTCATGTGACCGTCATCGACTCCATGAACCTATCGACGGGTATCGGGCATGTGATACTGACCGCTGCCGAGCTGATTCAGAAAGGCAAAACCGTTCCCGAGATCACTGAAATCCTGCGAAACGATATCATCCCGAATGTGGATGCCAGCTTTATCATTGACCGTCTTGACTATCTGCATAAGGGCGGCAGATGCTCGGCTGTTGCAGCACTCGGCGCCAATCTTCTGAAGCTCAAGCCCTGCATTGAAGTACACAACGGCGAAATGTCCGTCGGTAAAAAATACCGCGGCAGCTTTACCCATTGTGTCGCGGAATATACGAAGGATCGTCTTGCGGACAAGGATTCGATTGTAGCACACCGCATCTTTATCACGCACGCTGCGGCACCGAAAGAGGCTGTCGGCGCTGCGGAAAAAGCCGCACGCGAATCCGGCAGATTTGAAGCAATCGAAGAAACGCAGGCAGGCTGTACGATTTCCAGTCATTGCGGACCGAATACGCTCGGCGTTCTGTTTATCCGCAAAAAATAAACCCGAAAAGAGAATCTATGCATATTACAGTTATCATTGAACAGATGGGAAAGCTGTTCCTGATCCTTTGTCTCGGCTTTGCACTTGCGCGGATTGAACTTCTGGATCAGCACACGAAACAGAAGCTCACTAAAATTTTGCTCTATGTCACGACGCCGCTCATGATGATCGACGCATTCTACGACAGAATGAAAATGCTTGACAGTCAGCAGGATGAGCTCGGCGTATCGGTCGGCATGCTATTTGTTTACTCTTTTGCATTCTATTTGCTTCTGATTGTTCTTTCCCTGATCCTTGTCACACTTCTGCATCCGCCAAAGGATGACAAGCGGCTCTACATCTTTATGACAATCTTCGGAAACGTCGGATTTATGGGCTTTCCGATCGTCAAGTCCGTATACGGCACTGAGGGCTTGTTCTATGCTGCGATCATCAACAGCGTGTTCAATATCTTCGTTTACACCTTCGGCGTCGTGCTGATGGGCGGTGCCGGAGATGCAGAAAAGGGCTCCCTTGGTGATCGCATCAAACAAATTCCGTGGAAAAAGCTGCTCTTGACACCGGCTGTAATCGGTACAGCAGTCGGTATACTGATTTTTGTCTGCCGGATTCCCCTGCCCGGTATCATCGCAGACACCTGCGGTACGCTCGGTGATCTCACATCGCCGCTTGCAATGCTGGTTGTCGGCGCGAATCTCAGCGGCATGAAGATCAAGGATGTCCTGACAAATGCACGCATGAACATCTACGTGATTCTGCGTCAGATCGCGCTGCCGCTTGTTTTCTGGCTGATTATCAGCAGATTCGTCAGGCATCCGGTTCTCGCGCCTACCCTGCTGCTGATGTCCTGTATGCCCGTCGCAAACACGACGGCGCTGTTTGCCACAGAATACAACGGAAACGAAAAGCTCGCATCACAGGGCATCTTCACGACGACACTGTTCTCGCTGGTTTCGTTTCCGCTCATCATATGGATTTGTGTCAGATAATTCACACACCCTCGCAATTCAGTTTTGCGAGGGTTTCTTTCAGGATTTCATTTCGCAGCGCTTCCAGTTTATCAAGCGCCTTAAAAATCTTCGCTTCGACCGTTTGCCGGGCTTCTATCTCCCGATAGAGACTGATAAAATCAGCCGCAATTTCCGACGGCATCGTCTGCACCCACTGATTCAGCAAGGCATCTTCATTTTCACGGTCAGAGCTTGTTTTCTCGAACGTCGGAATATCGCCGGTAAAGCATTCGCCGAGATCATGGATCACACACATCTGCATCACACGATCTATATCCGCATCCGGAAACTCATGCCGCAGCAGCATTGCCATCAATGAGACACGCCAGCTATGCTCCGCAACGCTCTCCGTTCTTCGGTTTGATGTCGTGCAGTGCCGCGGCGTGTCTTTCAGCTTTTCCGCGGTATGCAAAATCGCCAGATATGTTTTTGCATCCATTTTCCGCTCCTATTTCTTGATTTTTTCCCAGTATGCCTTGGCGGATTGCTCTGCCTTATTCTCACCGTAATGATAATACACACGATCTTTGAGCGTATCCGGCAGATATTGCTGCTGAACCCAGTGATTCGGATAATCATGCGGATAGAGATAATGCTGCCCCTTATTTTTGACATCTGCGCCGTCGAAATGGACATTTTGCAGAGCGCGGGGAAAATCGCCCGAAAGCCCTGCGCGAATATCAGCCGATGCTGCGTCTACCGCAAGGTAGGCGCTGTTTGATTTCGGCGCTGTCGCAAGCAGAATGACCGCATCAGCAAGCGGAAGACGCGCTTCCGGCATGCCGAGCTGTAACGCTGTGTCAACTGCCGCCTTAACAATCGGAATCGCCATCGGATACGCAAGCCCGATATCCTCAGAGGCTATGCACAGCAGTCTCCGGCAGAGCGGAAGCAGATCCCCTGCCTCCATCAATCGGGCAGCGTAGTGAATTGCAGCATTTTCATCCGATCCGCGAATGGATTTGTGCAGCGCAGAAAGCAGATCATAATGCTGATCGCCGTCGCGGTCATAGCGCATATTGCTGCGCTGTGTCAAAGCCTTGACCGCATCCAGCTCAACTGTTATTTCATTCTGAGAATGATCAGCGGCAAGCACAGAGAGTTCAACCGTATTGACAGCCTTTCGCACATCGCCGCCGCATCCGGCAGCAATATAAGAGACAACCTCCGGCGAAAAATGAATCGGACTCCCCTGCTCATCGGACAGAAACCGATACGCACGCTCAATCGCAGGACGCATCTGATCCTGCGTCACCGGCTTGAATTCAAATACCGTCGAGCGGCTGATAATCGCATTGAACACTGCAAAATACGGGTTTTCCGTAGTGGATGCGATCAGCGTCACACTGCCGTTTTCAATGTATTCGAGCAGACTTTGCTGCTGCTTCTTATTCAGATATTGGATCTCATCGAGGTACAGCAAAACGCCGTTTGATCCGAAGAGAGAATTGCTCTCCTGCAAAATCTCGCGGATATCACCGACGGACGCAGTTGTTCCGTTCAGCTTGTGCAGGGACATATCCGTGCGGTCGGCAATCATACGTGCAAGCGTTGTCTTGCCGACGCCCGACGGACCGTAAAAGATCATATTCGGTACCTGACCGGATTCGATGATCCGCCGCATCGGCATTCCGGCAGCGAACAGATGCGGCTGCCCGACCATATCGTCAATATTCTGCGGTCTGAACCGCTCTGCAAGTGGAATCATAAACATCCTCCGTCATGATAAAATCAGCGGTGCACCGTTACTGATGCACCGCTGTTTCATTATTTTGTGCCAAGCACGGAATACTCAATCTGTTTTGCGATGTACTGCAGAATACGGAGCACATCATCAGAACTCAGATCGCCGTCCTTCTTGCAGTCCGCATTGAGCTTGCCCTGCGAGGTGATCTTTGCGGTCTTATCCTCAGCAAGCATACGGGAAAGCAGAACAGCATCGGAAACATCAACGCGCTTATCAACATTGACATCGCCGTAAGAAACGGTACCATCGACATTGCTCGGCTTCACGCCTTCCGGCTCCGGAGCGCCCTCCGGTGCAGTACCCCAGACACGCTCACCGTCAACATACATCGTCATGCCTTCAAATTCCTCAGGGCACTCATTCAGCGACTTGCCGAGTTCTTCCTGAGAAACCATGCCCTTGCGGCTGTAGTCATTGGAGGAATCCCAGATTGCAACATGCTTTTCGTTGCCGTCCTCGCCCACAGTAACATGCAGCTTCGGTGCAACGATTGCAAACTGGTAATCCATTTCACCGTAGAACTTGAAGTCCGGCCATGTCATTTCGAGATAGCAGTCGCCCTTGTCATTGTACTGAACAAGCTCAGTCTTGACTTGATACTCATTCTGCGAATTTGCAGCCATCTTGTCATACTGCATTTCGACATTGACATCATCAAGCGTCTGACCGCCTTCGATCAGCTCGGAGATGTTGAAGTAGTAACGGACTTTTACCTCATTCAGATAACGAGGCGGAAGCAGTGTTTCATTGGTAAACTCAAGCAGAATCTGCGTAGAGCGGTTGCCGTCGTCACCGACTGCTGCCTTCAGGATGAACTCGCGCAGCTCTTCCGGTGTCTTATAGCTGGACTCCGGAGGCGGGAAGTTTTCCTGATTCTTCATGGTCTCATCGCCGTAGAAGTAGTAGAGACCTGCGCATGCGCCGACGACTGCTGCATTGTAGTCAACGGCAACTTCGTTGTAGACATAGTCCTTTGTGATATCACGGTGCCAGTCGCCTGCATCCGGACCGCCGACGAGAGCGCCCCAGAGGACATGCACCTGATTCTCCGGATGATCCATATTCAGATCCTTGGAGCCGTGTGCTGCACGGTGATGCGGATGCGATGCAGCTGTCGGAGACCATCCGACGATATACGGACGGTTCATCGGATTTTTACCCATGATGTATTCCATCTGTCCCTTTGCCCATTCAGCAAAGCGCATCGGATCATTCTTTTTCTCATGGTCCTTTGCTTCCTTTGCATAAACGAGACAGCAGAGCTCAGCAGCGGTATTGTAACGCGCAGAACCGTACTCATTCAGCATGGAGAAGCCAGCCGGCGTTTTCTTCAGATAGTCGGTTGCTTCCGGCTTCTGCGGCTGCGTATCCCACTCGAATTCCTTATTCCAGATCGTATCGACAAGACCCGGATCAAGGTGGGTAATGCCGGACCAGAACTCGCAGTTCCAGCGGAAGATATACCAGTCACGCTCAATGTTGGTAACCGGTGCGAGCTTCGCGAAAACGCCGCCCCAGACGGTATCCCAGCAGTGAACCCAGATATTGTTCCAGCAGTTGTTGGTATCTGCGATGATGCGCTTCATGTAGCCGGTATACGGATGGCCGTCATTGCCGTTGGTTTTCGTCTCATCAACCGCAATAATCGGGATGATGTACTTATCATATGCTTCCTGATTGCGAACGGAGATATCACCGTCGCACTCGCAGTAGTACAGCCAGACAGCAGCCCATGCAAGCTCATCGTAGTCATAGCTCGAGGTATAGAAGCCGCCGTCATAACCGAGCGTCAGGACTTTGTTGCCCTCGTCCTCTTCATGAGAAGCAACAGCCATTTCATACAGATCCTTTGCGCCCTTGAGGCACTTCTTCGCGTAATCCGGATCGGTATCCTTAAAGTTCAGATAGTTGACCGCCAGAACAGCCGCTGCGCCTGCGCACATATCGGATGCACGGGAATCGGTCTGCTTAGCCTTTGCCTTCGCAGCGTTAGAATCAGCATCCTTGAGCTTGGATTCCGCAGCGCCGACAGAATCGCCGCCCTTGAAAACGTTTTTCTCGGTGCAGAGATACGCAGGTCTTGCAAAATCAAGCAGATGCTCGCCCTGAAGATCCGGGCAGAGCCAGTAGTTGTGGTCGATATTACCCTCACCGACCTGATAGACATAGGCCAGCAGCTTGCCGTCCTTGTCATAATAAAGTGCTTTCAGATAGAAATCGCAGAATGCACGGAGAATATCCTCCATATGCTCAGCATTTCCGGTCTTGACATAAGCATCGCGGAATTCGTAATAGCCCCAGCCGAGTGTCGAAGCAGCATAGGTGCCCGGCAGACCGAATTTCACATGGTCGCCGGCGTCATGCATACCGCCTTCGCAGTCGAGGCAGCCGTCGCCGTCCGGATCAAGCTCATCTTTGTGCTCCGCAATCCACGAATCCGGCAGATTGATACCTTTGAAGTCCTCGCCGTACTGCTTCAGAGGAATCTTTGCATCCTCCATGTGGCAGTCGCCGCGCCATTCCAGTCTGCCGGTGCGCTTACCGCACTTGTTGGCATCATAGAAATGCAGCGTGTACTGAAGTCCCTTTGCGAAGTTGACCTCCACATCGTCATAGGAAAAGCTGCTGGGATCAGGAAATTTCTTTTCAGAATCCTCGACCTTTCCCGGGTCCTCACCTGCTGACGCGAACGCCGGCAGGGTGCAGGTGCCGAGCATCAGTGCCGAGAGGCAGACGCACAGACCTGACTTGAGAAAACGCAGTTCTGGTTTCATGAAAATCCTCCTCTTTTCTCTTTTACCAGTAAGTTGTCGGATCCCCTAAAATAAAGATAGAAATATTGACTGTATGCTTTGAATATGTCTGCACGGGCTGCTTTTTATCTATTGCGCATCAGCCGCAGGGACACAGCATATTCTTTCTTTTTTCTGATACTCACTGTTCCTTCATGCCGCAGCAGAACTTATATTTCTTGCCGCTGCCGCAGGGACAGGGATCATTCGGCTTAACCTTTTTCTTGGATGTCGCCTGACTTCTGAAGCTGCCGTCGCCTGCACCGGCATTCGGTGCATCGGGCTTTGCAACCT
>JAGKVC010000167.1 GCA_021152595.1 Clostridia bacterium
TCCTTGAGATATACAACATAGTACTTCTTTCGGAAAATAATCTTTGACTCGATATCAAAGAAGCCCATAACCTCCTGAAGCTGTTTTGCTTTTTCCTCATCAGTACAGGCAAACTCTAAATGATACCCCTTTTGCGGATCGCTTATGGAGCCGACACCCAAAAAAGCCCCTCGTAAAAAAGCTCTTTTACAACAGGAATTCTTTATCAACATACCGTTTACCGGTTCTTCAAAGTTCCCTATTTTCTGAAGAAATTCCTGCATCTCACTATTCTCCAGAGACAGACCAGTTTCTATATTAAATGTTTTTTTCAATAATGTAAAGCCTTTTCTGACAACAGCTTCATTTTCAGTCTCCGATCAGATAGCCGCTGCCGACCTTCGTCCGGATGAAATCGGAAAGCCCTGCGGCGGCGAGCTTTTTGCGCAGGCGCGTCACATTGACGGTCAGCGTATTCTCTTCGCTGTGTTCGGTTTCGCTGTCATGACAGTGCATTTTCTGCGCTGGCGGCAGCATTATATGCAGCGTGAACGGATGATGCAGGCGCCCTGCCTCTTGCAGGATCCCCTGCCCGAACCGGATCACCTCGCAGAAGCGCAGTATCAGGAAATGCTGCAAAATCTGCGCACGCTCTATACAGAGCAGGTCAACCGCACCGCACGCGAACGAACCGATACAATCGACTACTTTACACAGTGGGTGCATCAGATCAAGACGCCGGTCTCCGTCATGCGGATGATCTTACAGGCGGAGGATACCGACGAACACCGCGCCCTGCAAACCGAGCTGTTCCGCGTTGAACAATATGCGGAAATGGCACTCGCCTACACGCGGCTCGACAGCAGCGCGCGCGATCTTGTCATTCGGGAAACGCCGCTGGATCCTGTGATCCGTTCGGCGATCCGCAAATATGCGCCGCTCTTTATCCGCCGCAAGCTGCGCATCCTCTACGACGGAACAGCCGAATCCGCACTGACGGACGAAAAATGGCTGCAATTCATCCTCGAGCAGATTCTCTCAAATGCCGTCAAGTATACCGATACCGGCAGCGTGACCGTGACAGTCTCCGGACAGAAAATCTGCATTGCCGATACCGGAAAGGGCATCGCACCGGAGGATCTGCCTCGCATCTTTGAAAAGGGCTATACACGCTGCTCAATATTCTTGCAGCACTCGACAAGCCCACAAAGGGTGATGTGCTGCTCGACGGCAAGACGCTCTCCAAGATCAGCGACAAGGAGCTTGCAGCATTCCGCCGTCAGAATCTGGGATTCGTGTTCCAGAATTTCAATCTGCTCGATAATTTCACACTGCGTGACAACATCTTCCTGCCGCTCGTGCTGGCAGGCATGCAGTATGACGAAATGGAAAAGCGGCTCATTCCGCTGGCAAAGGTTCTCGGCATTCATGATCTGCTCGGAAAATTCCCCTATGAGGTCTCCGGCGGACAGAAGCAGCGTGCAGCGATTGCGCGCGCGATCATCACCGAGCCGAAGCTCCTGCTCGCAGATGAGCCGACCGGTGCGCTCGATTCCAAATCCACCGACAGCCTGCTCGATGTCTTCGGCAAGCTCAATGAAGGCGGTCAGACAATCGTCATGGTCACGCATTCCGTCAAGGCAGCAAGCCATGCCGGCAGAGTGCTGTTCATCAAGGACGGCGTGATCTTCCACCAGATCTACCGCGGCGAAGCAACCAATAAGGAGATGTATCAGCGCATTTCCGATTCGCTGACGCGCATGCTCTCGCAGAATCCGCAAGGCGGTGAGCAGGATGCGTAAGTTCTTTTACGGGCGTCTTGCGGCGGATAATCTCAAAAAGAACCGCCAGACCTATCTGCCCTATCTGATCTCGTGCAGCGTCACCGGCGCGATGCTCTATACGATCTGCTCGCTCTCGAAAAACGAGGGACTGAAGAACATGTCCAGAGGTGCAGAGAACACAACGGAAGTGCTGAAATTCGGCACAATCATCGCAATGTTCTTTGCAGCGATCTTTCTCTTTTATACAAACAGCTTTCTGATGAAGCACCGCCGCAAGGAATTCGGTCTCTATCAGCTTCTCGGTATGGAAAAGCGGCATCTTGCAAGGGTGCTGTTCGCAGAAACCGTCTATACCGCAGGCATCACAATGGGCTGCGGATTTCTGCTCGGCATTCTGCTTGATAAGCTGATGTATCTGCTGCTGCTGCGCGTCACAGGTCTCATATCCGATGCAAAGGTTCCGTTCGGATTTGAAATCAACGTCTTTGCAATGCTCACAGTCGCAGCCTTCTTCGGCATCGTGTTCATTCTGATTCTGCTCAATGCCGTGCGCATTGTCCACTTCACAAAGCCGATCAGCATGCTCAACGAAGCGAATGCCGGTGAACGCGAGCCGAAAACCAAGGTCATTATGGCGATTCTCGGCGTGCTGCTTGTCGGCGCAGGATATGTCATGTCGCTCTGCGCAACGGACACCAGCCTGATTCTCAAGTTCATGCTGCCGGCGGTTCTCTGCGTCATTGTCGGCACATATTTCCTGTTCATCGCAGGCAGCATTGCACTGCTCAAGCTGCTGAAAAAGAACAAGTCCTATTATTACAAAACGCGCCATTTTACGTCCATTTCCGGCATGATCTACCGCATGAAGCAGAATGCAGTCGGATTAAGCTCGATCTGCATTCTCTCGACGATGGTGCTCGTCATGATCTCCTCGACAAGCTGCATGGTGTTCGGCGCAAAGGAGATGATGAAAGAGCTCTATCCGCGTGAAATTCAGTCATGCGGCATGGTGACGGAAGATGAAAACAGACTTGCGTTCATTGACAAAATCAACCGGCATCTGGAAACCTTCGGGCTTCACGCTGAAAATCCGCTGACCTATGAACAGGTCCGCGCCGGTGCTGTTTTCTCCGACGGAAATTTCAACGAATGCGATTACGGCAATCCGCATCAGCGTGAACTGAGCAGAACGCTGACTGTCATCTGCAACAGCCGCTATCAGGAGATCACCGGCAATGCGGTTTCTCTGGAACCGGACGAAATCCTGCTTTCCAGCACAGAGCCGCTCCCGACACTCCGCAGACAGACCAGCCTGTTCGGTGTCAAATTCAAGATCAAGGAGCTGATTGATCCGGTTTACGGTTTCAACAACACATTCCCCGGATACGTCGCTGTTGTTTCTGACCTTGACGCATTAAAACGGCTCGAGGTCGATGAACACCGTTACATTCACTACTACTATCTGTTTGATATCCCCGCTGAGCACGAACTGGAAATCTTCGGCGATCAGGATACACGCTACGGAAATTCAGATCTGCTGCAAAACCTCGATGTGATGATGCTTAACATGCGTAATGAGGACTACACGTTCTATATGAGCGTTTACGGTGCTTTCTTCTTCATCGCGCTGTTCCTCGGGCTGCTGTTCACGGTGCAAATGGTGCTGATGATCTACTACAAGCAGATTTCCGAAGGTCATGACGACCGCCAGCGCTATATCATCATGCAGAATGTCGGCATGAGCCGCGCTGAGATCCGCCAGAGCATCCGCTCGCAGATCCTGACCGTATTCTTCCTGCCGCTTGTCACGGCTGCGATCCATACAGCCTTCTGCATTCCGATCATCAGAACAGTGCTGTACGAAATGGAGCTTTCAAACTCCCGGCTGATCTATCTGATTCTGGGCTGCACATTCATTGCATTCTCGATCCTCTATGCAGTGATCTACGCGGTAACCGCAAAAATCTACTACCGCATCGTCAGCGCAAACAGCACAGCAGCCTGAGTACACAGTCAAAGCAGCCGCTCCTGTGCGCATATATAAAATTTGCCCCTGAGTGTCTCAAAACGCTCAGGGGCATTGCGCGGGCGGGCAGTTCCGAAAGCCGTTATTCTAATCCGGCAACGTCACGCACATCTTTCAGCGCACATGTTTCCTCCGGTGTACTGCGGTAATGCAGCAAATCAGAAATTATGTATTCTTAAACACCCGCAATTCGATCTCATACGGAAACATATCCTTGTAAGCAAACTTCACAATGAAGAAGAAATGCGCCCCCCAATAGAAGTCGAATTCAATCGAAAAAACGTCTGTGGCTTCTATCGGATGATGATCTGAGCGGTATTGGTTCCATTCCAGAATGCTGCAATGATCATACAAGGAGCTCATATCACCGAAATTGATTCCGTTTACCTCTAATTTTTCCTGAAGCAGATGCGGAATCAGTGTTTGCACCCGCGCATCATACGTTTTACCGTCTTTCAGATCCAAAGTACGGATCCAGTCATACGCCTTTTCGATGCATTCCTCTATATGCTCCAGCACATCCAGCATCCGCCTGACCGTCTCCTCCGGTATCACCTTGTCTGATCCTTTATATTCAGTCAGGATTTCACCCGCATCTGAATAAATGATAGAATATCTTTTGAAGCCGAATTCCGAAAAGTCTCTGTTTTCCAGTAAAAATATGACATCTTCCAGTGTATAATCGAAGGCTTCCTGAAAAACGACCTTTCCGGAACAGAATGATTTGGGCTCAGCATATTTCGGCACAGCACGCAACTCCTCCCAATTATGATTTCTGTTTGTAACAATTATAGCACAGCATCGAAATGCTGTCAATAGAACCGCCGTTGTGCATCAGACAGATGCCCATATAGAAGTTTTGCCCCGAAGCATTTCAAATTGCCTCGGGGCATTGTATTATTTCTTCATGTTCAGATAAAGCAGAAATTTCGGTCACTTCGATTTCATTTTATTTAATTCGTAAATATAATTGCGTAAAACACCTTTTTTAATAAAAAGTATGCTCCCGAGAACAATGAGAACCAAAGCTGCTGCACTTACGAACAGCGGATTTGCAATCTGTGAAAAAGACATAAGAAACTTTGTGCAATCGTCATTTAACGGAGCAGTTCCATTTAGATAGAGAAAAGGAATGATTACCCAAGCTAATATAGTAGATATCGGCATAAGACCTGTGAAAAATGAAAACATTCGATAAAAAGTGTTGTTTCGCTCTTTTTTGTAGAACAATAAATACACAAGAGAAACAATCAGAGGTAAAACAGCTCCGTTTGCGTTAAGCCACAGGTCAGAAACAAATGTGTATTCTCCGCCGTGTCCGCTGACATGGGCACTAAGTATACTGAAATCATCAATTACTTCTCCGGCAGAAAGCATTAC
The DNA here is from genome assembly GCA_021152595.1 of Clostridia bacterium. Classification (GTDB taxonomy): domain Bacteria; phylum Bacillota; class Clostridia; order Oscillospirales; family Ruminococcaceae; genus Firm-04. The sequence goes on from JAGKVC010000167.1 coordinate 5,170, forward strand.
GATCAAATGACCTGTTTCATGAAACAGGATATATAATACTACCACAAGTATTGCTGATACAACAGAGCAAAGTATCAGTTTGTTTTTTGTATTCATTTCTTGGTTGCCTTTCAAATTTGAGATTACTCCATAAAATTCCGATTATGATCGTAGCAATTATAACAGATAATTACGGTATTGTCAATAGAAACGCCATAGTGCTTCTGACTTTCAATCAGAAATACTATGGCTTAATGCTTCTATATGAGTACCGACTTTCACGGCAGCAGCCTTTCCTTCTGTAGGTGCCTCCGGCGGATCTATAATGGGACGGAGTCCCAATTACAAATGCATCGCAGATACCTATAAAATAAAAGATGTTGCCGCTTCTCTGAAACATTTTCCCTTGACAGATGTACGGTTTTCCGATATAATAATATCAAAGATGGATGTTCGGAGGTGACGGATATGGTTCAGGAGGATGCGCTGCTCCGCTGTGCAAGAACATTGTTCCCGACGGCGGTGCTTTCCCTCGGCTCGCTCTCAGACGGGCGCAGCACGGTAACGGAAGCAATCGCTGCCGCTCTGCGCAAATCCCCCGATGCATGGGAATCCGATGCCGTCCGTCAGCTCATCCGCATCTGCCGGACACGCGCTCCGGAACGCATCCAGCAGCATTCCCTGCCAAAGGATCCGGCGCTGGAACCCCTGCTGCCGATCCTTAAACTGCCCTCCGGAAGCAGACGCGCGCTCGCACTCGCCGTCAGCGGCATTCCTGAGAAAGAAGCGGCTGCGGCATCCGGTCTGACCGAAGATGAGCTTGCGCAGAAAACCGAAAAAGCGCTCCGGCAGCTCACCTTTATGCAGAACGGTGATACGCCGGCACTTTCCGATCTACAGGCTGCTGCAAAGCATATCCCGTGGCACGAAACCGATACCGAGCTGCTGCTCGCCGGAATCGAGGAATCGAAGCAGACACAGGAGCCCGAGCCGGAGATACCGGCAATCCGCGAAATCACTCGTTCGGAGCCGCAAAAAACCAAGGGCAAAACAATCGCCGTGCCGCTCTGGGGGATTGTGCTCGGCATTGTCAGCCTCATCGTGCTGGCAGTCTCGCTGATGCTGCTCTGGGCTTCACAGCCGCACCGCGGCGCTGTTCCGCAGCCGGATATTCCGCGAACCGAGGAGGTCAGCCTGATCTTTTCCGGTCAGTATCTCAGCATCGGGGAAGCACAGATCATCGCTGCCAAAGACGCAGGCGCAGATGCAGATGCCGCATGCTTTCTCAGCACCAAGCTCAAAACAGATGAATCCCCTGCCTGCTATGTCCTCAGCTTTACGCTTCCGGACGGACAACAGTATGAATATCAGCTCGATGCGGTCTCCGGCGAGATCCTCGATGCATCACATTCGGAGGCGGACGTGCTGCTCAACACGGAGGGCTGGCTCTCCGCAGAGGAACTCCGGCAGGCTGCGCTCAGCCGTACCGGTCTGCATGATGTGCTGTTCCGCAAGGAAAAACGCGAGGCCGAAGGCGACAGCGGATACTATAAATTTGAACTGCTCGATGCTGCCGGTAAGCTCTATTCCGTACAGATCGACGCGCGGACTGCCATGCTGATGAAATATACTGCGGAAGAGCTTGCGGCTGATATCCCCGAAAATATCATATCGCCGGAGCAGGCAAAGCTCCGCGCACTCTCCCGTGTCGGGGATCTGGATCTGCATGAGGTCATCTTCACAAAAATCAAACAGGACGGCGGTGTGTATCTGATCTCGTTCTCGCTCGACGACGGTACGCAGTATCAGATTGAGCTGAATGCTGAAAACGGGAGTGTCAATACTGTTGATGTACACCCTGTTTCGGCGGACATCACGGAATCGGTCGGGCTGCTGGCTGCAAGAGATACTGCGCTGCGCATGGCTGAACTGACTGACCGCGATCCGGTGGAATTCACCAAGGCGAAAATCGACCGCAGCAGCGGCGTTTATGTCTACGAGCTCGAATTTGAGACACCTGAATTTGAATATGAGGTGTCGATCCGGACTGAGACCGGTGAGGTCCTCAAATACCGCGTCTGGCAGCAGTAATTTGTATCGCTGCGCGATGATGGATGAATTTGGTGCTGCCAAAGGGACAATGTTCCTTTGGCGGCACGTTTTTATGTAGTGAATGAAGCCGCTCCGGTCTTTGATCGGGGCGGTTTCCTTTGTATTTTTCGTTCTTCTCTATTCACTTTTCACGCTTCACTTTGATTGTTTTGTATTATGGGAGAATTCAGCGTAATATTCTTTATCCTTTATCCAAAGGTTTATTTTTGTTGGGCGCGGGGCGCGGATCGGGGGTGACAACCCAAGGGGACAGGGGGAAGTTCGCTAGCTCACATTCCCCCTATCC
>JAGKVC010000025.1 GCA_021152595.1 Clostridia bacterium
ACGACAACTTCCGCCACGACGACAACGTCCACCACGACGACAACGTCCACCACGACGACAACGTCCACCACGACGACAACGTCCACCACGACGACGTCCGATACGACTACAACATCCGATACGACTACAACATCCGATACGACCACGACGTCCGATGTCTCCGGTCAGACGACGTCCGAGACCGTCACCAGCACGACTGATTCCGCCGAGACCACCACAACAACGCAGAACCGGCAGATCACCATGATGGCATCGAGAACCATTGCCAAAACCACGGACGAAGAGATCCGGATTCAGGTCTTTTCAAAGGAGAATTCCGGCTACGCAATCGGCCTCATGAATGTCAACTGGAATGCAGAAGCACTGACGCTCAAAGCTGTTGAATACAATGCAGAGCTTGCACCGGAAAATCAGGCTGCTCCGATTACGAACAGCGGATGCTATCGCATCAGCTTCGGCAACTACCTCGCAACAGAGGATTTCACCGGCACCGGCAAACTGTTCACGCTGGTCTTTGCGCCTGCCGAAAATGTCGCAGCAGCGACCTATCCGATCACATTTGACAGCTTTGATTTCATTGATCACGATATGAATGATCTGACTGTCTCCTGCACAGAGGGCGCTGTCCTTCTCAGCAGCACCGGTACAACCGACTTCCTGCTCGGCGATACCAACGGCGACGGTGCTGTCAGCGTAGACGATGCACAGCAGGTTCTGCGCGAATATGTCCGCCGGATGTCCGGTCAAGAGGGCAATTTCAACGATATGCAGTTCTTCGCAGGCGATGTCAACCGCGACGATCAGATCTCCGTCGATGATGCACAGTACATCCTGCTCTACTATGTCAAGAACACACTCTCGCACTCTCCGACCGACTGGTATGAAATTGTAAAATAACCGCTAAAGCAGCCGCGTATTTGCAGAAGACATGCAGATATGCGGCTGCTTTTCCCGTAATAATCAGTTCACAAAAAATTTAATATTCCCTGCATATTCTTGTATTGACAGCCCGCTCAAAACATGCTATAATATTGCCATTATCCATTTTCGGATAACCGACATTTTTACAAGGAGGACACAATAATGAAAAAAATCTGTACACTTCTGACATCGGCTGTTATGCTGCTCTCCTACGGCGGCGGCGTACTGCCGCAGGGCGCCATGCAGACGGTCTTTGCCGCAGAACAGGAGCAGGGCGAAGCGGAAGCCGCCGGATCGGTCAGCTTAGACGAGAAAACCGGCATACTTTATCTGGCCGGCGCTGTGCAGGCGGAGGATATCCGTGCCTATGCAGGCAATGAAGCCGTAGAAATTGTTACAGCTTCAAAAGGCTGCATTCTGCCGGAGGACTGCACCGATCTGTTCAAGAATTTCCATGCATCCTGCATTGAACTGACCAGCGCCGACTTTTCCCATGTCAGGAATATGTCGGGCATGTTCGCCGGATCTCATGTCACTGAGCTGATTGTGGATAATCCGGATACATCCAGTGTCACAGACATGGACCGCATGTTCAAGGACTGCGAAAACCTGCAGGAGCTCGATCAGGTGCTTCGGTATTTCGATACCTCTGCCGTTAAAAGCATGGATGAGATGTTTGCAAATTGCAGCAACCTGAAAGAACTGTATCTCGTCAGCTTTGACACTGCAAATGTCAAATCCATGACCGATATGTTCAGTCAGTGCAGCAAGCTGGAAACCATTTTCTGCGGCGGAAAATGGAGCATTGGTCAGGTAGCGAAATCCGAGGGGATGTTCACCGGCTGCAATGCACTCACCGGCGGTAACGGTACCGCATGGAGCGCTGACTGCACCGACAGCCAATATGCCTGCTTTGATACAAACGATACACCGGGCTATATTACGCCAAAGGATCCAATCGATGAGTCCCCCTGCGGCACTACCTTTGTTGAGGAAACCGGCACGCTGATCCTGTTCGGTGAAGTCCAGCGATCCAATAATCTGCAAGATATAAAAGATCTGAACCCGGATGCCGTCAAAAAGGTCACCTGCTTAAAGGGAACCGTACTGCACGAATGCCGCGGTTTATTTTCGGGCTTATCTGCGGCAGAGTCAATCGACCTTTCCAATGCGAATACTTCCAATGTCACGGACATGAGCATGATGTTCTCGGGCTGTAAGTCGCTGAAAGAGCTGGATGTTTCCGGCTTTGATACCACAACGGTCACAAATATGCAAGCCATGTTCTCAAAGTGCAGTAACCTGACAGAGCTGGATCTCTCGGGCTTCGATACCGCAAATGTCACGGACATGAACATGATGTTCGAGGGCTGTACAGAACTGACATATCTGGATCTTTCCGGCTTTGATACCGCGAATGTCACGAATATGGAGATCATGTTCGGAAACTGCTCCGCCCTGTCAGCGCTCGGTCTTTCCGGATTCAACACATCGAATGTCAAGAGAATGAATGCAATGTTTGCATTCTGCCAAAGCCTGACCGAGCTGGATCTTTCTTCCTTTGATACATCCAATGTTGAAGACATGAGTGATATGTTCGAGCTTTGCAGCAATCTGACTGCCATTTATTGCAGCGACAAATGGAATATGGACAAGGTTCAGGAGTCCGGCCGCATGTTTGATGACTGCACATCGCTCTCCGGCAGAAACTTCACCAAATGGAACCGCGAGCATATCGACGGCGAATACGCACGGATTGATGCTGATGATACACCCGGCTACTTTTGTGCGGCGGAAGATACAGACGACAGCTTTTACAGCACGATCTTCATCGAGAAAACCGGCACGCTGATTCTGCAGCACAAGATACCGGAGTCGATTGATTATTGCCGCGGTGTCTGGGAGAAATGGAAGCCGGAACAGGTCAAGAAAATCATTTGCTTCAAGGGCGCCGTGCTTCCTGATCACTGTAAGCTGTTCACCGCTTGTCCGGAGGCGGAATCCATCGACCTTTCCAATGCGGATACGTCCAAAGTCAAGGATATGTCCGAGATGTTCTCGGGCTGTGAATCGCTGAAAAAGCTGAATCTTTCCGGAATCGACACATCAAATGTCACGAACATGAACTACATGCTCGATGGTTGTGAATCCCTGACAGCGCTTGATCTTTCCGGCTTTGATACTGCCAATGTCACGGAAATGGGCTGTATGTTCCGGAAATGTAAAGCCCTGACAGAACTGGATCTCTCGGGATTTGATACCGCAAGCGTCACAGAAATGGGTGCGATGTTTGCAGAATGTCAATCTCTGACAAAACTGGATCTTTCCGGCTTCAATACCGCAAATGTCACAAATATGCACGCTATGTTTGCAGAATGTGAATCTCTGAAAGCGCTTGATCTATCCGGATTTGATACTGCAAACGTCACAGACATGAGCTGGATGTTCTCAAACTGCTATAAACTGACAGAACTGGATCTTTCCGGCTTCAACACCGAAAATGTCACAAGTATGCACCAAATGTTCGCGGACTGCGAGGCTCTGGAGAAGCTGGATCTTTCCGGATTCGATACATCAAATGTGACGGATATGTTTGCAATGTTCGCAAAGTGTTACAGTCTGACAGAGCTTGATCTTTCCGGATTCAATACCCCAAATGTCAAGAATATGCGCGATATGTTCATGGACTGCCAAGCTCTGGAGAAGCTGGATCTCTCCGGCTTTTATACCGCAAACGTCACAGACATGAGCTGGATGTTCTCAGGCTGTAGTACACTGACAGAACTTGATCTTTCCAGCTTCAATACTTCCAAAGTCACGAATATTAGCAACATGTTCAATAACTGCTTATCCCTGATTAAACTGGATCTCTCCGGCTTCAATATCGAAAAAGTCACAGACATGAATTACATGTTCTCAGGCTGTAAATCTCTGACGGAGCTTGATCTCTCCGGCTTCAAAAAAACCGACGTCTGCGGTATGTACGGAATGTTCGGAAACGCTGAGAAGCTGAAAACAATTTATGTATCCGATGCATGGCAGATCTCACAGGCATGCGACACATCCTTCATGTTCGTAAACTGCGAGGCACTCATCGGCGGAAACGGCACTGCATACAACGATCAGCATGTGGACGGCACGTATGCGCGCATCGACACCGAAGATGCACCGGGCTATTTCACCCTGAAAAAAGCACAGGCTCCCGAGACCGACTGGGGCAATGCAGACTGCAAGGGCGGCGTGGATGTCTCCGATGCCGTGATCATGGCACGTTTCTCCGCGGAGGATTCAACCGTGAAAATCACCGCACAGGGCAAGCGCAATGCAGACGTCACGCATGACGGCAACATCAACAGCGATGATGTCATGCTGGTGCTGAAATACATTGCAAAGCTCATCCCCTATTCCGATCTTGAACCGGCATCTGATTCCGAAGCATAAAATCACAGCGCCTGTACAGCAATGTGCAGGCGCTGCATTTTTCAGCATTCCGCACTTGACAATCGCGCCCGTTTGCCGTATAATATAGGCATTCGACTTTGATCTGCAAACGGAAAGGAGCGGAATCCCGTGCATCATTTGTTTTATCTGATGGGCAAAAGTGCATCCGGCAAGGATACGATCTATCAGCGGCTGCTCGAGCAGCTTCCGCAGCTCTGCCCGATGGTGCTGCATACAACCAGACCGCAGCGCGCAGGCGAGCAGGAAGGCAAAACCTATTTCTTCATCACGAACGAACAGCTTGCGGAGATGTCCGCCGCGGACAGATTCATCGAGACGCGCACCTATCATACCAAAAAAGGCGACTGGACCTATTGCACCGCAAAGGACAGCATCGACCTCTCCTCCGGCAGCTATCTCGGCATCGGTACGCCGGAATCCTACGGCAGACTCCGCGAATATTACGGCGCAGAGCATGTCATCCCGATCTATATCGAGGTCGAGGACGGTCTGCGCTTACAGCGTGCGCTGGATCGTGAGCGTGCGCAGAAAACACCCAATTACGCCGAAATGTGCCGCCGCTTCCTCACCGATTCGCAGGATTTTTCCGAGGAAAATCTCGCAAATGCAGGTATCATCCGCCGGTTTGCAAATCTCGATCTCGACGACTGCCTCGCGGAGATCACAGCGTTCATATCCGCCGAATTCTGAGAGAACATGCATCGCTTTGTGATGATTCAGAACAGGCGCTGTCCCCCGTTTTTATGCTGATACAAAAAGCCGCTGAATTGCGCGAAATGCCAATTCAGCGGCTTTCTTCTATCCATTCTCCATTTTGAATGCGAAAGGAGTGCGCTTTGGAGGGCATCATCACAGCAAAGTGATATGCTTACACCACATTGCGCAGGACGGCATAGCCAAGCCAGAAGATCAGGGCGCCGATCCAGAAGCCGCCGCTTCTCGGGATCAGCTTTTTCGGCTTGCCGAGTGCTTTGAGCCACATCTCCGCATAAAGCAGCACCGCCAGCACCACGCCGAATATCAGCAGCGCATTCTGCCGCAGTGCTTCGATCAGATCCAGCCGGCACAGCGCAAATACCGCATGCGTCATGCCGCAGGAGGGACACTGCCAGCCTGTCAGGGTGCGCAGGAGGCACGGCGGCACCCAGCGGATCACATACCGCACATACAGATCCTTCGCAAGCAGCAAGCCCCCTGCCGCCAGAACAGGCAGCAGACAGAGCAGCGTGATCTGCTGCCATTTTTTCAGTATCAGCTTGTGTTTCATATGCAGAGCCTCTTTTCCTTCCAGTGTAGATTTCTGATAATCAGAAAAAATATATCGAAAAACGATAAAAAACTATTGACAAACAGAAAGTTATGTGCTATACTAAATGCAACAACACAAAGGAGCGTGTGAATCATGAATCAAAAATGGAACTCTGAAAAATCGCTGTTTCTCTCCCGATGCCTGACCATTGCGACACTGGCGCTCGGCATCGCATCGCTGTTCTGCATTCCGGTCATCACGGAATGGTATGACGCGGTCTCCGGCGAGGAACCGATCCACATTGTCCTGAACATTGTGCTGTATCTCAGCGCGATGCTCGGCATTGTCGCACTCTGGCAGCTTCGCGCGCTGCTGAACCGCTTTGCAAAGCAGCAGGTTTTCGTCACAGAGAATGCAGCCTGCTTCCGCAAAATTGCGTGGTGCTGCTTCGGTGTGGCGCTGCTCTGGCTCATCCTGACATTCTGGCGGTTTCTCGCATTTTTCGTTGCATTCATCGCGGCGTTTGCAGGACTGCTGCTGCGCGTCATGAAGAACATGCTGGAAGCTGCCGTTGAGATGCGCGAAGAAAATGATTACACCATCTGAAAGGAGCGGAGCATTATGCCGATTATTGTCAATCTCGATGTGATGATGGCGAAACGCAAAATCTCCGCAGGAGAGCTTGCCGAGCGCGTGGACATCACACCGGCGAATCTGTCCATCCTCAAGAACAACAAGGCGAAGGCGGTGCGGTTCTCGACATTGGAGGCGATATGCCGTGAGCTTGATTGTCAGCCGGGGGACGTTTTGGAGTATGTGAAAAACGAGTAAGGAGAAACATCATGTATCAGCACAACGGCATCACCTATCTCAGCGAGGAGGAATACCGCCTCGCAGAACCTGATCTGCTCCGGCAGGCGCGTGAGAAAAAGAAACGCAGAAAAATCGCGCTGCTCATTGCTGCCGTTGCAGCGGTTTACCTGCTCCTGCTGGGATACACATGCGCGGAGCTTCTGCGGGAAGCCCGATGGCACGCGCATCCGCATGAGCATAACGAATCCGCTGCATATTCCGACACACTTCCGACTTCTGAGTCCTAAAACGGAAACACGGACATCCGAGGAGGTATCGTCATGTATATCAAGCTCATCCAGCCCGGAATGATCAAGCGCCCGATGGATACTGACTTAAAGCTCCATATGGCGCCGCCGCTCGGGCTCCTGACCGTTGCCAATATCCTGCGCGGCGAACACCGCGTGGTGCTCGAAAACGAGAATATCGAGCCGATCTGCTATGACGATCACCCCGATCTCGTCGGGATCTCCGTCACGGTCGATACCCTGCCGCACGCCATGCAGATCGCAAAGCGCTTCCGAAAGCGCGGTGCAAAGGTCGTCGCCGGCGGCATCCACATCACAACCGCCTATGAGACAATCCCTGCAAACGCCTTCGATGCGCTGTGCATCGGGGCTGCGGAGGGCACATGGCCGGATATTGTCCGCGATGCACAAAACGGCTGTCTCAAAAAGATCTACAAATGCAGCGGAAAGCTGCGCGGCGAGGACATTGTCTCCCCTGCCTACGATATGATCGACCGCGGAAAATACCTCTACACCAGCGTGATTCACACAAGCCGCGGCTGTCCGTTCCGCTGCGATTTCTGCTACAACAGCGCCAAATCGCACCACTTCGTCAACCGCCCGATCCCCGATGTTCTGCGCGAGATCCGGCAGGCAGGCACCAGACATATCATGTTCATCGACGACAATTTCGCAGGCAATCCGCAGTGGACAAAGCAGTTTCTCAAAGCCATTCTGCCGATGAAGCTCAAGTGGCAGGCAGCGGTCTCGATCAATGCCGCAAAGGACGGCGCACTGCTCGATCTGATGCGGAAAAGCGGCTGCCAAAGCCTGTTTATCGGATTTGAAAGCATCAATCCGGAATCCGTGCAGAATGTCCACAAGGTGCAGAACAGCACCCGTGAATATGAACAGGCAATCGCGGTGATCCACAAGCGCGGCATCATGATCAACGGCAGCTTCGTCTTCGGACTCGACGGCGACACGCCTGAGACCTTCGATGCAACCGTCGATTGGATCGTAAAAAACCGCATCGAGACCGTCACCTCGCATATCCTGACGCCCTATCCCGGAACAGCGCTCTATGACCGCATGCAGGATGCAGGGCGCATCACCTCGCATGATCTCTCGCTTTATAATACCGCGCATGTCGTCTTTCAGCCGCTCGGCATGACAGCGGATGAGCTGTACAAGGGGTATCTGCATGTCTACGACAAGGTATACAGCCTGAAAAATATCTGGAAGCGGCTGCCGGAAACCAGATCGCAGCGGATGCCCTATCTGATTTTCAATCTGCTTTACCGCAAATACGGCAGATTCACCGATCTGGTCTGCAAGTTCATCACCTATCAGCGCATGGGCAAGATCGGGGAACAGCTTGCAAAATACATGTAAAGGAGTACAACATGGAAGACTTCATCAATCAGGCACCGTCCGTTTTGGAAGCGCCGGTTTATCCGTATCCGCAGCCGGCAGTACAGAAGAAAAAATGGGAATTCCAGCCGCATGACGCATTCTTTGCGCTGCTGGCGCTCCTGCTCGGACAGCTCTTTGCACGGTATGCGCTGCTCTACGCAGACGGCTTCTTCACAACCGGATGCTTTCTGCTGCTGTATCTTGTCAGCGCGATCTATATCCGGAAATCCGGATGCAAGCCGCGCCCGATGCAGCATGTGCTGGGCGCTGTGATCTGCGTATTTACGCTTGTTTTCTCGCTGACGGCATCAGAGCTGCTGCACGGACTCTGCTTCGTGTTCCTGATTGCCGCGATCGTCTGGCGGACACATGCGGTCTGCGGCGGCAAGGGATTTGTCACACGCTTCTTCCCGATTGACCTCGCTGATTCTTTGCTTGCAAAGCCAGTTTCTCATCTGTCAGCGGCGCCGCATGCAATCACTGCCACACCGAAAAAGAATTCGGCAGCGACCGCAGTCAAAACCATTGTGATCGGATTGCTCGTGACGATCCCGCTGACGATTGCCGTCGCAGCGCTGCTCGCAAGTGCAGATTCCGCAATCGCAGATCTGTTTGCTTTTCTCGGTGATCTGCCGGCGATTGATACAATCCGCTTTTTCTGGCAGATTGTGTTCGGCATCCCGATCGGACTGTGGCTCTTTGCCGTGCTTTACAGCAGTGCAAAGCGAAAGGAGATCCCGTTCCGCAGCGATGAAGACTATATCGAAAAATTCAACGGTCTGCGCGTCATTCCGAATCTCGGGCTCTATGCCGGTGTCACGCCGATCTGCCTGCTGTATCTGCTCTATGTGTTCACGCAGACGAACTATTTTCTCTCCGCATTCGCAGGCAGACTGCCCGAAGGCATGCTCTATTCCGAATACGCAAGGCGCGGATTCTTCGAGCTCTGTGCGATTGCCGTGATCAATCTCATCGTGATCCTCGTGCTGACGGGCTGCGCGAAAAAGAGCGGCGAAAACCGTCCGAAAGCGCTGACTTTCTATGCGGTGCTGCTCTGCTGCTTTACCCTGTTCATCATAGCGACGGCGCTTGCAAAAATGTTCCTCTATATCCACGCATACGGCATGACGCAGCTTCGTGTCTACACAACATGGTTCATGATTCTGCTCGCTGCGGTGTTCCTGATTCTGCTTGTAAGGCAGTTCGCCGCAAAGCTGCCGACCGCAGCAATTCTCTCCGGCGTATTCATCGTGATGTTTGCCGGACTCTGCTTCGGACGCCCCGATGCGCTGATTGCAGAATACAATCTCAGCCGCTACGCTGCCGGTACGCTCAAAGATCCGGATCTCAATATGCTCTGCTTTCTCTCTGAGGATGCCTACAATGTCATTGCGCGCTATCAGGATACACTCGAGCGCGACGGCATCTGGGAAGTCTATTACAACAAAGCAAAAGACAAAGTCACGGTTGACTATCCCTATCACAAAGACCGCAGCTGGAATCTGCCTGCTCAGATCCTGATCCAGCAAATCCATACAGATACAACGAGGTAATACAATATGAATATCAAAAACATCCTGATCGACCTGCTCCGCGGCGCTGCTGCCGCCCTGCTGATGGGACTGCTCGTCAGCATCGCACACGGCGGCATTCTCTGGGTTACAATTCTCTCCGCCGCCGTCTTTCTGTTCCTCGCAGTTCTGCTGCTGCAATCCGCAGCAACCGGACGCCGTCAGTTTCGCAGCATCGCCGCCATTCTGCTCTATATTCCGTCGCTCATGCTCTACGGCAGAAGCGGTATCACAGACTTCTTCTTTGACCTGATGCATCCTTCCGGTACCGAAGTCGCAATCGGGGATGCCGTGCAGATGGTATTCATCATCCTGCCCGGCGTCGGCATCCTGCTTCTGCTGGCTGTCCTGCTGGCGCGGATCGTCTCAAACAGACAGGCACCCAAACCCGCCGGAACAGCCACACATGCAGACGATTCCGGCTTCCCTGCTGCATAATCAGAAACACGATATTAACCGCACACATCGCAACGATTGGAAAGGAGTAAACCATGATCAACAAAAAACACATTCTCGCTGCCGCAGCAGGCATCCTGCTGTTTGACGGATTCGCCCTCGCGGCTGTCCGCAACTATGCAAACAGAAAGGCGGAAAACAGACAGCCGTCCATTTGTCTCAATGATTATCAGACCGCGCCGGATACCGTCGTATCGGTGGATGATCTCTGCTGCTGCGAGAATATCCCGCGCATGTATATCACATCGGCGAACTGGCAGGACGGCGATCCGGATCTGCCGGTCATCACGGACGACAAACAGGCGATTCTGGTCGGAGACCGGTGCGGTGTCATGGAAGTAACGCTCGCCTCAAATCCGGACTGGATCATGCCGAATAATACGGTCACTGTGACCGTGCAGAATCCATCATGAAACGCCGCGTCCGCCTCGGTATGGCAGCCGCATCCGCTGTACTGCTCGGAATTGAGATTCTGATCGGCATGTTTGCACACGGCTGGGTGCGCAATCAGCTCGGCGATGTCCTCGTCGTGATTTTGATTTACACAATCTGCCGCACGGTCTCGCCGGAAAAACCGAAGCTCGCACTGCTGCTGCCTGCCGGAATCCTGCTGTTTGCATACTGCGTGGAATATTTACAGTTCTGGGGCTTCTGCGACCGGCTGCACATCACAAACCGGCTGCTCCGCATCATCATCGGAACAGGCTATTCAAACAAGGATATGCTGAGCTATACTGTCGGGATTCTGCCGTGCATCCTCTGCGAAAATCTGCTGCGCCGTCCGGAGCCGGAGCAGGTCAAGGGAATCTATCTGCCGGCAATCCTGACCGGTCTCTGCGGTGCACTCTGGATGATGAGCCTGCTGCTGCACCTCGGCGCCTACCCCGTCCGGCTGCATCCGATCGCATTTCCGGTGTCGCTGGTCTGCGGTATTACAGCAATGATTCTCTGCATTGCCTTCGCAGCTTTTCTGACGCACCGCATCAGACAGGCAGCGGTACCGAAAAACAGAAAATGCCTTTGCGCCCTGATTCTCTGCGCTGCTGCGGTTCTTGCAGGACTGCCGCTCTGGAAGGATGCCTTTGCACTCGGCAGATTTATCGTACAGCGCCTCTGACGGAATACAACTGAAATCAGCCGCGAAATCGAAGCTGTTACGCTGGATTTCGCGGCTGTGTCTTATTCTGCATCCGGATCGGCAGATTCCACCGTCTCGAGATTGTCAAGCTCCGGCAGATCCTCCGCAAGATCCTCGACGGTATCCTCGCCCTCGGCAGTCTGCACATCAAAGAGATCAGGCTCACCGCTCGTCGGAAGCGGCGGCAGATCGGCAAGCGACTGCATCCCGAAGGTTCGCAGAAAATGCGCGGTCGTCCGGTAGGTAACCGGTCTGCCGGGAACCTCGATGCGTCCGGCTTCCTCGAGCAGTCCGCGTTCCACAAGCGTATTGACAACCGAGCCGCTGTCTACGCCGCGCACGCGCTCGACAAAGCCCTTTGTCACCGGCTGATTGTACGCGATGATGGTCAGCGTCTCCATTGCTGCATTGGAAAGCGGCGTATTGCGCTTGACCTCCAGCGCCGCGCGGATCTCCTCCGCGAAATCTGCGCGCGTGGTGAGCTGCCAGCTCTCGCCGAGAACCAGAAGCTGTAAGCCGCTGCCGGATTCCTCCAGTGCATTCATCAGCGCACCGGCTGCTGCCGTAATCTCCTCCGCGGTCACGCCGAGTGCCTCCGCAAGACGGTCGGTCTCCATCGGCTCCCCTGCCGCAAACAGCACCGCTTCGAGCGCTGCACCCAGATATTCCAGTTTCATATTCCCGTCCTTTATTTGCCGCCGAACATCGTTTCCAGCATATCGTTGACGCGCTCCATATGCATACCGCGCGAGCCTTTGATCAGAAAGCAGATCGGTACGCCGACATGCGTGCGCAGCACCAGATCCAGTGCCTCCATGAGCATATCCTGATCCGGCACCGCACAGACTGCGTCACCGTAGCCTTCCGCAAAATCCTTATAATTTTCACCGCAGAAAAACGCCTCATCCGCATATTTCCTGCAAAGCGCACCAAGCTCGCGGTGACGCGCCGCTGCAAATTCGCCGAGCTCGTTCATATTGCCGAGAATCGCCCATTTCTGCGCATCGCCGGCAATCATTCCGAAGGATTGCAGCGCTGCCGCCATCGCCTCGGGATTTGCATTGTAATAATCGCGGATGATCGTGATATTGCCGTATTTGACGCGCTCCGAACGCATCGCCCCCGGAACAAAGCTGCCGAGCGCATCCGCACATTCCTTCAGCGTCATACCGAGCCGCAGACCGGTGTGAACTGCGAGCAGCGCATCGGTGACATTGTGCAGACCGGTCATCGGGAGGATTGCCTCCGCGGTGCTGCCGTCCACAGTATACCGAAGCGTAAAGCGCGTATTTTCTGCACTTTCGATGATATCCTCAGCGGTAAGCTCTGCATCCGGACTGCCGCAGCGCGTGCTGTAAACGACATTCGTCCGTGCGCGCAGATTCTCCATATTGCCGTGCAGATATTTGTCCTCCGCCGGAACAATCAGCGTGCCGCTACGTCCGGCATCCGGCATATTTTCAATCAGCTCGGTCTTTGCAAGGAAGATGTTTTCCTGCGAGCCGAGGTTGCCGATATGCGCGGTACCGATATTCGTGATGATTGCCGCATCCGGCTCCGCAATATCCGACAAATGCAGAATCTCGCCTGCGTGGTTCATGCCCATTTCAATCACAGCGACTTCGGTTTCCGGCGGCATGTGCAGAATCGTATACGGCACGCCGACATGATTGTTATAGTTACCGGAAGTCGCGCAGGTGCGGAATTTTGCTGCAAGCACATGTGCCGTCATATCCTTGACGGTTGTTTTTCCGCTGCTGCCGGTCACGCCGACCACACGCAGACCGTCCTGCTTCAGCTTCCGGATATAATACTCCGCAAGATTGCCATATCCGTTCTTTGCAATCAGATACGGCACGCCCGGCTCCTCGGGCGGCTCTTCGGAAAGCATGCACAGCACGGCGCCCTTTTCAGCCGCCTGCTTTGCATAGAGATTGCCGTTGAAATTTGCACCTTTCAGCGCGATGAAGCAGTTTCCGGCTTCGATCGTGCGCGTATCGGTGCTGAATCCGGAGACGGATGCCGCCGGATCGGGACAGTTCACAAGCTCCGCGCGCACCGCCTCTGCGATCTCCGCAAAGGTCATCTGCACATGCGGATCAATCTGGAGCAATGCCATGTCAAGCCTCCAGTGCCAGTGCAATCACGCGGTCAAGCAGCTCTGCAAACGGCACACCCTCTGCACCCCACATCTTCGGATACATCGAAATCGGGGTGAAGCCAGGCAGCGTGTTGATCTCATTGAACACGATCTCATTCGTATCGCGCGTGACGAAGAAATCCACACGCGAAAGGCCTGCACAGCCGAGTGCCTTGAAAATTGCGACCGCCCACTCACGTACCTTCGCATTCAGCTCCTCGCTGATGCGCGCCGGAATGAATGCCTGCGAGGTCGAGGTGACATATTTGGTCTCGTAATCGTAAAACTCCGCACCTGCGTCGATTTCACCGGCTGTTGCAGCCTTCGGATCATCGTTGCCCAGCACGGCGACTTCGATCTCTCTGCCGTTGATGAATTCCTCAGCGAGAATCTTTTTATCGTATTTGAAAGCGTTTTCCAGCGCCGGTTTCAGATCCGCTTCGGTCTTGACCTTCGAGACGCCGACAGAAGATCCGGTGCTGCACGGCTTGATGAACACAGGGAACGCAATATGTTCCATAATTTCACGGCACATCGCATCTGCATCCGCCTTGAAATCTGCGCGGCGGAGCGTCAGCCAGTTCGCCTGCCGGACGCCGGTCGTTGCCGCGATCAGCTTCGTGACCGATTTATCCATCGAAACGGCATTTGCACAGACACCGCATCCGACAAACGGAATACCAGAAAGCTGGAACAAGCCCTGAATCGAGCCGTCCTCGCCGTTTTCGCCGTGCAGGACAGGGAAGATCACATCGACCGGAACGGTCTCCGCGCCGTTTCCGCGGACAATACAAAGTCCTGCACCGCGCTCCGGCGAGAGAAACGCCGTGCAGTTTGCAGGATTCTGTTCCCACTTATCTTCCGCAATATCCTTATAATTCTCACCGCCGAACAGGATCCATTTGCCCTCAAGCGTGATGCCGACCGGCAGGATTCTGCGATTCTCCTTGTTCAGATTGCGAAGTACCGCCTCTGCCGATACCAGCGAAACTGCGTGTTCCGGCGAGACGCCGCCAAACAGTACCAGAACTGTCTGCATAAGAAAAACTACCTCTTTTCGTTGTTTAGAAGTGTCTCCGACAGATCTTAATGGGGGCTCTCCCCCATGCCCCTGCCAGAGGGATACTATCCCTCCGGACTCCCGTTTTTATGCAAAACGGGTTTCCAAAGCGGCAGTGTCCCCTTGGCGGAGTTTGCCTGCAAACTCATAGCGAAGCACGCGATAGCCTCATTATCAATCCGCCGGAGATACCTTCATTACTCAAAAAATGCGCCTGCGATCATGACCTTTGCGATCTCGCAGTCTTTGTCAAGCAGGATGAGGTCTGCATCTGCGCCGACTTCGATTCTGCCCTTCTTCTCCGCACCGATCATATCTGCCGGTGTTCTGGTCGCCATGCGGACAGCATCCGCAAACGGGACGCCGAAGCGCGCCGCCTGCTTGACGCAGCGCCAGAGCGTCGAGGTCGAGCCTGCGATTGCGCCGTCCATTGTCCGTGCGACGCCGTCCTTGACCTCGATATCCTGACCGCCGAACTCATACATGCCGTCACCGAGACCGGTCGCACGCATGGAATCGCTGATGATCACCATACGGTCCGGACCGAACATCTTGTAAAGCATCATGACAATCGACGGATGCAGGTGCAGACCGTCCGTGATCGCCTGCACATAGATATTCTTTTCGAGCGCCGCCGGAATCGGGCCTGGCTCTCTGTGGTGGATGCCGGGCATTGCGTTGAAAGTGTGCGTCAGGCAGTTTGCGCCTGCTTCGATCGCCTTGATGCAGGTGTCGTAATCCGCATCCGTATGGCCGATGCAGACCAGCGCGCCGCATTCCCTGATGAACTCCATGCTGCCCTCAAGCTCCGGTGCGATCGTGACAACGCGCATGCCGGGCAGGGACTTGAACTCCTTGAGGTCGGGATTGCGGATGAACTTGCCGTTCTGTGCGCCCTTCTTCTTGGCATTGATGTACGGGCCTTCCATGTGGAAGCCGAGGATCTGCGTGCCGGGGACATCGGTCTTGCCCTCGGTGACCTTTTTGATCGCCTCATAGCTCTGCGTCATGGTTGTCGGCAGCCATGAGGTCGTGCCGTTCTTTGCGAGGAATGCGCACATCTCCTCAAATTCGCCGTCCATCGTATCCTTGCCGACACAGCCGTGTGCGTGCATATCGACAAGACCGGGGATCACGGAATATCCCGTGCAGTCCTCTCCGGTGGTGCTGGCAGATGCCGGTGCGATCGCAGTGATCGTACCGTTTTCGATGGTAATATCGGTCTGCTTGCCCTCGAGGAGCAGGTTTTTCAGGACCATTTCTCTACCGCCTTTCTGTGATGTGGTTTCATTGGTGCAATGTATTAACAATGGAGCATTCTCCATACATCGCCGTTTCGGGGAAATCGGTATCTCCGATGGATTTATAATGGGGCTCCGCCCCATACCCCGCTTAAGTGGCATTGCCCCTTAAGAATCCCATTTTGTGAACAAGCACGTAATGATTCGTAACGGGATTCCAAAGGGACAAGTCCCTTTGGCGCAGTTTGGGCGCGCAGCCCATTTTTAATCCATCCGCAAAGCGGATACCTTATTATTTCGTTGCAGGGAGAGACGCCGCGGCAACCGCCTGACCGACTCGTCTGTCCATCTCATCCGGCAGGATGAACTGCACCTGCTTATACAGCTCAGGGAATTCCTTTTCGAGAACTTCCTTTGCCTTCTCGATGATCAGATCGCCGCCGAGACCGGAGGTCACTCTGCCGCTGATCTGGAGATAACGGATATCATAGAAATCTGCGTAGTTTGCGATTGCATAGCCGAAGTAGGTGCCGATCGTGCGGAAGATATCCTTCGCGCCCTCGTGGCCTTCCTCCAGTACCTTCTGGACTGCCTTGAGCTTTTCTGCAAGCGTCAGGCTCTCATCCAGCTCGATGCCTGCCTTCGGCGCCAGACGGATAACGGCATCCTGCGAGAAATACTTGACGCCGCAGCCGTAATCGCCCGACCACTCATCGACCGGAGAAGCCGGATTATAGTCAACCGGAACGAATGCCAGCTCATTGTGCCAGCCGGTGACATTGCCGTTGATATCGACATAGCCGCCTGCCTCAGAGGTACCCATTGCGATGCCCAGCACGCCGTTGACATCCATTGCCATAGATGCTGCAAGTGCCGCAACGTCGCCGTCATTTGCAACTGCATACGGAACGCCCAGCTCCTCGAGTACATCGACATAAACATTCTTGCAAGCCTCGCCCTGCGTATCCTTCGGAACCTTCAGGAACAGATGCGAAACCATTGCGCGGTTTGCGACCAGAACGCCTGCCGTGCTGACGCCGACTGCGTCAAAGCTCGGCATATGCTCTGCCGCCTTGAGGATTGCATTCTTGATATGCTCGTGGTGATAGGAGATGTCCTCAGCGAGCTTCGGCAGCCAGACGATCTCCTCCGCCCAGACGGTCTCGCCGTTGACCACAGCCGCGACCTTCATATCCGAGCCGCCTGCATCAAAGCCGACACGGCAGCCGTCGAGATTTCTGCCGATCGAAAGCGGACGGACATGGTTCTCCGGCATATCGGCAAAATCGCGCTCCTCGACTTCAAAATCACGCTCATAGGTTGTGCTCCAGAAATCGACATCGAAGGCACGGAGTCCCTCTTTGGTATATGCGTCACGGATGTATTCATATACATCGTGATCGCCTGCGAGCATGACCTTCCAGCCGCCTGCGCACCAGAGGATCGTTTTGATCAGGCGCTCTGCATAGCGGCAGTTCTCCTCCTTATTGTCACCGAGCTTTGTATCGCGGCGGTAGACAAGTCCGTCCTCGCGCTCAACTGCAATCGAAAAAGGCTTTGTTGCTTTCGCAAGGAAGTCGCGGTTGAAATACACCGCCGGGACAAAATCATGGTCAAGGATCGGCTGAATCATCGGTTCTGTTCCTTTCATTTTCATTTTTTGGTTGATATAATACAACAGAACAAGCGGCGGCTTGAAACCGTCGCTTGCCTGTATGCAAACCCAGATTATTTTGTGTTCTTGATGTTCCAGCGGAACGGGCAGATACGGGATGCCTTGGTCGTATCGAACATAAAATTCTTGTCGATCGTTGTAACATCCAGCCAGCGGTAATTGGTCTTCTGCTCGGGATCGCCGAAGATCTTGAGCTTGAGTCCGCCGGAAAGGCTCGTCTTTTGCAGCACCGGTCCGAGGCGGTGGTTCTCCTTCATGAAGGTCACGATCTCGGAAGCCATGACCAGCGAGGAATCCGCGACGTTATACACGCCGGTATAATTGGTGCTGTCCGCCTGCCGCAAAAATCCGATAATGAAATCGGAGATATTGTGAATGCAGCACATATGGTAGCCGTATTCACCGGTCCGGAAGACGAAAATGGACTTATCCTTCGGATCGCGGATACGGGACATCAGATTTTCGGTATAGTTCAGCGAATAGACCATCGGCACGCGCGCGACGCAGCAGATCATGGTCTTGGATTTGCGGACATCGTTTGCAAACGCCGTCTCCTCATTCGCTTTCATTTTGCCGTAATTGGTCACGGGCTTGACAGCCTCATCCTCGCGCACCGGCTCACGGCTGTCCGGCTGCTTATAAACCTGCGTCGAGCTGAGCAGGATAAACTTCTGAACATTCTTGGAGATTGCGAGCTTATAAAGGAACTTATCGCACGCAGCGCATTCGTCGATCTGCGCCTTTTCGATGATCGGACCGAGGTCGTTGTCCACGGTGCACGCCAGATGCACAACATACTCAATCTCAAATTCATCAAAGATCTCACCGTATTTATTCTGATCCTGCGGAGCTGCCTCCCGGAAGAAATAATTTTCCTTACCGGCATTGTAGTCAGATTCATTTTTGTCCGCTGCAATGACCGTGTTGCCTTTTTTCAAAAGACCGGAGCAGACGTGATCGCCGATCAGTCCGCAGCCGCCGGTTACAAGAATAGTTGCCATAACATACAGTCCTTTCCTTGGCGGGATGAGATCATGTCCCCCTAATGACATGACTGCATACTACCCTACAATGATACATTATTATTATATCACAGTTAGGAGAGAATTGCAAGCCGGGAAAAGAATTTCGACGTTTTCTATTATCCGGGCGCTCTTTGTTTGTATAACATTAACAAAGCTATACAAAAAGTAAATAAAGAGAAGTGCTATTCCTGTGATTTGCCCCGAAGATGCACAAAGAAATCCTGCAAAATCTTCGCGCAGGGCTCCTCCAGCAGACCGCCGGTCACACGCGGTTTATGGTTATAGGGCAATGTGAACATTTCCTGCACCGAGCAGACCGCACCGGCTTTCTCATCATAGGCGCCGAAGATCACGCGGTCAATGCGCGCATTGATGATCGCACCGCTGCACATCGGGCAGGGCTCCAGCGTCACATAGAGATTGCAGCCCGAAAGCCGCCATGTACCGCGCTTTCGCGCAGCCTCCTCAATCGCAAGGATCTCCGCATGCGCTGTCGGGGATTGATCCTGCTCCCTCCGGTTTCTGCCGCGTCCCAGAATTTCGCCGCTCTCGCGGTCCACGACGACCGCTCCGACAGGGATCTCGCCTGCCGCGGCAGCCTCCTCCGCAAGTGCAATCGCCTCGCGCATCATTGCAAAATCATCAAACATCGCGGCGACCTCAATAAAAACATTGCAGCAGCGTCAGCAGGACGGAAACCGCCAGCCACGGCAGCATGGTCACCGTCAGCACGAGTGCCGAGCATTTTTTCTTCTCCGACAGCACGATTTTCCGGTTTGACATCCGGAGCGCGTGCCGGTGCTGCAATACATAGAACGCAAGCGCCAGTGTGCCGATTGAGATCAGCAGCAGCGCATATTCCCAGAGCTGCATGGTCCGGCTCGTATACAGCGCAACAAGGCGCGCATAATTCAAAACGGAATAGACAGAGCGCATCAGCACGCAGGCCGTAATCGAACCGGTGCGGATCATCAGGTAACCGGCGCTCAATCCGAGCAGCAGCTCCCCGAAACGGTCAGGCAGGCTGTTCGGGAACAGGAAAGCAATAAATGCCGTGATCCAGACCGCAAACGGATCCCCGAACTGCCGCAGCAGCGTCAGCACCGTGCCGCGCAGGAACAGCTCTGCAAGCGCCGCAGCAATCAGCGCATCGAATATGCCGTAAGCCACGACCGCGTCCGTATCCTTATAGGTGAAGATCTCCTGCGCCATCCGGATGCCCTGATGCGATGAAAAAACCGCATAGATTCCGGAGATGACCATTCCGGCGCCGACACCTGCCGTCAGATCCGGTGCGCCGCCTGCCTTCATCGGCGCGAATACACGCCGCGGCAGCTTGCTCACCCGAATGAGCAGCACAGTCGGGAGCAGATACTTCATCAGAGTGATCAGCATTTTTGCTGCCACAACCTCCCACTGATTGCCGGACATGGAAAAGGACAGGAAATCCATATGCATCTCAATATGAAACAGCCTGAGGATTGTGCCGATCAGAGAACCGCCCGCAATCTCCGCAACAAAGCAGATCAGCAGTGCCGCGCCGATTAACTGTCCGCAGCGCATCAGCGCTTCCCGTTCTGCGATGGCAGCATCCTGCTTTGCACCGGCAGCGCCCGAGACATAGACATTCTCCAGACGGTTGTCGGAAAACCGGAAGGCAAACTGGGAATCGGTGTTTCTGCGCCATTCCAGAAACGCCATGTTATATTGTTCATTGAACGAATCGTATTTGAATTCCTCAACAATATCCCGATAAGTATGTTCCTCCAAGCGCAGCACCTCCTTTGACCGCGTATGCTTTATCTTTCAATTATAGCAAATTCTTCGCGGACAGTCGTGCAGATTTCGTAAAAAGAGTATGAATAAAATATGAACTTTTTGTGACTCCGGCAGCATGCAAAAACCGACAGTGCGAAATGCACCGCCGGTCTCCCGTTATGACATAAATGCGTATTCCTGACTGTACTGCTCATAGAGCTTCTGGAATTCCGTATTCTGGCGGCTCTTGATGCCGCTGAGATATTCATGCGTATCGAAGGAATCCGCATGCAGCTCAACGAGCGCCACCGCGATATTCGAGCAGTGATCCGCGACACGCTCAAAGTTGCCGATCAGATCATTGAACACAAAGCCCTGCTGAAGCGTGCAGATCTGCGTCTGCAGGCGTGCCACATGGTTGAGCTTTGCCGTCTGACATAGATTGTCGATCCATTCCTCCAGCGGCTCGACCTTGCCTGCAAGCTCCAGATCACCGGTCTCAAACGCCTTGAACGTCATGCCGACGATTCTGCGGAGCGCGGCATCCAGCACACGCAGCTCATCCAGAGCCGCATCCGAGAACTGTACATTCTTCTCCCAGATCTCCTTGGCAACCTCCTGAATATTGACCGAGTGGTCGCTGACGCGCTCAAAGTCGCTGACTGTATGCAGATAAAGCGAGGTCTCAAGCGTCTGTTCGTGATTCAGCTCTTTACCGGTGACCTTGATCAGATAGGTGCCGAGCATGTCCTCATAGTGATCGACGATGTCCTCCGATTCGATAACGGAATTTGCATCATCCTCATCATAATGTGCAATGAGATCGAAGGAGCGGAACAGACCGTTTTCGGTGAGATCCGCCATGCGCTGCATTGCCTCCTTGCTCTGCGTCAGTGCAAGGACGGGGTTCTCGAGGAAGCGCTCCTCCAGATGTCCGATATCATAGGATTTCGCAGCAGTTTCTTCTTTTTTCTCATCCTTCACATTCCGGAGCAGTCTGTCCGTAATGCGCTCAAGATACTTGATGAACGGCATCAGCACGATAATCGCCGCGATACGATAGAGCGTATTCATCATCGCAATGCCGACCATGCCGATCGCATTGTCATTCTGCATGAAGCTGAAATGCACCAGTGCATTCGCGCCGTAAAACACAGCCGTACAGATCACAGTACCGAATACATTGATGAGCAGGTAGATCAGCGAGGTGCGCTTGCCGTCTCTGCCTGCGCCGACTGCCGAAAGCAGAACCGGAATCGAGGCACCGATGCCCATACCCATGATCATCGGGAAGGCGGCTGCATAGCTGACCGCACCCGTCACGGAAATCGCCTGCAAAATACCGACAGAAGCCGAATTGCTTTGCAGCAGCGCGGTAATCAGAATGCCGACGAGAATGCCGAGCAGCGGATTGTCAAACATGGTGAGCATCGAGCGGAAGCCCTCGCTCTCCTTCAGCGGCGCGACCGCATCGCTCATCGCAGCCATGCCGTACATCAGCACCGCAAAGCCGAGCATAATGCCGCCGATGCTGCGCTTGGTCTCCTTTTTCGAGAACATCAGCCAGATGATGCCGATGAACGCGACGACCGCGGAGATCGTATCCGTCGAGAGCAGGCTCAGCAGACCGCCGCCCTTTCCGAGCATCGAGAGACAGAGCAGCCAGCCTGTGATGCTCGTGCCGATATTCGCGCCCATGACGACCGAAATCGACTGCGTGACGGTCATCATGCCGGAGTTGACGAAGCCGACGACCATCGCGGATGTCGCGGACGAGGACTGGATCACCGCCGTGACAAATGTGCCGAGCAGAACACCCTTGACCGGCGTACCGGAGAGCTTCCACAATACAAGTTCAAGTTTGTTTCCGGCGACCTTCTTCAAGCCGTCGCCCATGAGCTGCATGCCGAACAAAAACAACGCAACTCCGCCGATTAAAGCAAGAACATTCGCAATACCCATTTGAATTTTCCTTCTTTGATTTCGATAGATTCATTTCATTCTAAGCCAAATCTATCATAATACAAGAAAATCAAATGTATGTATTGCGAATGTTAAAATCGGGTAAACGAATGTTAAATTCAGGTTAAATCCGAATATCCATAGTATCCTCGTCGATCGGGACAACGTCGATCCGGATCGGGCGATGCTGTTCGGGTTCCGGCTCTTCAGCGGCAGGCTCCGGCTCAGGTTCCGTGACCTCGGGTTCCGGCTCGGGCTCCGGCGCATCCTCCGGCTCTGCAAACAGCTCCAGATCAAGCGCCGCGGCAGCTTCATTCAGAAGCCGGTCGGTCTCATCAAGCATCCTGCGGCTTGTCGGAGCGGGCTGTTCCGGTTCATCGGATTCGTCAGATTCATCGGATTCGTCCGCATCCTCCGGTTCATCCCAGTCAAAGAGCGTCCCCTGCTGTTCTTCGGATTCCTCGGCGTATTCCTCTGTATCCTCGGGATATTCTTCGGTATCCTCGGCGTATTCCTCCGTATCCTCAGGATAATCTTCTGTATCCTCAGAGTAATCTTCCGTATCCTCAGGGTAGTCTTCCGTATCCTCAGGGTAGTCTTCGGTATCCTCAGGATAATCTTCCGTATCCTCAGAGTAATCTTCCGTATCCTCAGGATAATCTTCCGTATCCTCAGGGTAATCTTCCGTATCCTCAGGGTAATCTTCCGTATCCTCAGAGTATTCCTCGGTATCCTCGGCGTATTCTTCAGTATCCTCAGGGTATTCCTCTGTATCTTCCGGATATTCCTCCGCATCGTCGGGATATGCTTCATCCTCATCGGCGTAAAGCGCATCATCCTCCGGATCTTCGTCAGATGCTTCGCCGTACTCGCCGTAATCCGCATCCTGATCCCCGTCATAGCCGTCGGCATCGTCGTCATAGTCCTGCTCGCCGCGGATCTGGATCATCGGCGCATCCTCCTCGCCCGGAATCTCCACATTCAGCGGATCAAAGAGGGCTTCGCTCTCTGCAAGCGCCGCCGTCTCCGCACTGCGCGGGAAAAACAGCGTAATGGTCGTGCCGCTGCCGAGCTGACTTTCCAGCTCAATCGTCGCATTGTGGAACTGTGCGCCGTGCTTGACGATCGAAAGTCCCAGACCGGTGCCGCCGATCTGCTTGGAATGGCTCTTGTCCACGCGGTAGAAGCGCTCAAAGATGCGTTCCTTGTCTGCCTGCGGGATGCCGATTCCGGTATCGGAGACCGTAAAGATTGCCTGCTGTCCTGTGCATGTGACCTTCATCGTCACGGAGCCGTTTTCCTCATTATATTTGATCGCATTGTCGCAGAGGTTATAGAGCATCTCCTCGACAATCACCGGAACGCCGTGCATCGGCGCGGTATCGCCCTCGAGCGTCATCGTGATATGCTTGCTCTCCGCCGCCGCGGTCAGCTGCTCCTTGACATTGCATGCAATATCATAGAGATCGAGCGGCAGAACCTCCTCCGTAAAGCTCTCGTCATCAAGGCGCGAAAGCCGGATGATATCCTCGATCAGCGTGATCATACGCGCGGATTCATCGCGGATGCGCTGGGCAAATCCGCTGATATCCTTCTTTTTGACCATGCCGGACTGCATCATATCGGCAATGCCGTAGATCGAAGTCAGCGGCGTTTTCAGCTCATGCGAGACATTCGATGTGAATTCGCGGCGGAGTGCGTCGCGCTTTTCGCGCTCGGTCACATCCAGCAGAACCAGCACCGCACCGGTCAGACGGTTATCGCGCACAACCGGATTTGCGATGAGCTGCACCGCGGTATCATCTACTGTAATGGTTGCTGTGCCGCGGATGCCGTCAAGCGCCTGCCTGACCAGCGCGCGGAAGGGCTTCGCATCGCTGAGATCATAGACCGAGAAATAATCCTCGCCGGTATCCTCCTGCCCGAGGAGCTGCAATGCCGCATGGTTATAGGAGAGCACCCTGCCCGCTGCACTGACAAGCAGCAGACCTTCCTGCATATTATCCGTCAGCACTTTGAGCTGTTCCTGCTGACCGGTCAGCTCGTTCATCTGTGTGTCGATCTGCGCCTTGAGACTCGAGACCTGACGGGCGAGCGGCTTCAGCTCCGGATACTGCTGGAGCGTCGATTTGGAATCAAGCCGCAGCTTTTTCAGCTCCATTGCAATCGCCTTGGAATATTTGTCGCTGATGAGATAAAGCGGAACAACCAGCACCGCCCCGACAAAAATACAGGGCAGAAGCAGCTGCAATACCAGCCGGAAATAATTTTCCGTCGGGAGCAGCAGCGGATACACCAGCAGGCAGAGGATCAAGGTCATCCCCATGGCGATCAGCAATTTGCGGAACACCGTTTTTTTCATTCTGTTGCCTCCGTTGTGTCTGAATGATGATCCTGAAACCGGTAGCCGACGCCGCGGACGGTCTCCACGGCATTTCCGGCATCACCGAGCTTTGACCGCAGCGTCCGGATATGGACATCCACCGTGCGGCTCTCGCCGGGGTAATCATAGCCCCACACCGATTCGAGAATGCGCTCCCTGCTCAGGACGATTCCCTGATTCCGCATCAGCATGGCGAGCAGGTCAAATTCCTTTCCGGTCAGGATAATTTCGGTATCATGGACGGTCACCAGATGGCGTGCGGTATTGAGCGAGATGCCGTCGCTTTCGAGCAGTTCCTCGCCGCTGCCGCTGTCAGCAGAGGTCCGCCGCATCAGGGCGCGGATCCGCGAGAGCAGCTCCATGACGCCGAAGGGTTTTGTCAGGTAATCGTCTGCGCCGCTGTCCAGTCCCAGCACCTTGTCAAATTCGGTGCTGCGGGCAGAGAGCATCATGATCGGCAGCTTTTTCGTTGCAGGGTTCTCGCGCAGCCAGCGCAGAACGGAAAGACCGTCCTCCTCCGGCAGCATGATATCGAGCAGCACCACATCCGGAACCGCCTCTGCAACCGCGCTCCGGAAGTCAGACGGAAGTGCAAAACCGCGGATATCCATTCCCGAGCTTTGCACCGCATAGATCGTAAAATCGCGGATATTCTGATCATCTTCCAGCAGATAAATCATGATATCCTCCCTTCAAACCATATTCTGTTTTATTATATCATATTGTATTGAAAAATGCAATGGAGGAATAAAAAAAATTAGAAATGAGGAATTAGAAATTAGAAATTGCGGTATCGGATTTATATGATTTTCTTTCACTGCTCATCCGTGCTTCTCCTCAATCATGACGTGAGATCTTGAGATCTTGAGATCTTCCCCATGAAGCGCACGTATTTTCGTGCCTTTTCAAGATCTCACGCAGCATGGTTTTCATGCATTCTTCGCATGGGTGAGATCTTGCGCATCTTAATATAACATATTTAACTGTATATTGTATCGGGAATACTGTTCTAAATTAACGTATCTGCTTACATTTCTATGCGGCGTTTGTATGATTCTCCGGTTACTTTCACACTGTAAAGCATTCAAGATCTCAAGATCTCAAGATTTCATGTTCTTATAAAGTGAGATCTTGGATGCGATGAGGAGAAAGGGTGAATCGTGAATCGTGAATAGTGAAAAGTGTAATACTTCCTCCCTCCTACCTCCTACTTTCTCCCTGCTCCATATTTCAAATCCGTCCGCGAAGCGGACACCACAACTCCTCACTTCTCACTCCTATCTGCTCACTATCTATAAATCCGTCCGCGAAGCGGACACCGCAATTTCTCATTTCTCATTTCTAATTTCTAATTTTCACTTAGGGACACCCCGCCACTTTAAGAAAACCTTTATAAAAGGGTACTTGCAACTTTTTGTCGAAGCGTGTATAATAAAGATATCCGGAACCTGACAGGAAAGGAGTGTCTTTGAATGGAAACGATTTTGATTTGTGACGATGAACGGGATATTGTCTCTGCGCTGAGTATTTATCTGCGGGCGGAGGGCTGGCAGACTGTCTGTGCCTATTCCGGCAGGGAGGCGGTGCAGATCGCGCAGACACAGAGCATCCAGCTTATTCTCATGGACATCATGATGCCGGAAATGGACGGCATACAGGCCATGACCGAGATCCGCAGGACAAGCAATGTGCCGGTGATCCTGCTGACGGCGAAATCTGAGGATTCCGATAAGATCCTCGGGCTGAATGTCGGTGCGGATGATTACATCACGAAGCCTTTTTCGCCTGCGGAGGTTGTCGCGCGCGTGCGCTCGCAGCTCCGGCGGTATCTGCGGCTCGGCGCTGCGGAAGCCGATGATCCCAATATCCTGACGGTTGGCAGCATTTCGCTTGATATGAAGGCGCGCTCGGCATCGCTGGACGGCGTGCCCGTACCGCTGACACCGATCGAATATGAGATTCTCTCGCTGCTGATGCACAATGTCGGAACCGTTTTTCCTCCGCGTGAGATCTATCAGGCAGTCTGGAAGGCGAATCCGATCGGCTCGGAGAATACCGTCGCCGTCCATATCCGACACCTGCGCGAAAAGCTCGAGATCAATCCGCAGGAGCCGCGTCAGATCAAGGTAGTCTGGGGACAGGGCTACAAGCTCGAAAAGCCCTGATCTGCCGTTTCATCATCACAGGGGGTGTTTTGTCTCTCTATGACGCAAAAACAATCACATACCGGCATGTTCCGTGCGCTGTCCGTGATCCTCTCGATTGTCTTCATGTGGGGCTTCGGCATCACGCTTCTGATCGTGATCCTGAACGGCGTGTTCGGCTATTCTGATAACAAGGCGGATTTCCGTTCGATGTTTCTCTCCATGACTGCGGAGAAGGAGGAACGGCAGGTCGAGGAGTATCTGCAAGTGCTTCTGCGCATCCAGCGGAGCGGTGAAACCTCGCCCGGTCTCTCGCAGGCGATGCATACCTACCAGACGCATTTTTCACCGGAGAATACCAATTTCCGCTTCACCGCAATGGATAAGGACGGCAATCTGCTCCTGACCAACGATCCCTATAACGGCAGTGACCAGCCGATCCTAGCCTCGGAAATCAAAATGATTGACGCTGTGCAGGGTGAACGCACCTACCAGATCGGCAAGCACTTTGATAATCCGGCAGAATCCTATTCTGAGATTGTCTACGGCGATGTCTCGCGCTATCTGGATACGCCGGAGGATTATCAGCTCTGGTATTTCACGAATGACCGCGTTGATTCTGTCTATCATGAGGGACTGAATATCCAGATCTTTGAGAATCCGTATTCCGAATACCGGATGTTCAATTCGGAGGCAGCCGCAAAGGATTTCGATTATCAGGGCACATACGGCACGCACTGCGAATGGACGATCATTGCGAGCAGCGATGTTCCGGAGGTTCTGCCGGAGGCTGAGGAAAGCGGCGTGGTGGACGATCCGGATCATATTCCGCAGAATACGGTTTTTGTCCGCATAGATTCCTACGGCAGTTCAGTCGAGCAGCATGATTCGCTCGATCATTATTACCAGATGAAGCGCGAGGGCATGATCCTCAATGCGGCGGATCCCCAGCTCGAAGCGCTGCTCACCGGCGGACTGGATATCACGATCGGCGCGAAGCATACGGAAACCGTCCCGTGCATCATCCGCTCCTATCTGCCGGAGAAGCTCGAGATTGACGATACAATCCGCTCGAATTACGCAATTCTTTCGACGCTGTTCCGGCATTCGGAATGGTTCGTGATTATGATGTTCGTGCTGCTGCTGCTGACCTTTATCGCCTCGATTGCGATGTGCTCGGTCGCCGGACATCCCGATGATTCCAGCCGGATCGAGGTATCGCGGCTGCATTCGATCGCCTATGAGGTTTACTGGCTTCTGCCGCCGCTTGCGCTGTTCGGCGCCATATTGCTGCTGCATTCGGGCATCAGCGAGTCCTACCGTATCATAGCGATCTTCTGCATCGGACTGATTCTCGTGATTGCCGCGTGCTGCGTGCTGTGGCTTTATACGACAGCCGTCCGCATGAAGGCAGGCACATTCTGGCGCAGCTTCGGCTTTGTCCGCGTGTTCTCGTTCCTGTTCGGGATGTTCCGCAACCGGACATTCACGGTCGTCGTGATTATGCTGCTGACCGTGCTGCTGTTCTTCCTCAATGCGATTGTGATGCCGACATGCAACAGCGGATTCGTGCCGTTCGGAATCTGCACCCTTGATGTGCTGACAGTCGCCGTGTTTATTTACTGTATTTACTGTTATTTTGAGCTGCACCGGCATGTCCGCGAGATGAAGACGGGTAATTTTGAACCTGCGTCGCATCCGCTGCCGCTTGGCGGAGATTTCGGCAGATTTGACGATACGCTCAATGACATTACAGACAGCATCGGGGAGATCGTCGCCAAGCAGACCAAAGCGGAGCATCTGCGGACAGAGCTGATCACGAATGTCTCGCATGACCTGAAAACGCCGCTGACATCCATTGTCAATTATGTCGATCTGCTGAGCCGCGAGCCGATGCCGAATGAAGCAGCCGCGGAATATCTTGAGGTACTGCGCAGACAGGCTGCGCGCCTCAAAAAGCTGACGATTGATCTGGTGGATGCCTCGAAGGCCTCGACCGGCAATCTGACCGTTGAACTGATGCCGACCGATCTGCATGTGCTGATTGCGCAGATCGCAGGCGAATATGAGGAGCTTCTTGCGTCGAAGAATCTTGCGCTCGTGCTGAATGCGCCGGAGGAGCCGCTGATGATTCTCGCGGACGGCAGGCAGATCTGGCGCGTGTTTGACAATCTGCTGAACAACGCCTGCAAATATGCGCTCGCCGGAACGCGCGTCTATCTGGATGTGCGCAGCGAGGATGACCGTGCGAAGATCACGCTGAAA
Organism: Clostridia bacterium; assembly: GCA_021152595.1. Lineage (GTDB taxonomy): Bacteria > Bacillota > Clostridia > Oscillospirales > Ruminococcaceae > Firm-04. The sequence continues at coordinate 28,946 of JAGKVC010000025.1, forward strand.
AATATCTCCGCATCGCCGCTGAACGTCTCACCGGATGAGCTGATGGAGCGCTTTGTCCGCGGCGACGCCTCCCGTCATACGGAGGGCAGCGGACTCGGTCTCTCGATCGCGCGCGACCTGACGGAGCTGCAAAACGGCGTCCTGACCTTGCAGACCGACGGCGATCTGTTCAAGGCACATCTTGAATTCCCGATCTATCATGCGCCGGTGGAGCCGGAACCGGAACCCGAACCGGAGCCGCCTGCGGAAGAAACGGAGGAACCCGAAGCATGGAACGAACCATCACCGTAACCGGAACCGGCAGGCTTTCCCTGCCGCCGGATACCATACAAATGCATCTGACGCTGACCGCGAAGCATCCCGAATATGCAGCCGCAATGCAGGCAGCGGAGAGCAGATTTGCCGCGCTGCAAACGGCGCTCGGGGATGCAGGGATTCCGGCGGAGCAGCTCCGCACCGAGCATTACCATGTTGATACGGAGTATCAGCATCTTCCGGATGAAAACGGCAATTACAGACAGGTCTTTACCGGCTATATCTGCCGTCATACGCTGATGCTGGAGCTGGAGCTTGATCTGAAGCAGCTCGGGCGGATCCTTTCGGCAGCAGAGCAGAGCGGCGCAGAGCCGGAATTCGGCATCGCGTTCACGCTGCGTGATCAGGACGCGGTGCATGAGAAGCTGCTGAAGCTCGCAGCGGAGCAGGCGCGCAGGGACGCAGAGATTCTCGCTTCTGCTGCCGGTGCATCGCTCGGCAGTCTTGTTGCGGTACGCTATCGGGATGATACGCCGCAGCCTGCCGCCGGCGGTGTGATGCTCCGCGCGGCAAAAATGTGTGATGCGGCTGCGATCACGCCCGAAAAGATCACGTCGGAGGAATCTGCGGGATTCGTCTGGGAGCTGATCTGATATCGCAATATAATCTCATATGTGCAAAATAAACAAAACCGGACATGCGGATTCGTGTATTTCACGGATTGACAGCGCATGTCCGGTTTTTGTATAATGAAGATGAGGACGCGCGTCTCTGCGCGGAAAACTGAGATATAAGGAAAGAGGGAATTTTTATGAGAAAGAGAACAAGTATGCTTGCGGCATCGGCGGCGCTGATGACCGTCCTTGCGATGAGTGCCTGCGGTGCGGAGGAATCGGAGGGCTGGCTCAAATCCGGCGACGATGTCTCCATTGCCGCAGACAGCGGCGAAACGACCGGCGATCCGGATATCAAAGGGCAGACGATCCGCTGGATGGCGACCTATGACCTGAATCCGAGCGGCACACAGGACCGCTCCGTTCCGGTCGCGCTGTTCGAGGATCTGTACGGCGCAAAGATCGAGTACATCGCCACGACTTCGGATACCAAGTTCGACGATCTTGCAAACCACATCAACGGCGGCGATCAGGTCGATATGTTCCCCTATGAGTGGGATGCGGTGCCGAACGGCGTGACGAAGGGCATGTATGATCCGCTGGACGATTATCTGGATCTGAGCGATCCGATCTGGGACGGCGTGCGCGATTATGCCGAGATGTTCAAGTACAACGGGCATTATTACGTGGTGCCGTTTGCGCTTTCCGATCCGCTTGCGGTGACCTACAGCCGCACGCTCATGGAGGAGGAGGGACTCGATGATCCCTATCAGCTCTATCAGCAAGGCAAATGGAACTGGAACACATTTCTCGAGATGATGAAGCAGTTTACCGCCAATGCAGAGGACGGCAAGCAGCGCTTCGGCATCCGCGGCTGGTTCGGACAGGCGATCATCCAGTCCACCGGCGATACGGTCATTCACTATGACGGCAAACAGTTCACGAATAATATCATGAGCCCTGCGATCGAGCGCGGCGAGCTGCTTCAGGAGGAGATCAGCAAGCTGGGACTTTATGATCCGACATGGTATTCCTATTTCCCGGAGGATGAATCCACGCTGTTCTATGCAATGGCGCCGTGGTCGCTGAGCGAATCGAATGCGAAGAATCCCGAGAGCGATATTTTCATTGTGCCGTTCCCGAAGGATCCCGAGAGCGATCAGTATTATCTCAATATGAATTACGGCGCAGTGATGCTCGTAAAGAACTCGAAGATGGGCGATGCAGTCGCGGCGTATATCAAGTGCGCACGCCTTGCGGAGACGAATTCGGAATACCGTACCGCCGCGCGCGAAAAGGCACTGATCCAGAACAAGAATGCGCAGGGCAATGTCACGGGCTTCATCACCGCGGAGCAGTATGACTTCATGCAGACATGGTATGATCCTGCGAATATCAAATGTGTATTTGATTTCGGCTACGGCATGGGCTCGCTGATGTACAACGAGACATACGATTATAATACGCGCGGCGTGATGAACAACTGTGCGGATGCGATTCTGAATCAGGCGCAGTATGAGGGCACGCCGGATACATGGGCGGAGATCCGTTCGCAGTGGTCGTCTGTCGTGGATTCCGTTGTAGCGGATTATAATGCAAAACTCGCGCAGTAAACAGAATTCCGAAACAAAGATTCCGTACATATCCTGCACGAAATTGTGCAATATGCAGAAAAGCCATGCAAAAAGGCGCAAATCGCTTGCATTTTTGCGGAAAAAGTGGTATGATAGCAATAGTGAAATGATGATATAAAGAAAGACCGGAAAAACCATTCCGGTCTTTTCTTTTGCGGGCAGCGCCTATAGCGTACCTGATGTCCGAAAATGGGATTCTTAAGGGATAGTATCCCTTAAGCAGGGGCATGGGGGCGGCGCTCCCATTTTGAATCCGTCGGAGACACTTTATAAATCTGTGCAGGCATGATCCGCCTGCCGAGGAAGGGGTAGTATGAAGATTAAGAAATTCGGCAGCACCGAAGCAAAGATCTACGAGCTGGTGCGCCCCATCGCAGAGGAGCATGGTCTGATCGTCTGGGATGTGCGGTTTGAAAAGGAAGGCGCAATGTGGTATCTGCGCGTATTCCTCGACCACATGGAGCGTCCGGTCAATATCGCGGACTGCGAGGCTGTCACAAGACCGCTGAACAAGATCCTTGATGAGACCGATCCGATTCCGCAGACCTATACGCTGGAGGTCGGCTCCGCAGGGCTGGAGCGTGAGCTGATCCGCGAAACACATTTCGATGCCTGTGAGGGCAGCAAGGTCCGCGTCCGCATGATCCGTCCGCTGGAGGACGGCGCAAAGGAGCTGACCGGCATCCTGCAAAGCTGCGACCGTGAGAATGTCACGCTTGCGGCGGAGGAGGGCGTCAGGGAGCTGCCGCTTGCCGGAATTGCATTTGTGAAGCTCGCGGATTTTGATGAGGATGAGATCAAACGTGCAGCAGAGGATTCTGCTGAGAAAAAATAACAGTAAGCTCCGTTGAGAGCAGATGATCAGGAGGAAAAGATGCCATGAACGAAGGATTCTTTGAGGCGCTGGCAGCGCTCGGCAGCGAGAACAGCGTAGAGCAGGCTTTGCTCGTCGAGAAAATCGAAGCGGCAATGCTCAAGGCTGCGCAGAAGGCTTACCCCTATGCAGAGGATGACGATATCCGCGTGGAGATCGAGCCTGCTGCAAGACGCTTTGATATCTATATGAAGAAGAGCGTCGTCGAAGGCGAGCCGAAGACCGATTACGAAGTGAGCTGGTCACAGGCAAAGGTTTATGATCCGAACTGTGAGCTCGGCGATCTCGTCGAGTGCAAGCTCGATCCGGTCAAGTTCGGCAGAAGCATCGCGCAGTTTGCAAAGCAGAGCATCCGCAGCGATCTTCGCACGATCAACCGCCAGCAGATGATGGAGAAGTTTGAATCCAAGGAGCACGAGCTGATCACGGTCAAGGTCACGCAGGTCGATCCGATCCGCGGCACCGTGACCGTTGAATATGACCACACCGAGCTGTATCTCTCGCACAATGAGCAGCTCTTCACCGAGACAATGGTGGACGGCAAGCCCGTCAGAGTCTATGAGACGCTCAAGGAAGGACAGCTCATCAAGGTCTTTGTTACCACAATCGCAAACCGTGATAAAAAGCCGATCGTCCGCATTTCGCGCGTGGACAGAGGCTTTGTCGAGAAGCTGTTTGAGCAGGCGATTCCGGAAATCGCAGACGGCACCGTGGAGATCCACGCAGTCTCCCGTGAGGCAGGCTTCCGTTCCAAGATCGCAGTCAGCTCGCATGATCCGAATGTCGATGCGATCGGCACCTGCATCGGACCGCACAGCTCCCGTATCAATACCGTGCTGAATGAGCTGCACGGCGAGAAGATCGACATTATCCCGTATTCCGAGGATCCGGAGGAATTCATCACCCGTGCGCTCGCACCGGCAACCGTCATTTCAACAACGATCGCGGACGACGGCAGCCGTGAAGCAACGGTCATTGTTCCGAATGATCAGCTCTCGCTGGCAATCGGCAACAAGGGACAGAATGCGAAGCTCGCAGCAAAGCTCACCGGCTATAAGATCGACATCAAGCCGGAGTTCCCGGATCCGGAACCGGAATCCGATGATGTGGATGCCGAGGGCTATGAGATCCTCGAGGATGCCGCAGAGCTCGATCAGCTTGACGGCGGCAGCGCTGAGGTCTGATTCCCATGACACCGAAAAAAATACCGATGCGGATGTGTCTCGGCTGCAATGAGATGAAGCCGAAGCGCGAACTGATCCGCGTCGTGCATCAGAAGGACGGTACGATTCTGCTGGATGCGGCCGGCAAGGCGGCAGGACGCGGCGCATATATCTGTCCGCAGCTTGCATGTCTCAGGGCGGCGCGCAAGGCAAGGAGACTGGAAAAATCCTTCTCCTGTAAGATTTCTGAGGAGATCTATGACGCGCTCGAAGCCGCAATGCAGTCGGAGGAGGCTGCTGCGGAGAAGGGAGCCGCAGATGCCTGATGCAGCAGAAAACCGCCTGACCGCAAGCCTCACGATGTGCCGGAAGGCAGGGAAGCTCCTGCTCGGCTTTGATGCGGTCAAGGAGGCGGCAAAGCAGGGGAGCGTGAAGCTCTTTCTCCTCTCCGCCGATGCCTCCGCAAAGACGGAAAAGGAGATCCGGTTTTTTGCCGGTACACTTCCCGTGCGGAAGCTCCCGTTTGATATGGATTCGCTGAAATGCTTTTTCCGGAAACGGACGGCAGTATTCGGCGTATGTGAGGACGGATTCGCGGCAAAGCTGCTTTTGCTGCTGCCGGAATCCGAAGAATGAAGTAAAACGACGTATCTGCACCCTGAATCGGCTGCGGATACGAAAACCAGTGCGGTACAGCATAGCCGCAGCAAACCGATAGGGGGTATTTGCCTATGCCAACAACAAAGGTCAAGCTGAGTGAATTTGCAGCCGATCTGAATCTCTCTGCGCAGGAAGTCGCAGACCGGTTAAAAGCAATGGATGATAAGGTCAGAAAGCCGACGGCAGCCCTGACCGATACCGAGATGAACTATCTGCTCGAGCTCTATACACAGCAGAATCAGGTGCAGAGCTTTGATGCATATTTCGCAGACCGTTCCGAGCAGGCACCGCCGCAGGCAGCAAAGAAGCCGAAGCGCGCCGCGAAGCCGGAGCAGGTCGCACGCACCAGGAAGGAAACCAAAAAGGAAGAAAAGCCCGAGGCAAAAGCGGAGCCGAAGCCTGCAAAGGCAGCACATCCCGAGCAGAAGCCGCAGGAGCCTGTAAGTGCTCCCGTTCAGGAGAAGGCACCGGAGCAGCCGGCAGCAAAGCCCGAGACCGCTCCCGCACCGGCAGAAGCAGAATCCGCTGCGCCTGCACCTGCACCGCAGCCCGAGACCGCTCCGGCAGCAGAACCGGCAGCACCGGCAGGACCGCGCGTCCTGACCGCCGCCGAGACCGAGCGCCGTGCAAGAGAGCGTGCCGCAATGTATGAGAAGCAGCATGCGGAGAAGGCAGCAAGACGCGAGCGCAATCAGAAGCAGCAGCAGCTCAAGCAGCAGCAGCGTCAGGCGGAGGAAGCCGCAAAGCGCGCCGCCGAGCAGAAGGCAGCCGAGGAGGCACAGGCGGCAAAGGCAGCCGAGGCAGCAAAATCCGCTCCTGCACCGCAGCCTGCAAAGACTGCCTCTGAGCCGAAAAAGCAGCAGCCGCAGCAGCAGCGCAATGTCCAGAAGACACCGAAGAAGCCTGCAAAGGCACAGGAACGCGGCGAGATCGTCAAGATGGAGGGCGGCTTTGCAACGGCGACAGAGGTGCAGCCGAGCCAGCAGCGCCATATGGTCGATACCCGCGGTACCTATGTCGATCTCGACAAATACAACGAACGCTATGAGCAGATCGCACCGCAGGGCAGAGGCGGCAAGAATGACAATATGTCTGCCAAGAAGCAGAAGATCAACCAGAAATCCCAGCAGCGCAAGCAGCAGGCACGCTCCGGCAAGGCAAGAGAGACCGAGGCGGAAAAGCTGCGCCGCTTAGAGCTTGAGCGCGCAAGAAAGCAGCAGCTCAAGGTCATGATTCCGGACAGCATCGTCGTCAGTGAGCTGGCAACGCGCCTGAAGGTTCAGGTCCGTGACGTCATCAAGAAGCTGATGGGACTCGGCGTCATGGCAAATATCAATGAGGAAATCGACTTCGATACCGCATCTCTCGTCGCAGAGGAGCTCGGCGCAAAGGTCGAGCATGAGGTCATTGTCACGATTGAGGAGCGTCTGATCGCAGACGAGGAGGATCCGGAGGATGCACTCGAGGAGCGCTGCCCGGTCGTCGTCGTTATGGGACACGTTGACCACGGCAAGACCTCGATTCTCGACCGCATCCGCAATGCGAATGTCACGGCATCCGAGGCAGGCGGCATTACGCAGCACATCGGCGCATATCAGGTCAAGCACGACGGCAAGGTGATCACCTTCCTCGATACGCCCGGTCACGAGGCATTCACCTCGATGCGTGCGCGCGGCGCGAATATCACCGATATTGCAATTCTCGTTGTCGCAGCGGATGACGGCATCATGCCGCAGACGATCGAATCCATCAACCACGCAAAGGCTGCCGGTGTTTCGATCATCGTTGCGATCAACAAGATGGATAAGGAAGGCGCAAACCCTGACAGAGTCAAGCAGCAGCTCACCGAATATGAGCTTGTCTGTGAGGAATGGGGCGGCGATACGATCTGTGTACCGGTTTCCGCAAAGACCGGCGAGGGCATCGAGGATCTGCTTGAGAATATCCTGCTCGTTGCGGAAGTCCGCGAGCTGAAGGCAAATCCGAACAGACTTGCAAAGGGTACTGTTATTGAGGCGCGTCTCGATAAGGGCAGAGGCCCGATCGCAACGATCCTCGTCCAGAACGGTACGCTGCACACCGGCGATGTCATTATCGCAGGTACGGCAGTCGGCAAGGTTCGTGTCATGACGAATTACAAGGGCAAGGTCGTCAAGGAGGCAGGACCTTCGGTTCCTGTCGAGATCACCGGTCTTGCAGAGGTTCCGAGCGCAGGCGATGTCTTCAATGCAGTTGAGGATGAGCGTCTTGCGAAGGAGCTTGTCGAGCAGAGAAAGCACGAGGCAAAGGAGGAGCAGTTCAAGAGCTACCGCAAGGTGACGCTTGACAACCTGTTCTCGCAGATTGCCGAGGGCGAGATGAAGGAGTTGCCGCTGATCGTCAAGGCAGACGTTCAGGGCTCCGTCGAGGCTGTTACGCAGTCGCTCGAAAAGCTCAGCAACGAGGAAGTCCGCGTCAAGGTCATTCACGGTGCAGTCGGTGCGGTTTCCGAGAGCGATGTTATGCTCGCATCTGCATCGAATGCGATCATCGTCGGATTCAATGTCCGTCCGATGCCGGGTGCAGCGGATGCAGCCGCAAGAGACGGCGTCGATATCCGCCTCTACCGCATCATCTACGATGCGATCGAGGAGATCTCCACGGCAATGAAGGGCATGCTCGCCCCGAAGTTCCGCGAGGTCGAAATGGCGCGCATCGAGGTTCGTCAGGTTTATCATATCTCCAGCGTCGGCACGGTTGCCGGATGCTACGTCACGGACGGCAAGGTTACGCGCCAGTGCCAGATCCGCGTTGTGCGTGACGGCATTGTGGTCGCAGAGGATCAGATCGACTCGCTCCGCCGCTTCAAGGATGACGTCAAGGAGGTCGCAACCGGCTATGAGTGCGGTATTTCGCTTGAGCGCTTTGCCGATATCAAGGAGGGCGATATCCTCGAGGCATTTGTCGTTGAGGAGTACCGCGAGGACTGATCCGGTCAATGATCCCGGAAAACCTGAAAAAATTTACACCGGCGCGGTGAAATCCGTGCCGGAGGGGAGAATCTGAAAACGGAGGGATTATAATGGAAGTTCAGAGAATGAGCAATGCCGATATGCTGCAATATTGCGACGAGGCACTTGCATGGCCGGATTTCGGCCCGATCGACACCCTGTTTTTTGAGACCGTCAAGCGCATTCTGACAGGTGAATTCAGTGCGCAGGAGAATCTCGGTGATCCGGAAACGATCTTTGATGAAGAAGGCTTCTTCAATGAGACCGAGACCACCGGTGACTACTATAATCCTGAGGCAGAAAGTTCGATCACATTCTGACGACACACAACCAATAGGAGTATCATTATGGCTAGCTTTAAGATTGACCGCCTGCAGGAGGATATCCTGCGAGAGCTGACGGCGATCATGCGCGAGGACATCAAGGATCCGCGCATCACGCCTGATCTGACGATCGTCAGGGCTGAGCTTTCCGGCGATATGGGACACTGCAAGGCATATATCTCCAGCCTGACGGATTTTTCGCGGGCGCAGGAGGCATGCAGGGTGCTGACGAAGGCATCCGGCTTTATCCGGAGAGAGCTGTTTCACCGGCTCAAGCTGCGCAAGTCGCCGGAGATGCATTTCATCGCGGATGATTCGATCGCGTATGCAGCCGATATCAGTGAAAAGCTCAGCGGTCTTGGCCTGACGGCAGGCAATTCGCCTGTCGCAGAGCCGGAGGAGGAGCCGGATTTCTGATCCGCTCCCGATATCTGAAATTAGAAGGAGGCGCTTCATGGAACAGTCGGAATTTGTCTGCAAGGAGATTGACAGCAGAGCGGCATATGCAATGCTCAAATCGCTTCGGGATGTGCATATCCTGATTCACCGCTCTCCGGACGGAGACTGCGTCGGCGGCGGCTATGCGCTGTATCATATGTTCCGGCAGCTCGGGATCCGCTCCCGTGTCTGCTGCGCCGATCCCATCCCCGAAATGTTCCGGGATATCACCGAAGGCATCGAGTTTGAGGATTTCGAGCCGCAGGTGCGCATCTCGGTTGACGTTGCGGACAGAAAGCTGTTCGGTGATTTGCCGGACGAGGATAAAAACGCAGAGATCCTGCTCTGCATTGACCACCATATCTCCAATATGCATTATGCGGAGCATCTGTACTGGAATCCGCATTCCGCGGCAGCCTGCGAGGTGCTGTTCCGGATGATGCAGGAGAATGACATTCCGCTGACACGGGAGCTGGCGCTCTGCCTGTATACCGGCATCTCGACCGATACCGGCTGCTTCCAGTTCAGCAATGCCGATGCAGCCGCCTTTGATGCGGTCGCGCAGATCAAAAAGGCATTCCCCGATCTGCCCTATGCACGGCTCAACCGCGAATTCTTTGTTCTGAAATCTGCCGGACGCATTCTGCTGGATTCGCGCCTGATGCAGAATATTCAGCTTTCCGCCGACGGTCAGGTAGCGCTGATCTATCTGCCCTATGCGTGGATGGAGGAGCTGCATGTCTCCTCGGATGAGGTAGACGGCGTGGCGAATCTCCCGATGCAGATTATCGGCGTGGAAATCGGCATCACATGCAAGCAGCAGCAGGACGGCTCCTACCGGATCTCGCTGCGTGCCGGTGACCATGCGGATGTCTCGAAGGTCGCAAACCGTTTCGGCGGCGGCGGACATGTCAAGGCGAGCGGCTGCTCGATTTCGGAGGGCGATCCGGAGGATGTCTGCAAGATGCTGATGGACGTTTCTGCCGCGGTCTGGCAGGGCGAGAAGGCGGAGCAGGCATGATCGGAAGCGGAATCCTTGTCATGAACAAGCCGCAGGGCTTTACGTCATTTGATGTGATCGGAAAGCTGCGCGGCATATTGAAAATGAGAAAGCTCGGGCATACGGGCACACTTGATCCGATGGCGACAGGCGTTCTGCCGGTGCTGATCGGGACAGCGGCGCGCGCCTGTGATATCCTGCCGGATGAAAACAAGGCATACCGCGCGGCGTTTCAGCTCGGTACGGTCACGGATACGCAGGACAGCAGCGGCAATGTACTGGAGACGCATCCCTTTGATGTCTCCGAATCGGAGCTGCTGGCGGTTCTGCCGCAGTTCATCGGTGAGATTCAGCAGATTCCGCCGATGTATTCCGCAGTGCAGATTAACGGCAAGCGGCTCTATGAGCTTGCGCGGGCAGGCAAAGAGATCGAACGTCCTGCGCGGCAGGTGACGGTGCAGAGCCTGACGCTCGAAGCATTTGACAGTCAGTCGGGCAGGGGAACGCTCCTGATCGCATGCGGCAAGGGGACATATGTCCGGACGATCCTGCATGATATCGGCGGCGTACTCGGCTGCGGCTGTATGATGACAGCGCTGGAACGGACAGCGGCATGCGGCTTCACGCTGAATGATGCGCATACCTTTGAAGAAGTGCAGCAGGCAGCGGATGCAGGCAGCGCGGAATCCCTTGTGATCCCGACGGACAGGCTCTTTCTTTCGCTTCCGTCGGTGACGCTGAACGAAACGCAGACGCGGCTTTACCGCAACGGCGTTCTGCTTTCGGTGTCCCGTCTGGGGCATCTTCCGGATGGAACACGCTTCCGGATCTACAGTGCAGAGCAGCGTTTTCTCGGTCTGGCGGATGCCGACAGGGAGCACAACTGTCTGCGCATATACAAGAACCTATAAGGAGATGAGCACACATGAAGCAGGAACTGCATGAGGCACAAAATCCTGCCAGAATCCGGATCGCTGCGGCACTCGGCGTGTTTGACGGCGTACATCTCGGACACAGGCGCGTGCTTGCCCATGCGCTCGCACACGGCGCCTGCCATGTTGTGACATTCGCAGCGGATTCCATGCCGCATAAGCGCGGAAAGCCGGTGCGTTACATTTATCATGATGAGCAGAAGCGCCGCCTGCTGATGACCTGCGGTGCGGATGCAGTGTTTGCGCTGCCGTTTACGGAGCTTGCGGATCTGGACGGCGAAACCTTCTGCAAGCAGATTCTCCGCGAGCAGCTTCAGGTAGACTGCGTCGTGGTCGGCGAGGAATTCCGCTTCGGCAGGGAAGCCGCCTGCGATGCAGAGGACTTGAAGCGCTTCGGTCACAAGCTGGGCTTTACAGTAGATGTCGTCCGGCAGGTGCGCGATGAATCGGATGTCCCGATCTCCTCGAGCCATATCCGGTTTCTGCTGGAGAGCGGTCAGATCGCGGAGGCAAATCAGCTTCTCGGCGCCGATTACCAGATTCTTTCGCATGTGGTGACCGGTCAGCAGCTCGGCAGCACGGTTCTCGGCATCCCGACTGCGAATCAGGTCTTTGAGCCGTGGCAGTGCGTGCCGCACAGGGGCGTCTATGCCTCATTTGCGGAGATCAATGACATCTGGGTACCGGCGATCACGAATATCGGGATCCGCCCGACCGTCACCGGCGGCGATGCGGTCCCGATTGCGGAGACACATCTGATCGACTGGAGCGGCGATCTTTACGGCAAGCTGCTTCCGGTAACGCTCTGCCGGTTTATCCGTCCGGAGCAGCCGTTTGAATCGCTCGATGCACTCGGGCTCCAGATCCGGCGCGATATCCGGACAAGAATGCATCTTCTGCCCGCGGACGGCATCTGCGCGGCGGAAGGGGAGAATTCCCTCTGAGGGGAAATCTCCGCAGTTTTCTTTGTATCAACACGGAACTATCACATGAAAATTCTACAATAATTCCGTATTAAGTTTATTTTCAGAAAGGACTGAATCTGATCCATGATTGAAGTGCGGAATCTTACGAAGCATTATGGCGACAAGCACGCGGTCAATGATATCAGCTTCACCGTTGAGGACGGCGAGATCCTCGGATTTCTCGGACCGAACGGCGCAGGCAAATCCACGACCATGAATATGCTGACAGGCTATATTTCTTCGACCTCGGGGCAGGCGCTGATCAACGGCGTCGATATTCTTGAGGATCCCATCAAGGCAAAATCCTATATCGGCTATCTGCCGGAGCTGCCGCCGCTGTATCTTGATATGACGGTGAAGGGCTATCTCAATTACATCTACGATCTGAAAAAGTGCAAGCTGCCGCGCAGGGCACATCTCAATGAGGTCATGACGCTGACAAAGGTCGCGGATGTCAAGGACCGCATCATCAAGAACCTGTCCAAAGGTTATAAGCAGCGTGTCGGTCTGGCACAGGCGCTCATCGGCAATCCGCCGGTGCTGATCCTCGATGAGCCGACCGTCGGTCTTGATCCGAAGCAGATCCTCGAGATCCGAACCCTGATCAAGAAGCTCGGCAAGAACCATACGGTGATCCTCTCCTCGCATATCCTGAGTGAGATTCAGGCAGTCTGCGACCGCATCATCATCATCAATCACGGCGTTGTCGCGGCGCATGATACAACCGATAACCTCTCGCGCAATGTCTCGACCGATCACCGGATCATCGCAAGAATCGAAGGTCCGCGCGATGAGATTGTAAGAGCGCTGCGCAATATCTCCGGCATCAAGTATGTCAAGGCGGATATGGAGCGCGAACCGGGCGTCTATGAGTATGAACTCGAGGCAGAGCCGGGCAGCGATATCCGCAGAGATCTCTTCCACATCGCAGCAGAGAACAACTGGCCGCTGCTTTCAGCAAAATCTGCCGAAATGACGCTGGAGGATGTCTTCCTCAAGATCACAATGGGCGAGGGCATTATCATCCCGAATGCAGAGGATGAAGCAGAAGCGAAGAAGGGAGAGAAGGCATAATGGGCGCGATCTTCAGACGCGAATTCGGTGCGTATTTCACATCGAGTATCGCATATATTTTCCTTGCAGTATTCTGGATTTTCTCCGGATACTTCTTCTTTGCCGGATGTCTGGCTCCGGCGACCACGGATATGTCCCGCATGTTCCAGAGCATGTTCCTGATTGTCATTTTCCTGATTCCGATTCTCACGATGAGACTGTTCAGTGAGGAGAAGAAGCAGAAGACGGAGCAGGGGCTCCTGACCGCACCGGTCAGCCTCGGCGAGATTGTGTTCGGCAAATATTTTGCAGCACTTGCGCTTTACACGATTGCGCTGCTGATGCCGTTTGTCTATGCACTGATTCTCAGCGGCTTCGGCGTTGTGGAATGGGGCATGGTCTTTGCGAATTTCTTAGCGCTGTTCCTGCTCGGCGCGGCATTCATTGCCGTCGGCGGACTGGTTTCCGCGCTGACCGAGAACCAGATTGCAGCAGCCGTCCTGAGCTTTATCGCTCTGATGGTGCTGTATATGATCGACGTGATCAACGGCTATATTTCGGTCGGTTTTGTCAACAAGGTGCTGGATGCACTTTCGTTCTACCGCAAGTATTATGCGATCACCTGCGGCCTGTTCAATGTCTCGACGATTGTATTCTATGTCAGCGTTGCAGTGGTCTTCAATTATCTGACGATCCGCGTGTTTGAGCGCAGACGCTGGAGCTGAGGAGGGATTCTATTATGAGCGAAAAAGAAGAAATCAAGCAGACGCCCGAATCCTCCGAGGAAATGTCCGCAGCCGATGCGCTGAAGGAATATGCGGAGGAGGAGCTGGCTGCTGCGGAAAATGCCGCAGAGGATGCAGCTTCCGATACAAAGAAGAAGAAAAAGCATAACCGCACCCCCGAGGAGGAAAAGGAGCGCGCACTGAGAAGTGTCAAGCGCCGCAAGAAGTTCAAGTACGGCACGCTTGCCGCGGTGATTACGATTGTGTTTATTGCGATTGTTGTCGCAGTCAACCTGATCTGCAAGATGCTCGACAGCCGCTATAACTGGAATATCGACCTGACCTCGAAGGGACTCTACCAGATCGACGATCAGACGATCGACTATCTGCACCAGCTCAAGGACGATGTCAAGATCACGGTTCTCGCAAACGAGGCATTCTTCCTTGAAGACTCCAACCTGAAGATTCTCGCTGAGACGCTGACGCGCTTCAAGACCGAATCGAACGGTCACATCACCGTTGAATATGTTGATGCAAACAAGAATCCGGAAGCGATCTCCGTCTACAAGCAGAATTACAGCGGCGATCTCCAGTCCGGCGACGTTGTGGTATCCAAGGGCGATCTCGTCCGCGTGCTGGGTATGTCCAATTCCAGCTACAGAACCAACGGTCCGACAAGCTACCTGTTCCAGCAGGACAGCAGCATCGACTACCAGACCTATCAGCAGACCACGTCGATGTCCTTTGTCGGTGAGCAGTCGCTCGTCTCGGCAATCATGGGCGTCACGGATCTGAATCCTGTCACGGTCGGCATGATCGACATGTACGGCGGCAACCAGATCTACGATTCGCGCGACAACTACAGCTATGAGCGCATCAAGGAGCTGCTCGACAAGAACAACTATCAGGTCGAGTCCGTCGATATCGCAACAGCAGAACTGAATGAGAATTATGATATCCTGATGCTCTGCTCGCCTGCGAACGACCTGACCGAAGCACAGGTTCAGAAGCTGAGCGACTACCTCAACAATGACAACAAGTACGGCAGAAACCTGATTTACTTCGGTTCGCCGTTCAAGAGCAAGAATACGAAGAATCTCGACGCATTCCTTGCCCTCTGGGGACTCAAGTACGGCGATGCATATGTCTCCGAGAGCGATCAGGCATCCGCACAGGTTGCGACCATCGCAATCGGTACGGTCGGCGGCATTCCGGTCGTCACCGCAAATGCAGATGCATCCGTCAACAGCAATTACGCAGGCTCCAATCTGCCGATCATCGCGCCGCTCTGCTGCCCGATCGAGCGTCTGTATGACCAGAACGCCGGCAGAAACACGTATCCGATGCTTTCGACCTCGGCAACCTCGTATCTCTATCCGCTTGATGAATCCGCAAAGGAGCTTGATCCGGATTCCGCAGAAAAGGCGAGCTTCGATATCGCGGTACTGGCAGACAGCACCTTCACCGGCGGCAGCGAGATGCTGAAGAGTCAGGTGATCGCATTCGGTTCTGCATGGTTCCTCGATTATATGGTCGGTGCGAATGCAGGCAGCTTCGATAATGCAAATTACTTTATCAATATGCTGAATACCGTAACCGGCAAGGAAGCCGCGCTGACGATTGCGCAGAAGTCGCTCGATCGTGAGACGATCACCATCACCGATTCGCAGGCAAAGGCGATCCGCAATGTCACGGTCTTCATCATCCCGATCGTTGTGGCACTGATCGGCATTATCGTCTATGTGAGGAGAAGAAATAAATGAACAAGACGCTCAAGGGGATCATCGGCGGAAGCATTCTGCTTGCCATGCTCGGCGGCGTATTTGCCTATCTCAAGCTGACGGAGCCGGAGGACGCAGGGGAATCCTCGTCCTCTGCCGAAAGCACCGTGGAAACGGAGCTCTGGCACGCATATACGGATGATATCAATCAGATCACGGTCGAGAATCCGAACGGCGACAATTACACTGCGATCCGCCGCATGGACGAGACCAAGACCACCGATATGGATGGCAATGAGAAGACCGAGAAAGTCGCAAACTATTACCTCAAGGGCTATGAAAAGCTGCCGATGAACACCACGCAGATCCGTCTGCTGGCAACGCGTGCAGGCTCGGTCACCTCGTCCGATACGGTCGCGGAGGATGTCTCCGAGGCAGATCTTGCAAAGTATGGTCTTGACAATCCGGTTGTTGTCACGCTTTCCGTGGATAACAGCGATGATATCAAATTCCGTCTCGGCAATAAGGCACCGGTCGGCGACGACCGCTATATCGCAATGGACGGCAGCAATACTGTCTATACCGTCAGCGATTTCACCGTAGAGCCGTATCTCGACGGCATCAAGGATTATCTCGGCACGACGCTGAAGGAGGAGCAGGCGGAGGACGACAAGACCATGATCGACTCGGTGCGCATTGAGCGCAAGGATCTCGATTATGATTTCTACTTCGTCCGCGATCCCTATTACGAGGAGAACGCAAACGGCGGCGCGATGGCAGTGCATGTCATGGAGGAGCCGGTCAAGTCGCTGCTCAGTGCAGACCGTTCCGCGGATGCGACGCACGGCCTTTACGGTCTGACCGCAGCGGAGGTGCTGACACCGTTCCCGAAGGCTGCTGACCTGAAAAAGGCAGGGCTTGACGATCCGTTTGTGACCGTCACAATGAAAACGGATGATCACAAGACGACAGTTTTCCTTCTAGGCGATACCTATGAGAATGCAGACGGCGAAACGCGCTATTACGGCATGCTCAAGGGCATCGACTGCATCTACGGCTTTGCACCGGATGCGATCGCCTATGAGGATCTGAAAGCGGAGACGATCATTTCCAGAAACGTCATTGATATGTATGTCTGGGATATCGGCAAGCTCGAGGTCGAGGCAGGCGGCGAGAAGCTGAGCTTCACCGTGCAGGGCGAGAGCAAGGACGACGCAGTTGTCACCTATAACGGCAAAAAGCAGGATGCGGACGGCGTCGAGCGTTACAGACTGTTCTATTCGTATCTGCTGCAAACGAAGGCAGAGGATCTGATTCTGCCGGGAGATGCACCGAAGCTGACGGGCGATCCGCTTGCAAAGGTACAGATTGACCGTCAGGACGGCAAGCGCAGCTACGATGTGCAGTTCTATGACGCAGGCGACATGAAGGTATATATTGTGATTGACGGCGAGGCGAGATTCCGCTGCCGGAAATCGTATGTTGACACACTGATCTCGAACATGAAGATCTATGAGGACACAGACAAGGAATTCACGATGTCATGGTAATCGCGGATTCCACAGGAGAAAAGGAGGTTTTTCTATGAGCGAACGCTACTTTACCTACAAATCGCGGCCGGTTGTCCGCAACGGCAGAACGATCTATTACGGCAGTATGGCTGCACCGTATGTCGTGATGATGAATGTGACCGCTGAGGAAGCGGCAGGAGAACTGAAAACCGCCTCGGAAATCAAGTGCTATCTGATGAAGACTGACAAGAGTCTCAACCCGATGGAGGCAATCACCAAGACTGCCGTTCGTCCGACGCTTTACGAAGCGCTGGAGCTTGCAGCGGCATGGCTGAAGCCGACTGAGAGCTGATCTCAAAAAAGAAAAGACCGCCGCAGAGCATGGGAACGTTCTGCGGCGGTTTTATTATGCAAATTCGGCTGTTTGGACGAAATGCAATACGAAACATGAATCTTTGTGCAAACTTTTTCAAAAGTTGCACGCAACCGTACAACTTTCGGGCGTTTTGGCACCCCTTAGTAGAGGGGCATATTAAATTAGAAATTAGAAATGAGAAATTAGAAATGAAGGTGTCCGCTTCGCGGACGGATTTATAGATATTCATAAGAGAGATCATATTCCCCGTCCTCTTA
>JAGKVC010000026.1 GCA_021152595.1 Clostridia bacterium
ATGCCGGGCATCATGATATCCAGCATGATCAGGTCATACTCTGTATGCATGAACAGCCCGAGAGCGTCTGTGCCGTTTTCCGCGCAGGTCAGGTTCAATTCGCCGTCGCTTTTCTGCGAGAAGTAGTCCGTAATGATCTCGCGGATCTGCGGATCATCCTCGGCAAGCAGGATGCTGTAACCCATGTTGTTCACCTCCCTGATTCTATGATAACGGAGCGATGTATCCTTTGTGTATCCATTCTGTGTGATTTTTTCGCCGGAGGGATATGGCGGAGTCACTCAGATGGAAACATATTCCGGATCGCTGTTATGTGCCTTGAGATGCGTGTCGATGGCTTCGCGGTTCAGCTCCTCACCGATTACAATCAGCACTGCCTGACCGTTTGCCGCCGGTGCGATTGAGATGCGGTTTTTCTCTGCATTGATTGTCAGCCATGTGCCGTCTGCGGCAGGAAGTGAACCCTTGATCCGGTAGATATGACCGCATTCGCTGTCCTCGAGAATGCCGCGGATAATGGATTCGATTTCCTGCTCCGGCAGCCGGATATGCATGAAATAATGGACGGCACTGCGCAGCATATCGGTCTGATACTGCTTGACATAGCTGGCATTGCGGTAGCCTGCTGCGGAGAGCATCGCAAAATCTTCCGCATTGAGGTCGTTCCAGTTCTTGATGAAGAGATCCTGTTCGGAGAAGCGGCGGTCGCACCGGATTCCTTCAAGTGCGGTATTCAGATGCGCAAGAATCTCTGCGGCACGCTGCTCCGGATTCTCTTGCGGCAGCTTGCTCAGCAGCAGCTTACCGGCACAGGCAGCCTCGGAGGCGAGCAGAAATTCCATTTCGCCGGATAGCAGCTCCTCGGTTTCCGCATTGAGAATTGTCAGAATGCTTGCGATCTCGAACCACTGATCGACCGGCGGCTCATGAAGAATATCAAAGAATTCGTCCATATCATAGATGCCGGAGGGCTCGATCAGGACACGGTCGAAATGCTGCATGCCGAGCGTAATAAGCTGTGTGCGGAAGCGTCTGCGGTGGCAGTGTGCATCGCCGCCGCCCGAGATCATTTCAAGCCGGCAGTTGTCGCACTTCAGCTCCTGCAGCAGCGCCATATCTGCATTGACCGCGCCGAAATCGTTTTCAAGGATCGCAATGCGCTGACCGCTGTCGATGAGATGCCGCGCATATTTCAGCAGAAACGTGGTTTTTCCGGCACCGAGAATGCCGGTGATCAGGTCGATTTTCGTCATAATTGGATGCACCTTCCTTTCGGTATTGATTCACAGTTATTGTATCACAACTGCATGAAAAAGTCAAACGGACGCATGCTGTGAGAAGTTGATTTTTTTGCCGGATTGTGGTATACTGTATGAGAAATATTCATGTCAGGGGAGTGAGCCGTTTGGCAAAACAGCAAAAGACCAATGCGATGCGGATTCTCGAGCAGAAGAAGCTGCCGCACCGCGTGAATTTTTATGAGTGCGACGAATTCACCGATGCCGTGCAGATCGCGGAGATGCTCGGGCAGGATCCGGAGCAGACCTTCAAAACGCTGATGTGCGTCGGCAAGAGCGGCGAGCATTATGCATTCGTGATGCAGGGCACCGCGGAAATGGATCTGAAAAAGGCGGCAGCGGCAGCAGGGGAGAAGTCCGTGCAGCTTTTGCCGGTCAAGGAGATCCTTGCGGTGACAGGCTATATCCGCGGCGGCTGTACCGCTATCGGGATGAAAAAGGATTATCCGGTGTTCCTTGATGAGACCGCAACGCTCTATGATGAGATCATTGTCAGCGGCGGCAGACTCGGCACGCAGATTTTCCTCTCGCCGGATGCGTTCCTTGCCGCTACAAACGGCAAAACCGCCGATCTTCAGGCATAAGAAAAATCCGCTCCATTCAGGTTGATTGGAGCGGATTTTTGTTTATTCCAGCGGAAATGTCACACGCCAGTTGCCGGAAGTAAATCTCTGTGAAGACATGAATTCACCTTTCAGGCTGCATTCATTCAGCATTTCATAGGGAACAGGAATGATCTGTTCGGTATAGCTGTCGATCTGCGATTCATCCCAATAGTGAAAGCCGATTTCTGTCTTATCACCGATCTCTTTCCCGTCTTTGTCAAGCAAAGAGATATGACCGTGACTGTCCGTGTGCAAATTATCCTCATACCGTACCAGAATATGCAGCGCGCCGTCAATATAGCCGATGTTCATGACTGAAACATACGGAGCCGGTGTACACAGCGGTTGTTCCTGTGAGAGCAGAAAACGATAGTCCTTCGCATCAGGTATCTCCATATACCCATAACCGCCGTTGATTTCCGAATGGTCCGTGGTTTGCGGTTCATACGGAATACTGCTCATGTCAATATCTTCCAGCGATGACGCTGTTTCATCTCTCCTGCCCATCAGCATCTGACGAACAGAGAAAGTCACATTTCCATCCGGCATCGGGCTGCCGTCCATCGTCTCCAGATGCACCACAAAATATGCCGTGTGTGTATCAGCATCATACTCCGAAAAGCTGCAGTGTCCTGTGATATCACGGGGGACATGGATACGATAGCTGTCATACAGATCCCATTTACCGTCAGGACAAGTGCCTGTTGTATCATGCATAGCAAGATAAATGCTCGCCTCGCTGCCGTCCCGTTTCGCGGAGATAACGGTCATTTCGATGCCGTTATCCGTACAGGATTTTCTGACCGGTGTAAACTGCCGGGCGGCGGCAGGCGCCATTTTATACAGCATTTCATATGCAGGATCAACACCGAACGCCGTCAGCACAGGAAGCGTGCCGAGCAGGACAACAGCAGCCGCGGCGACTGCGATCAGGCGCTTTTTCAGTTTTCGGTGGGTGATGCGCTTTTTCGGAATATCAACATCGAGATACCGTTCGTTGATCTGACCGACCGCATCGAGAAACAGATCTGGATTCATAGCAGATCCTCCTTCTTGAGTTTTATGTGCAGTTTTTTACGGATCCGGTGCAGCATGGATTTGACCTTGCTCTGTGAAAATCCGTGCGCAGCGGCGATTTCTGCGATCGGCTGCATATAATAATACCGCCTTACAAAAACATTGCGTTCTGTTTCCGGCAATGACGCGAGAAATGCGTTGATTGTCTCGGTGACTGCATGCTCTGCGATCTTTTGCTCGATATCTTCATCTGAGCGGAGCAGGTCAGCGATTTCATCAAATACCATGCGCAGCTCCGGCGTACCGCGTTTCTTTGCACGATCCGAACGCACACGTTTGAGCGCGATATTCCGCGTCAGCCTGCCGAGAAATGTTTGCAGATTAGATGGCTCATGCGGTGGAATACAGTTCCACGCCGCAAGCCATGTATCGTTGAGTGCTTCGTCTGCATCCTCATGATTTTGCAGAATATGCATAGCGACAGTGCGGCAGTATGCAGCATACTTTTGAGCGGATTCCTGTAGAGCGGATTCACTGCGCGCGAAGAATAATGCGATGATCTGCCGGTCTTCCATGATGTACCTCCTTTCTGTGATGCAGGGAGCTCCTATGAAGATACTACCCGTTCGGAGGAGCGCGGTTGCAGCATTTCAAAAAAATATCCAGAATTTGCTGCGGCATTATGCGGTTAAATGATTCACGATCGGGCAGAATGTATATGCCCTGTATCAGAAGCAGGGAAACAGGCGGTATTTCCGCCGGAAAGGAACGATCCAGTCATGAATCACCGAAAAAGAGCTGTCGGGCTTGCGGCTTTGCTTTGCGGCGTACTGATGACCGGCTGCGGCACAACACAGCATACAACGCAGGCGGAGCATTCGCGCGCGGCAACAACTGCCGTGACGGCGCGAGACGCTGAATCAAGAGGAACCGAAACCGACCGCGACAACGCGCTCTATGAAGAGGACGATGTACACCGCAGAACGGATCGGGATGAGCCGGATATCATTGACCGTGCGGATTCTGCAATGGATTCCGTTGAAAAGGCTGTGACGGACATGATGACAGACGTCAAGCGAAAGCTCGACGAAACGGAATAACAAACAGAAAGCACCGGCAGGTAATAATCCTGTCGGTGCTGCTTTTACGGGTGAAGCGCATCCTCCGGCTGCTGTATTGGGACGAGCCTTCCGACAAACAGGGCGCGTGCCTGCTCCGGTTCTCCGACGGTGCAGGTCGATAATGCAATCAGCGAATCCTCCGGCGCGATCTCCGGACCGGCATCATACATCGCAGATTTTCGGATCTTTGCAAGCCAATCTTCCTGCGTGCAGGGAATATCATACAAACTGTCATAGCCGCTGACAACCGCGAGTGCAAAAAAATCGATCCGGAAAAGTGTATCCGGTGTTGCGAGCCAGCCGTATTTGTGCGAATCGAATTCTGCCTGCTCTTTGAAGCTGCGCAGATCTCCGAACATGCCGTATGACAGGTTGTGTCCGTACAGAATATGGACGGGATCCGCATAGCTGCGCTGATTCCGGCAATCGAGCATAATGGAGCCGATCTGACTTTCCTGTCCGTCCGGCGAATGCGAAAGGTAATAGAAATTGTCGGTACCCTGCATGACAGGATAGTCCATCGCGGAATCCGGTACATAAAGCCAGCCGGTATAATCTGCAAGGTCAGCGAGCATCTCTGCATGTTCAAGCAGTTCCGATATTTTGGATCTGGTGAGATAGGGTTCGTCGGCACGCGGCACAGGCTCGGGATCGGTTTCTGCCGTGACAGTTTCGGTATGAGCGGAAGCTGCTGCGGATGAGGCTGAGGTTGTTTGCACTGTTGTTCGCTCTGTGAAGAATGTGACCGGCTTTTCAGTCTGCGGCATGTCAGTATTTGCAGAATAATCCGCAGTGAAAGCAGGTGCAGGGGCGCTCTGATGAAACCGCACGGCGCGGCGGATCAGAAAGCATGCCAGTATACAAACAAGTATGACTGCCAGCCAGAAACGTGCCGAACGCAGCATTCCGCTCCCTCCTCCGCATGAATATATGCCGATATAACAAAAGTGCTCCGGATAAATCCGAAGCACTTGACTGGTTGGGGTGGAAGGATTTGAACCCTCGAAATAACGGAGTCAGAGTCCGCTGCCTTACCGCTTGGCGACACCCCAGTTTCTCGTCTGTTTTCTGACGACTATTATATTATAGCACAAACGATGCGATTTGTAAAGGGGTATTTTGAAAATTTCTGAAATTTTTGTGTTTTCACAAAAAAGGCTTGCTTTTTTCGTGTAAATTTGCTATAATGCTAATGTGGGCTGTATGATCGGCAGCGCACAAGACAGGATGCCTCTGTTTGGCAATGCTCCATGCATGCAGATGCAGATTCGCTGCCTGCATGGCTCCTGATACCGCATAAAGGAAATGAGAACACAAATGAAAAAATTATATTTTATCACAAATCTGCAATCCGGCAAAAGTGCGATGCGCGGAAAGCTCGCTGCGGTGATCGATCAATTTACCGCAGCAGGCTTTGAAGTTACAGTCCGGACCACGCAGTGCAGAAACGATGCGACTGCCGCAGCCGAATATGCCTGCCTGACCGGAAACTATGATCTGATTGTCTGCTCCGGCGGAGACGGTACGCTCAATGAAGTTGTGCAGGGACTGATGCACAGCCAGAATCCGCTTCCGCTCGGCTATATCCCATGCGGCTCGACCAATGATTTCGGCCGGTCGCTGAAGATGTCCTCCGATGTGGAGGAAGCTGTCTCGCAGATTATCAACGGGCATCCGTTCCGCTGTGATATCGGAACCTTTAACGGAAGGAATTTTCTTTATGTAGCCGCTTTCGGCGCATTTACGGAGACCGTCTACGAAACACCGCAGAATGTCAAGAATGTTATCGGTCATATGGCATATCTTCTGCACGGTCTTACGCTGCTCCCAAGCATTCGTCCGCTCCATATGAAGATCGAATATGACGGCAAGGTCGTCGAGGATGATTTCCTCTTCGGCATGGTCAGCAATACCGCTTCTGTCGGCGGTATGCTCAAGCTCAATAACTTCCGCCTCGATGACGGAACCTTTGAGGTCATGCTGATCCGCAAGCCGCCGAATGTCATTCAGCTCAATAAGATTCTGACGCAGTTGCTTGACATCAATATGGATATCGACGAGGAATATGTATCGTATTTCCGTGCAGGCAATCTGCGGTTCATCTCCAACGAGGAGATCCCGTGGACGCTGGACGGCGAATACGGCGGTAAATCCTGCGATACGGAAATCGGGATCTGCAACCGCGCAATTACGTTCTGGGTGAGCGATGATGCACCGTATAACGATGATGAGATCAAGCGGCTGTTTACACAGGATCAGATGGAGGCTCCTCATTTCGATAAGGAGGAATGAACGCCGTATCACCGGCATTCATCAACATCATGCGACTGTTTCTCATTGATTATGAAAATGTCAACTCGGCAGGGCTGCACGGCATCGGACAGGCATCCGCAGAGGACAGGATTATCCTGTTCTACAGCCATGCAGCAAATACGCTCTCGTTCGAGATTATGGACGAGATGATGGACGCGGAGATCCTGCCGGAGCGCGTCTGTCTTGAAAAAACCGGAAAGAATGCGCTGGATTTCCAGCTCGTTACATTTCTCGGTTATCTGATTGCCAAGGAAAAAGCGGATGAATATTACATCATCAGCCGCGATTCCGGCTATCAGTCCGCTATTACGTTCTGTCAGGCATATTTTGGCGTCAAGGTGCATCTCAGACCCTCGATGAAGGCGGCACTCGGCAGCAAGAAGCAGCTCAGGCAGCAGGAAGCACCGAAGCAGGAGCTTCCGAAGGCTGTGAAGAAGACTGCAAAGCTCCAGCCTGTTGCAAAGAAAAAGGTCAAGGATGTCCGTCCTGTGCAGGAGACGCCGAAAAAAGGCAAGCGCGCCGCAGTCAGCCTGCGCAAAAAGGCGACTGTGATTCAGGTGCAGCCTGCCGGCGGAGCAGCTGTTGTTCTGCCGAAGGAGGAGCGCATTCCGGTTGATCTGGAAATGGTGCTTTCCCTCTTGCATCCCTCGGTCAATGTGGATACCGCGACAGAGATTCTGCACTGCCTGCAGGACAGCCACAGCAAGACCGAATTCCACAATGCATTGCAGCAGCACTTCGACAATGACAATGCAAAGCTGTATTACCACAGCATGAAGCCCTGTTTCGTCACATTTGCAGAGTAAAAAAACAGAGCCGTGTTCAGTCCGCACGGCTCTGTTTTTCTGTTATGCAGCTCTCCAGTTCCGGATCTCATTTGCCAGCTTTTTCAGGCTTGTGAGATGCAGATAGTGCGCGCCCTCGATGACGACGACCTTGCTCTCCGGATTTGTGACAAGTTCCTTGTGCAGTCCTTCCCATTCGGGCATCATGTTACAGTTGTCCTTTGCCAGAACATAAAGCACCGGCACGCTTTCCGGGAACTTCATATCGTGGCATGTCCTGAAATTCGTTCCGAGCATCCGCATCTCATCCATCAGTGTATCATTGATACCCTCGAGGAAGAACAGCGCTTTCGCTTTCTCGAGATCCTCGCCCTGAAGCGTCGGGATCTGAGCGGCGGTCTGCTCGAAGCTCAGTTCCCGCATCAGACGGTTGATACCGGAGCCGTAGAGCAGGGGACGCATGATCTTGTAGAGCTTATAGACATTCTCAGGCTTTGATGTAAAGTTGTCCATATCGCCCTGACGCGGCACGGATGCATCAATGCCGATGAATCCCTGTACCTCATCCGGATACATATTTGCGTAGTTCAGCGCATAGAGTCCGCCGATTGAATGTGCGATCAGCGTGCAGTCAGTGCGGTCGATGGATTCGAGCAGACCGTGCAGCTCCTCGCAGTAGTTGCTGACGCTGCGCTCTGTGACGGCTTCATCGCTGAGACCGTATCCGAGCGGCTCGACCAGCACAAAATTAAACTGATCGCGCAGTTCTGTGATAAACGAATCAAATTCGTAGCGGACGGTCGCGCAGCCGTAGCCCGGCAGAATAACGGCGGTTTCATCCAGACCGTTGTCAATGATCGTGTAGTTCATTCTGACGCCGTCTGCCGTGGTGTAATATTCACCGTATGCGTTTGCAGCAAAGGCACGGTCACGTTTGGAGAGGATCCGGTGCCGGATCGTCAGGACAGCAATCAGAATCACGATAATCAGGAGAATGATCCCGAGAATTTTCAGGATTATCCTGCCGACCTTGTGCTTTTTCTTCGGCTTTGTTTCTTTGATTTCTTCGCTCATAGCAGTGTTCCTTTCGTTGCTGAATTTGTATTCATACAGATACCCCCGTTCAATGAATCGGGGGTATCAACTGTATCGTTCTGATGCGTGTATTATTCGCCGTACTGCGTGTTGCCGTTATCCTCGCAGACCGCATAGAGATTGGTCTCCCATGCCGGAATATAGGGCAGATGGCGGATAAACAGGCGATAGCGCGGATTGATGCGCTTCACGAGCAGCGGCAGCTCAAAGATATCCTCATTGCGGTGATAGAGCGAGATCATCAGCTTCGGTGCATAGCGTGCAATCGAACGGCTTGCGCCCCAGAGTGCCTCGCGCTCCGCGCCCTCAACATCCATCTTGAGGAGTGTCACAGGGTTTCCTGCAAGCAGATTATCCACGGCTCTTGCCGGAGTCATAGCGCCTTCCATTGCGATTGCGGACTGTCTGCCGGCCTTAGCACCGAAGGGCAGCTCCGTATCCACGCACCATGCCGTACACTGATAGCATTGCACGGAGGGCGTATCACCGACAAATTTGACGAGCTTTTTATAGTTTTTCTTATCCGGTTCGACTGCAATGATGCGGTGATATTTGCCGCGTGTATACTCAAGCATTTCGCGGATCGTATCGCCGTTATAAGCGCCGAGATCGACATAGATTTCGTGATTCGTCGGCTTGAGTACGCGGTTCCAGATCTCATCCTTGCTGTCAACCATGTCGATCAGATAGCCGGGATTGCCGCTGATCTTGAAGTTGATGATATTTGCATAGATCTGACGGGAGCGCTCATCTGCAAGCGACTGATAGACTGCCTGAATCTCCTCTTCATGTTCGGTGCAGTATTCGGGGGTAAAGAGACCGCCGCCGACAACCGGAACATCGGGGACATAGAGCTGATATTTTTCGCCGAGCGTGCGGATCCGGTCGATCATCGCAGGGGAGCAGACCGCAAATGCAAGCACGACGACAAAATCGTCAAGCTCTGCTTCCAGCTCGGAGAGCTTGCGGACGGGATAGCCTGCAAAATCATGACCGCGGACGAATTCATCGCTTGCGAAGATACCGGCAGCCTTGATGCCGTAGGTGCGCATGGCAGCGAGAATCCGCACTGCTCCGTCACCCATGCCGTAGAGATAGATCGGGCGCGTCTCAGCCTTCAGGCGTTCCCAGACGGATATTTTTTCTGTAACAAACTGAAGCATTCCAGTCAATTCCCTTCGTGAGATTATTGTTCCTGATCGTGACATTCACAGTCGCAGTCAATGTCATCGTGCTGCGGATGATCCATCATATCATCGTGGTGATGCCCGTGACCGCCTGCGCCGCCGGTGATCGCATAGAGGTCTCTGCCTCTGGTATTATAGCGGTCGCGTTCTGCATTGATCTGCTTATCGAGTTTTGCAAGAAAATCACGCGGATGCTTGATGCAGCGGACTTCCTTTTCCGGCGTATCGGTATCGCGGACAAAGATAATGACCGTGCCGCAGCCGACAAGTCTCTGCCAGAAGGGGAGCTTGAGCTTTTTGTCCGTCACCTTGTAGAGATCGAGCTCATCCTCATCCAGATTGAAAAAGCCGGTGCGCGTAATGAATTTGGTATCAGTCAGAAAGTATCTGGTGAAGGACCACGGCAGTCCGAGAAATGTACGCTTTCTGTCCTCCCAGATATAGTTGATTTCCTGTTTCTTGCTCATGCAGATCACTCCATTCTGTAGTATTACGTCAGAGACGCGGATATAATTACAGACTGATCACGGTTGTACCGCCGGATTCCGCCTGTACGTTTCTGTTTGTGCCTGCCACGCGGACCGTAAACTTCCGGTCGGTTACAGGGTAGGTGAGTGTGATGCGTTTTCCTTCGCGCTTTGCAGTCAGCGTCAGGTCGATGCCGCCCTCTGCGCGATAAATCGTGCAGGATGCTTCTTTGCCGTCCTCCAGACCGCAGATCAGCACCTCGGCATTCCTGAGATAATCATAGCAGACATCATCCTTGAAATCGCCGAGGACGATGATCGAATTCGGTCTGACATATACGGGCATTTCGAGGTAGCTGCACTTGCGGCGGTACCATTTTCCGCCCTGTGTCAGCGGCGCTCCGGGATCACCGAGCAGATCGAACCATTCGCCCTGCGGCAGATAGAATTCTGCGATGCCGCTTTCCTCAAAGACCGGCGCACAGAGCAGATTCTCACCGAGCATATACTGCCGGTCGAGCGTCAGGCATGCCGGATCGTCTGCGTAGTCGATCACCATTGCGCGCATCATCGGGATACCGGTCTGATGCGTCAGATTCGCCTGTGCCCAGAGATACGGCATCAGTCTGCCCTTGAGATTTGTGAAATGACGCAGAACCGCGCATGCATTTTCGGGATTCTGCGGATCATCCTCCTCATATGCCCACGGGACGCGGTAGGAGGTCGAGCCGTGCAGACGGCTGTGCGTGCTCATCAGACCGAACGCAACCCAGCGCTTATAGACATCGGCAGAAGCAGTCTGCTCAAAGCCGCCGATATCGTGGCTGAAGAAGCCGAATCCGGATGCACAAAGTGAGAGACCGCCGCGGAGCGTTTCCGCCATTGCAGAGTATTCCGCAGCACAGTCGCCGCCCCAGTGAACAGGAAATTTCTGTCCGCCTGCGGTCGCGCTTCTCGCAAAGAGGACAGCATTGTCTTTGCCCTTGCAGGATTCAAGCGCCTCAAACACAACCTTATTATAGAGGTAGGTATAATAATTATGCATAGCGACCGGATCGGAGCCGTCATAGTAGACGACATCGGTCGGGATGCGCTCGCCGAAATCGGTCTTGATCGCATCGACACCGTCGGCACAGAGCTTGCGGATGCCGTCTGCGAACCATTTGCACGCATCGGGATTGGTAAAGTCCACGATTGCCATGCCCGGCTGCCACATATCCGTCTGGAAGATGCCGCCGTCCTTTGTATGGAGGAAGTAGCCCTTTTCCGCACCCTCATCAAAGAGCGCGGACTGCTGTGCGATATAGGGATTGATCCACACACAGATCCCGACATTATGCTCCTTTTTGATGCGTGCGAGCATGCCCTGCGGATCGGGGAACATCTCCTGATCCCATTCAAAGCTCGTCCACGTAAATGCCTTCATCCAGAAGCAGTCGAAGTGGAACATTTGCAGCGGAATTTTGCGGCCCGCCATGCCGGAGAGGAATCCTTTGACGGTATTTTCATCGTAATCTGTGGTGAACGATGTGGAGAGCCAGAGTCCGAGCGACTTTGCAGGCGTCAGCGCCGGCTTTCCGCTCAGACCGGTATAATTGCGCAGAACATCGGCACAGTTTTCACCGCCGATGATGAAATATTCAAGCGATTCGCCTGCAACGGTCATGCTGACCTTTGAGACGGTATCGGATGCGACCTCATAGCTGACGTATCCGGTCTGATTTGTGAATACGCCGTAGCCGCGCGAGCTGAGGTAGAAGGGGACACATTTGTAGCTCTGATCGGAGCATGTGCCGCCGTCCGCATTCCAGATTTCAACGGTCTGCCCGTTCTTGACAAACGGCGTAAACTTTTCGCCGAAGCCGTAGATATATTCACCGACAGAGAGCTTCAGCTGCTCGCGGATATAAGCACCGCTGCGATTCGCCGGAACGCTCCAGAAGCTCTGATCGGCAGCGGATCGGATGCGGTTTTCGGTCTCATAGGCATTTTCCTGAATATAGGAGGCAGAGCGCCAGCCGCAGCCGGTGAGCAGTCTGCCGTCATAGGTGAAGCGGATATCCCATGCGTTGCCCTTGGTGATTGTGACAGCGGTTTTGCCGGATGTCAGTGTAACAGCTTCATCTGTTTCGGTGATCTCAGGCTTGAAATCTGCATCCTCATTCAGCTCGAATTTCGGTGCATGATCCGCAGCGCCTTTGTGATGCACAATGCGCACCTTGATCGTATTTTCTTTTGTCGAGGAATACTCGATCGTCAGGGCGACACCGCCGAGCGTCATGCCGCGGTGATAGATTGTCTGGGATGTGGCAAACACCCGAACCGCATGGTCAAGGATCTGGATCTCGTAGGGCTGTGCAGCGTAATCGACGGTATAGCCGCGCTGATTCAGCCAGAAGCCGTCCGCGAATTTCATGAGTAACCTCCTGCGCAGATAAATCTGCTCTCTATATTTTTACCTATATATCATACCATAAAAAAGCGTGAAAGTCAATCTTTCCGGCAAGATTGCACGAAAAAAAGCCGGGGCAAATTGAATTGCCCCGGACTTTCCGGTTCTTTGCGGTTGATTCAATCGGACACATCAGCAGGTCGCGCGGAAATAATTGCGGTAACCGTCTCCGTTGAAGAACAGGTAGCCGTGCTGGAACTGTGACGGATTGGAAAGATACAGATCCACGGCGTCGCGCACACTTTGCGTGACGTAAGAGGACATGTGATCCATTTCAACCAGATATTCCAGACCGGTAAACTGGTTCGGCTGCATGAGCACATCATAGATGCTGTTCGGGAACAGCGGAGAATTGACGCGATTCATAACGACTTCGGCAACCAGAGCTTTTTCCGCTTCCGGCACCCAGTCGGAGCCGTATTCATGACCGACAACATTGCAGAGCATGATGTACTCGCGGTCGGTGACGGAAACAGCAAAGGAATCGCTGGTATATTGTTCTGCGGCATCGGTCTGCGGTGCGGGTTCGGACGCTTCGGTCTCAGGACATGTGGTGATAACCGGTGCCTCAGTTGCAACAGGAACAGGCTCAGTGACAGGTTCCGCAGGGGCTGCGGTGGTGGCTTCCGTTGTTGTTGTCTCTGTTTTTGTTGTTGCAGATGTATCGGTTGTCGTCGCAGCGGTTGTCTTTGATGTAGTCGCCGTGGTGGATTTTGCAGTCACGGTCGTTGCTGCGGCAGTCGTCACAGGTTTCGCTTTTGCGGACGTCGCGGTGGTTACGAGGGCTGTGGTCTCGATCGAAGTTGCGGTAGTAACAGCTTCTTCTGTAACCTCGAGAATCTGATCAGACTGATCGGCTCTTGCGACGGAAAGCTCATTACCGCTGAAGGTAACTCCCCCGAGCATACCGGCACTGAAGAGGCACAGGATTGCTGCTGCAACCTTCCCTTTTCTCATCAACTCATCCTTTCGTAGAAAGATACATAGTTACACAGGCGAAATCCGCCTATGCACGATGTTTATTATAACATACTTTAGAAAAGTTTACAACTCGATTACAGGATTTTCCATTTTGTAATCAAAAATCATTCTGTGGGTACAAATCAAAAACGTGCATCTTGCACAAAGAAAAGATGGATAAATTGTGAACGGATTGCATATTCTGACTATGTTCAAAAAAAACGCATGTTTGCATATCAAATATATAGGTAATGTCGAAATGCGCCGCAACGCATTGACTTTTTCACGTATCTATATTATAATAGAATAATAATGATAGCACGGAGGGCGATTCTATGCAGGATACATTCAACCAGAAAATCAACGGCCTTGTCGATTCCCTGCTGAACGATTATCAGGGCGACCGCACGATCGACGCTGCGATCGCGTTCGATCAGCCGAACAAGGAAATCGTCATTGACATACTCCAGAAGCTGCGCAAGCTGATCTTTCCGGGATATTTCCGCGCGCATTCCTATCGCGTTTATACCATGCGCAATCAGACGACCATGCTGCTCGAGGATGTCATCTTTAATCTGAACCGTCAGATTTCGATTGTTCTGGAATATATCCCTGAGCTGAAGGAGGCAGGCAGAGAGGCGATTGCAAAGCGTGCCGAGGAGATCACCTTTGCCTTTATCGAGAAGATTCCGCAGATCCGCGCCTATGTGGAAACTGACGTACAGGCGACCTTCGACGGTGATCCGGCTGCGTATAATAAGGATGAGATCATCTATTCTTATCCGGGACTGCTTGCGATTGTGACAAACCGCATTGCGCATGAGCTGCATCTGCTCGGTGTGCCGCTGATTCCGCGTATCATGACGGAATATGCGCACAGCATGACCGGTATTGATATTCACCCCGGCGCAACGCTCGGCTACTATTTCTTCATCGATCACGGCACCGGCATTGTAATTGGTGAAACAACGGAAATCGGCGACAATGTCAAGGTCTATCAGGGCGTGACGCTCGGCGCACTTTCGACGCGCGGCGGTCAGTCGCTCAAATCGAAGAAGCGCCATCCGACAATCTGCGATAATGTTACGATCTATTCCGGTGCGTCGATTCTCGGCGGCGATACCGTAATCGGAAAGGGCGCCGTAATCGGTGCAAATGCGTTTATTACGCGCTCGATCCCCGAGGGCGCAAAGGTCAGCATCAAGAATCAGGAGCTCCGTTATCATTATGACTCCAAGACGCTTGCGCCTGCAACCGATCTCGATACCGACGACAGCTGGTATTATATCATCTGATCAGAACAATAAAAGACCGCACCTGCAAGTTACAAGCAGGTGCGGTTTGCTGTATCCGGATTATGTAGCGGAATCCTCCGGTTTGCGTTCGCAGCGTGTGATGATCTCCTCAGGGATGCCCTTTCGCAGCTCGCAGAGACGGTGGAGATCCTGCTCAATATTCGCATGCATGCCGGTCCGGATCCATTCTGTGATCAGTCCGAAGCAGGTGCATTTGTAGAACTGAATCAGGATTCTTCTGTCGTAATCGTTGATCGGATGCTCGCGGAGCAGTGTATCCGTATAGGTTGTGACAATGGTCTCGCAGACCTGCCAGAGATAATACTCATACATTTCGCGGTTGACGGAATGATAGATATGGAAAACCGCGCGTTTATTCTCATGGGCAAATTTGGTCAATGCCTGTAAGCAGGTTTCGATTGAGTCGATCGTCGGATATTTTTCTATGATCTGCGTTGCTTCTTCCATGATGATTTCTTCGGTCAGCGTCGGGATATCCGCGAAATGATAATAGAACGAATTGCGGTTGATGCCGCATTCCTCGACAATATCCTTCACGGTGATCTGCTTGAGCGGACGTTCATCCAGCAGCTTGATAAATGCCTGTTTGATTGCGTTCTTCGTAAAGTTCGGCATGATCCTGCTCCTTTCTGTGATACTATTATACCACGAATTTGCGGAAAAATCAATGGGGGAATGGTGTCAGTCCTCCTTCGGCTGATAGAATCTGCCGGAGAGCTTCTGCGTTTTCATTTCATTGATGAACGCTTCCGGATCGGCTTCACGGATGACCTTGATCACCTGCTTGGATTCCGCCGCCGATACGACCGAATACACGACATTCCGCTCACAGTGTTCGTAGGAGCCTTCGCCTTCGAGGATTGTTGCGCCGTGCTGACTGATATTATAGATTGCATTGCAGACAGCGACCGGCTTTGTGGTCACGATAAAGAGCGTACTCTGCTGATATTTCTTGTACAGTACATGCAGGACAGCCGTGGAGGCATACTGGAAGATGATCGAGTACAGCGCCTTATCCCAGCCGAACAGGAATCCGGCAGCGCAGAGAATCACCGCGTTGAACATCAGAATGATCGAGAAGGAATCCACGCCGCGCCGTTCCGATAAGAAGATTGAAATAAAATCCGTTCCGCCGGAGGTTGCGCCTGCATTCAGGCACATTGCGATTGCCGCGCCCTGAATGATGCCGCCGAAAATACTGATCAGCAGAATATCCTCCGTGATGATATAAGAGGGGAGCAGGTCGGTGAACAGGCTGTTCAGGACGATCATCAGGCAGGAATAGAGCGTGAACCGTTTTCCGAGAAAGCGGAATCCGATATAGACCGGAACGGCATTCAGCAGCAGATTGACGATGGTAAACGGCGGCGTAAAATGCAGCAGATCGGAGAAAAGCCGCTGAATCAGAATTGTCAGTCCTGCAACGCCGCCCGGATACAATCCCGCGGTATCGACAAAGGTATTCTTGTTGACCGCCATGACGAATGCGGCGGCTGTTACTGCAAGAACCGTCAGAATATGTTTGGAAGCATTTGCCTTCATGGAGATCATCCTTTCATCGTTTTCGATTTGAATGTATTATAACACAATCTATGAAAAATAGCAAGATGAAGGCGTTTTGTCATACAAAAATACGCTGCCTGAGAGCTTTAGATCGTTGGAGAAGCATATGCATGATATCCGGATAATAGCGCTAAAAAACCGTTCGGTCATCCGGAGAAACTTTGGCGGAAATTGCCTTTGACTTTTCAAACCGATTTTTGCTATAATATGACGGTAAATCAAACATATTTTTAAGAAGCACTGACACACGTTGTATTCCACGGAATGCGTAAATCTGATTACGGAGCTGCTCCGATGACCGCATTCGTGAATACGGCGTTTTTTTGTGCAGAAAAGGAGTTTACCGAAATGCCCAGAAACCAGTTTGAACGAATGATGTTTGCCCTGATGACCGTTCTTGTCACGGTCCACGCCTATGTTTTTTACAGCTTGTATGTTGTCAACGGCGGAACCTTTACGCAAATGACCGGCGAAGCACATGTGCTGGATGCGATCCGTGCAATGGGCGGTGTCTCTGTGCTTGGCAGAGCCGTCCCGATCTGGGCGGTCGTGCTGATCGAGTTTGTGCTTGCCTATTCGCTGGAGGTGCTGGTCGGAAGTCCCTGCTCTTTTAAGCTCGCATGCAAGGTTTTCGATCCGCGCTCGATGCATCCGGTGCTGTTTGAATCCGCGATCATCTGCGCAACGGTCGGAATCATGTGTCCTGCAATGAGCTTTCTTGCAGCGATTCTCTATTATCCCTATCAGTACATGAGCTTCAATATCTTCACCCTGCTTGCAAACTGGATAAAGCTCGTCTGCTTCAATTTCCCGTTTGCATTCTTCTCGCAGCTCTTCTTCATTCAGCCGCTGATCCGCACCTGCTTCAAGCTGATCTTCCGTCGCAATGAATCCGGCGCTGCAAAGCCTGCGCAGGCATAAAATCCCTGTGCAAAATGATCGGTTGCATTTTGCGGATTATTCGTATATCATAAAGAACGTGCAGCAATTCCGTGTGAAACAGGTTTTGCTGCATGTTTTTCTGTCCGGAGAATTTCAATTCTGAAATACTGCAAACAAAAAGCTCCCGTTCAGATGAACAGGAGCTTTTCTGCGGCGGGGTTTTTGCCGCTTGGTCTGAGTGACCCGACTTGAACGGGCGGCCTCTACCACCCCAAGGTAGCGCGCTACCAACTGCGCCACACCCAGACAACGCTAATATTATATCACAATCCGGCAGATTTGTCAAGTGCTTTCCCGAAAAAAACAGCGAACCCTGCTGCACGGCAAGGTTCGCTGTACAGATCTGTGATTATACGATCGAGGTCGGGACCGGACCGTACTGATTTGCTTCCGGATAGCTCGGCTGTGCGCAGAAATAGATCGGCACGATGCCGCCGACAGCGGTCAGCCAGAGCAGCAGCAGCCACGGTGTCTGATTGACGTCGTGCATACGGCGGATGCTCATCGAGACGTACAGGAAGGTTGCAGCGAGAGAGAATGCGCGGTAGATCAGCAGCAGAATGCTGTCAATAAACTTCGGCATGATCAGGCACAGAATGAATACCACAAAAAAGGCGATTGCCTCGAGGATGATAATGCCAAGCACTGCATACCAGTACTCCGCACGCGCGGTTCTGCCCTTGAAGTCGAGACATTCACCGATCATTTTCATCAGTGCCTTAAAGGGCTTGAGTTCCAACAGCTTTTCCATTTTTCTTTCCTCCTGAATATTGATTATAATTGTCTGATCGGGTAAGGATCAGAACCAACCAAATTTATATCTGCCAGCCGTTGACGGTCTGTTCAGAGCGGCTGAATATGCCAGCATTCCTCCGCATACTGCCGGATGGTACGGTCAGAGCTGAACGGTCCTGCCGCGCAGGCATTGCGCCACTGTTTTGCCGAAAAACGCTTTGTATCGCGGTAATCAGCGAGTGCTCTCAGTTTTGTTTCGACATAATCCGGCAGATCGAGCAGCAGATAGTAATGATCCGGCTGATGCCAGCTTGCACCGTCAAGCAGTGCGAAATAGAGTTCGCGGAATTCGCCTGTGCCGTCGTCGGAAACAGTACCGTCGATCAGGCTTTTCACGACGCGCGCCGTCATCGGATTCTTTGCCATGACCGAGCGGCTGCAATAGTTTTCGAGCTTTTCCAGCTCCTCAACTGTCGCGCCGAAGATATAGTTGTTCTCCGCGCCTGCTGCATCGACAATCTCGATATTCGCGCCGTCGAGCGTACCGAGCGTGACCGCGCCGTTCAGCATCATCTTCATATTGCCCGTGCCGGAGGCTTCCGTGCCGGCAGTTGAAATCTGCTCGGAGATATCGCAGGCGGCAACGAGCTTTTCCGCATAGGAGACATTGTAATTCGTGACGAAGTGAACCTGCATCAGTCCGCGCACATCGGGATCGTTGTCAATCAGCTTTGCGATTTCATTGATATACTTGATAATCGCCTTGGCGCGGCGGTATCCCGGCGCAGATTTTGCACCGAACAGGAAAGTCGTCGGCGTGAAATCCGTGATCGTACCGTCCTTGATTCCGTAGTAGATCCAGAGAATCGAGAATGCATTGAGAAGCTGCCGTTTGTATTCATGCAGACGTTTGATCTGGATATCAAAACAGCTTTCGGGATCAATGCGGACACCCTCGGCCTTTTCAATATATGCAGCAAGCTGACGCTTTTTCTCCTGCTTGATTGCATGAAATCGCTCCATGACAGTTTCGTCGTCCGCATAATGTGAGAGTGCATGCAGATCGGTCAGTTCGGAAAGGAAATGCCGTGAGCCTGACAGCTCGCTGAAAAGACCTGTCAGCTCGGGATTGCAGACACCGAGCCAGCGGCGCTGCGTGATGCCGTTTGTCTTATTCTGGAATTTATCCGGCGCCAGTGCATACCATTCTTTGAGAACTGTGGTTTTGAGCAGTTCTGTGTGGATGGCTGCAACGCCGTTGACATATCTGCCTGCATACATCGCAAGATTTGCCATGTGTACCTGACCGTTTTTGATGATGCGCATGACCTCGGTTTCAGCCTGCGGATGATCCTTGGCATAAAGCTCCTCGAGAAACTGCTCCGAGATTTGCAGCATAATTGCATAGATCTCCGGCAGAAGCTCCTCAACGAGATCGCAGTCCCATTTTTCGAGTGCTTCCTGCATGATCGTATGATTGGTATACGAGAAGATCTGTTTTGCCATTTTGAGCGCATCTGCAAAGGAATATCCTTCGATTTTCAGCAGACGGATCAGCTCGGGGATCGAAATCACCGGATGCGTGTCATTGAGCTGAACAGCAAGATGCTCCGGCAGTGTATCGAGCGTGCCGAACTGTGCCTTATGCTTTTTCAGACAGTCCGCAAGGGATGCCGCACAGAAGAAATACTGCTGCTTGAGACGCAGTGCTTTTCCGGCGCGTGTATCGTCATTCGGATAGAGGCAGCGCGAGATATCTTCCGCATGGATTGTCTCCGCGGAAGCTGCGAGATAATCCTGCGCATTAAACGTATCAAAATCGAATGCATTGACGGGCTCTGCCTGCCAGAGACGCAGCGTACCGATATGCGGCTCTTTGCCGTCTTCCGCATATCCGATCACCGGCATATCATAGGGGACTGCGCGAACCGTCTGATCGCGGTATCGGATCAGAACGGCATCGGCATCTTTGCGGATGCTCCACGGATCACCGAAGCGCGACCAGTCGTCGCCGGTTTCGGTCTGCCTGCCGTTTTCAAAGCCCTGCTTGAACAATCCGTAGCGATAGCGGATGCCGTAGCCGTCAACCGGAAGTGAACAGGCGGCGGCGCTGTCGAGAAAACATGCAGCGAGTCGTCCGAGACCGCCGTTTCCGAGCGCGGCATCCTCAATCTCCTCAAAGACAGAGAGCGATGTGCCGGCTTTCTGAAAAGCCTCAGCCATATCGTCCAGCAGTCCGAGACAGTAGAGGTTATTATAGACCGCTCTGCCCATGAGAAATTCCATCGAAAAATAGCAGACGCGGCGATTTTTCAGATGCGCCTGACGGCAGGCGTTCCAGTGCGGCAGAATCTCTGCGGTGACAGCTTCACCGAGCGCATTGTGCAGCGCGTGAACCTCTGCCTGTGCTGCCGGCATGCCGAGGGATGCTTCAGCGCGCTTGAGGATCGTTTCAGCCCGATTCATGGCATGATCTCCTTTTCCATCAATTTTCAGATATGAGCATATTATACCATATAATTACCGAAAAAGCAATGGAAATCTGAAAAAATCCTTTGCGAATGAAACCGGCTGAACTGAGCTGCGAACGATTCAGCACGATATGCTGAAGAAAGGCGAAGCAAAATGGAGCCGCGCACGGCGCGGTTATAACATATCATTACCGAAAAAGCAATGGAAATCTGAAAAATACTTTGGGATGAAACCGAAAAATACTTTGGGATGAAACCGGATGAACCGAATATTTATTCTCTGCTGAGGAGCTGCCGGACGGGGACAGTTTCCTCATGACCGCGGTTGCCTTTGACGGAGAACGATGCAGCAACCGGCACGGCAAAACTGAATCCGAGCGCTGTCAGCAGAACAGCAGGGGAGAGTGCGACAGTGGAGAATACGGTTTGCAGGACGGGAAGTATCATGGCGGCAGCCGTAACCGCAGCCGAGAACAATACCGCAAGGAGCAGCTTGCCGTTCGAGAAATACGGGACGGAAAACAGCGTTCCGTCTTCGCGCTTGCATTCAAATACATGCAGAAGCTGCGAGGCGATCAAGGTCAGCAGCGCGGCGGTTCTTGCATCTGCGAGACTGCCAGTCATGCGCAGTGCGGTTGTGAATGATCCGAGTGTGGAGAGTGCGATAAAAATACCGCGGAACACGATCCGCGAGAGCAGACCGCCTGCAAAAAAGCTGTCATCGGCTTTGCGCGGCGGCTGTGACATCAGATCCGGAGCAGGCGGTTCCAGTCCGAGCGCAATCGCAGGCAGACCGTCTGTCATGAGGTTGACCAGCAGAATTTGCGTCGGGAGCAGCACCATCGGGAGCCCCATGAGAATACCGGCAAACATCGTCAGCACCTCTCCGATATTGCAGGCAAGCAGATACCGCACAAATTTCCGGATATTTGCATAGACCGTGCGTCCCTGTTCGACGGCGGAAACCATTGTATCAAAGCGGTCGTCAAGGAGAATGACATCCGCCGCCTGACGGGTGACATCCGTGCCGTTCCTGCCCATTGCAACGCCGATATCCGCCTCCTTGACAGCCGGCGCATCGTTGACGCCGTCGCCGGTCATAGCGGTGATATACTGTTTCGCACGGCAGGCGCGGACGAGACGCAGCTTATGCGCCGGTGTGACACGCGCAAACACGGCGTATCTTTCAATACAATCCGTGAGCGCGGTATCGGAAAGACGATCCAGCTCTGCGCCGGTAATTGCCGCTTCTGCGTGGGGGATTCCAGCCTTTTTTGCAATCGCGGAAGCCGTTTTGACATGGTCGCCGGTCAGCATCATGACGCGGATTCCGGCGCGTGTGCAGGCAGCGATTGCCTTTTTTGCCTGTTCGCGCGGCGGATCCAGCATCCCCATAAATCCGAGAAAGACCATTGTATCCGGCATTGCGCTTCCCGCGGGATTTGCTTTCTCGGCGAAAGCCAGCACGCGCAGCGCATCCTCCGCCATATGATCCGCCATGCATGCAAATTCCGCGCGCTTCTGCGGTGTCAGCGGAAGATCAGTGCCGTGGGTGCGGTAATATGCACATTGTTTCAGAATCACATCCGAAGCGCCTTTTGTCAGGGCAATTCTGCCGGATTCCGTCTGACAGAACACTGTCATTGCGCGCGTTTCACTCTCAAACGGGATCTCGGACAGGATCCGGTACCGCGTGAATGCATCTGCTGTGACGCGGCATTTTGCAGCAGCGATCAGCAGGGCAGCTTCGGTCGGATCACCGGTGATCTGCCATTCCGCGCCGCCGGATTTTCCACTGATTTCTGCATGATTGCATAGTACCGCGCAGCGCAGAAGCGGCATCAGACCGCTCAGGATATGCTGACCGCACGGACTGCCGTTCTGCATGAGCGATCCGCTGCACTGCCAGCCGGTTCCG
The DNA here is from genome assembly GCA_021152595.1 of Clostridia bacterium. Taxonomy (GTDB): domain Bacteria; phylum Bacillota; class Clostridia; order Oscillospirales; family Ruminococcaceae; genus Firm-04. The sequence goes on from JAGKVC010000026.1 coordinate 22,246, forward strand.
GTCACTGTGAACTGACCGTCCGGCGACGCGATGCGCTGCACCGTCATTTTGTTTTCGGTGATTGTACCGGTTTTATCTGTGCAGATGACCGATGCACAGCCGAGCGTCTCGACCGCATGCAGCCGGTTGACGAGCGCATGCTGCTTCAGCATTCTGCGGACGGCAAGCGCAAGCGCGATTGTGACCGTTGCAGGCAGCCCCTCGGGAATTGCGGCGATTGCGATTGTAATGCCGGTCATGAGCATCTCAAAGAACGGCTCGCCGCGCAGCATCCCTGCCGCAAAGACCATGACACATACGATCAGACAGATAACGGAAACCGTTTTCCCCAGCTCTCCGAGACGCTTTTGCAGCGGCGTTTCGCTGTCTGTGATATCACCGAGCATCTGCGAGATTTTCCCCATTTGCGTGGATTTTCCGATTGCTATGACCTTTGCCTCTGCTGTACCGCGTGTGACAGAGGTTCCGGCGTAGAGGATATCTGCTCTTCCGATTTCGCCGCTGACTGCGCCGTCATGATCACAGTGCGCATGCTTGCCGACTGCGGATGATTCACCGGTCAGGATCGACTCCTCGGCGAAAAGCTGCGAGGCGGAAAGAATCACTGCATCTGCCGGAACACGGTCGCCGGATTCGAGCAATATGATATCATCCGGCACGAGCTCCTCCGCCGGAATTACTGTGATTGTACCGTTTCTGCGGACATGCGCAGTCGGTGCCGTGAGTCCGCGCAGTGCGAGCAATGTCTGCTCGGTGCGGTATTCCTGAACAAATCCGAGAACTGCATTCAGCACGACAATAACTGCGATTGTCACGGCATCCGCATATTCCCCGAGTACCCACGAAACCGCCGCAGCCGCCAACAGGACGAGTACCATAAAATCCCGAAACTGCGAGAAAAATATCCGGATCGGATGAGATTTGGCAGGCTCCTCCAGCGTATTGGTGCCGTACTGTGCCTGCCGTGATTTGACTTCTTCGTCTGTCAGTCCATGCATCTTCCGCACGCTCCTTCCATGAGAAACGATATGCGGACGAGGCACAAAAAATGCGCCTCTCCCGAAGGAGAAGCGCATTGCTATACAAGGCTTAGCGCGGCTCGCAGATCAGCTTCATTGCTGTGCGTTCCTCGCCGTCGATTTCGATGCTTGCAAAAGCAGGGATACATACGAGATCAATGCCGATCGGAGCGAGATATCCGCGCGCGATTGCAATCGACTTGATTGCCTGATTCGCCGCACCGGCGCCGACCGCCTGAACCTCAACCACATGCTGTTCCCGAATGACGCCTGCAATTGCACCGGCAACGGAGTTCGGGGTGGAATGAGACGATACTTTCAATACTTCCATGGGTGTAACCTCCTACAAAATAAGATAAAATGATTTCGGATTGTTTTACTGGGTTCCTTGGCGTGACAGAACTGCCGCTCTGCCTTCAGCTGTGCCACTGATATTGCCACTATCAGTATAATACATTTCACGAAAAAAGTCAAGTCATTTACGCGAAATTAGTCATTCTCTTGCAAAAACGGGAGCAATTTTGTTACAAATGCCGAGTTTGCTATCAATTTCCAGTACAACTCCGTTCAGGATGCAGGGACCTGAGGTCTCTGTAAACTGCACCGGACGGTGAAAACGCTGCTTGGCGATCGCCTGCTCCACATTGACGCCGAGGACGGATCTGGCACCGCCGACCATGCCGACATCAGTGATATAGCCGGTTTTTCCGTCGAGGATTTCCGCATCCGCTGTCTGTACATGGGTATGCGTGCCGATCACCGCAGAGACCTTTCCGGCGAGATACCAGCCCATCGCACGTTTCTCCGAGGTCGCTTCCGCGTGAAAATCGAGCAGGATATTCGGCGTGTCAATCTGCGGCAGAAGCTCATCAATCACAGAAAACGGATTGTCGAGCGGCTCCATGAATGCGGTGCCCATGAGATTGATCACGGCGACGGAATATGCACCGCAGTCAAGGATGCAGAAGCCCTTTCCCGGCGCATCACCGGGAAAATTCGCCGGACGCAGAATGCGGTCATTCTCAAAGATATCGTCGCATTTGCGGCGGAAACAGTGATTGCCCGTTGTGATGACATCTGCGCCGCCTGCGAAAAGCTGCTCCGCAGACTGCCGCGTGATGCCGTTGCCCTTTGCGGAGTTTTCGCCGTTGACGATGATCAGATCAGCGCTGTGCTGCCGGCGGAGTATCGGTGCATGCTTCTGAAAGCAGGCAGTTCCCGCTTCTCCGACAACATCACCGAACATCAGTATCTTCATGAAAAACCTCCGTTTCAGGGCAGTTGAAGGATATAGGTCTGCATCGGCTCCTCCGGCAATGCGACTATTCCTGCTTCGGCGGTTGTCTCTGTGACGGTTTCACTGCCGGGGACGGTTTCCGTGATCGCACCCTCCGGCAGGGCGGAATCAGTGGATTCCGGCGCGGAGACATCGCCGCTGAGATCGGTCCCTTCGATTGCTGTGCCTTCGGGAAGATCCGTTGAAGCAGAGCCGTCGGGCAGCGTGACTTCCGTTACGTCGGTCGTTGTATTCTGCTCGCGGAGCACATCCCAGATATCTGTTTCCAGATAAACAGGCTGCTGCTGTGTGACTTCAGTGATTTCCGGCTGGGAGGTCTGTTCACCGGCTTTGTCCTTTTTTGTGACCATGCTGAGGATACCGATTACGAGAACGATACCGGCTACTGCGAGAATCACTGCGAATATTTCCTTGCTTTCCATTATAATATCCTTTCCTATTTTTTCGGATTATGCATATGTTCACCGGCGAGCGGATTGCTGTCGATCGCATCCTGCCGCTGCTTGCTGGAGAGATGCGTGTAAATCTCCGTTGTTGCAATGGACTGATGCCCGAGGATTTCTTTGAGTGTCAGCATATCTGCGTTGCCGTGCTGATACATCAGTGTCGCGGCGGTATGCCGGAGCTTATGCGTGGAAAGACCTCTTCCGCCGAGCCCTGCAGCGGTCAGGTGATTTTCCACAACCTGCTGGACTCTGCGGCGGCTGATCCGGCGGTGATTGCGGCTGAGAAACAGCGCATTCGGCTCCTCGGGCGGATTTTCACGCGCAGAAAGATAATCCTGCAATGCGGAGAGGCATGCGTCATTGAGATAGACGATCCGCTCTTTGCTGCCTTTTCCGAGTACGCGCACCTGCCGGTTGAAGAAATCCACATCCCCGACATTCATCCCGACAAGCTCCGCAAGACGGAATCCGCAGTTGAG
>JAGKVC010000168.1 GCA_021152595.1 Clostridia bacterium
GATAGGTCACGGTGACACCGACCGGCAGCTCTGAATCGCTGCTGCCCTTGTAGTAGATATCGTCGCCGGATGCATCCCAGTTCAGCGTTTTGCCATCCTGCGAGAATGCTTCGTCGCCCTTGACATTTTCGATGCCGGTCAGATTCGAGATATCGCGGAGAGATGCCGCTGCCTTCGGATTTTTCAGCCAATCGCTGACAACCACATTTTTAACCGATGCATCCGCATTGCACATGATATAAACAGTTTCATCCTTCTCCGCCTTTCCGGATGCCGGAGTCCGTTCGGCTTCGGTTTCCGCGGAATCAGATTCCGGTTCTGCGGCGGTTTCCTCTGCGGATGCCGGTGCGGACTTTCTCTGATATGCAAATGCGCCCGTTGCGCCTGCGGAAAGCAGCACAGCCAGCATACCTGCGATCACTCTTCTGTATGTTTTCATGATGATTCACTCCTGTTCAATGAGACGATACGAAAATCAGACGGTGCTTTCTCTTATAATCCGAATCCGGAAGAAAGCCTGCCGATGTCTTGCAGATAATTTTATCCAGCAGCATGAACATCGAGGGCAGCACCGTTACCACAACTACCATCGAGATCAGCGCGCCGCGTGCGAGCAGCATGCAGAGCGAGGAAATCATGCCGATCTGCGAATACACACCGACACCGATTGTCGCTGCAAAAAATCCGAGCGCCGATGTAATCACCGACTGAATTGAGGTTTTCAGCGCAATGCCGACGGCTTCCTTTTTCTCCCTGCCGCTGCTGCGCTCCGTGCGATAGCGCGTGGTCATGAGAATCGCGTAATCGACAGTTGCACCGAGCTGAATTGTGCCGATGACGACCGAAGCGATGAACGGCAGCGATGTATTTGTGTAATACGCAATGCCGAGATTCATCATAATTGCCAGCTCAATGACCGAGACAAGAATCACCGGCAATGTCAGCGATTTGAAGTTCAGCGCGATAATCAGGAAGATCACTGCAATCGAAAGAATGCTGACGATCTTAAAATCGCGGTCGGTGATTTCAATGAGGTCTTTCGTCGCAGGTGCTTCACCGATGAGCAGGCTGTCGCGGTCATATTTCGTCACGATTTTGTTGAGCTGTTCGATCTGTGCATTGACCGCATCCGATGCGACCTTGTATTCCGATCCGATCAGCATGAGCTGCCAGTCGTCGCTTTTGAGGACGCTCCGGAGCTGCTCCGGCACGGCTTCCTCAGGGATCGCCGGACCGACCAGCGAATTGAATCCGAGCGTGAACTGTACGCCGTCCACAGCTTCCATTTCGCGCATCATCTGCCCTGCTGTCTTTGCATCCATATCCGCATCGACGAGCAGCAGATGCGTACTGTTCATATTGTATGTCTCCGAGAGCTTGGTATTTGCGATCACGCTGTCAAGCTCAGCCGGAAGCGTACTGTCGAGATTATAATAGACATCGTAATTCCGGTATCCGAATACAGCCGGAATCAGCAGCACAACCGCCGCAACCAGAAATACCGGCGAATGCTTCGTGATAAATGCAGATGTCCGCTCAAATTTCGGCAGGATTGCTCTGTGCGTGGTTTTTGCGATTGCGCGGTCGAAAATCAGGATCATTGCAGGCAGAATCGTGATGCAGGCGATCACGCCGCAGATCACGCCTTTTGCCATGACAATGCCGAGATCCAGACCGAGCGTGAAGCTCATGAAGCACATCGCAAGGAATCCGGCGACCGTTGTCAGCGAGCTGCTGACGACCGAGCTGACCGTCATGGCGATTGCATGTGCCATTGCTTCCTCTTTGTCTTCATAGCATGTCAGCATCTCCTTGTAGCTGTGCCAGAGGAAGATCGAATAATCCATTGTCACGCCGAGCTGCAAGACCATTGCAAGCGCCTGTGTGATAAATGAGATCTCGCCGAGGAAGAAGTTTGTACCGAGATTCCAGACCACCGCAAAGCCGATGCTCAGCATGAAAAATACGGGGATCAGGAACGAATCCATTGTCAGCATCAGGACGATGCTCGTCAGGATCACGGCGATCACCGCATAGATGATCGTTTCGCTTTCGGTCAGATGCTTCATATCGGTTGTGATCGCGGACATGCCGCTGATGAAGCACTGCTCCGATGTGACCTTCCGCATCTCGTCGATTGCATTGAGCGTACCCTCCGCCGAGGTGGTGTCATCGAAGAACACCGCCATGATCGTCGTATCGCCCTTGTTGAATGCGTCATAGACCTTCTGCGGCAGAATCTCCTTCGGGATCCGCAGATCCGTCATGGATTCATAGCATACCACATCCGCAACATGGTCAATCTCCGCGATCCGGTCAGCGGTTTCCGCGATCTCCTTTTCGCGCATGCCCTCTGTGATGACAAAGGAAAAGCCGCCCTTTCCGAATTCTTCCTTCAGGATATCCTGCCCCTGCATCGTATTGATATCCTCCGGCAGATAGGAGAGGATATCATAATTCACCCGTGTATTGAGAAACCCGAATACCGAGGGAATCAGCAGCAGGATCCCGACCGTCAGCACCAGAATCCGGTGCTTTGCGATCCATTCTCCGAAACGTGTCATAAGTTTGATCCCTCCTGATAAGATACTTCGATGATGTCCGGACGCTGATTGCGCACGATCTTGACGGTCATCAGCACCGTAATGAGATTGAGGATACCCTCCGCGAGCAGCACGCCGCCGAAAATCCGCATGAGTACCACACTGCTCTCAGCCGGACGCAGCATCAGTGTCACGCCGAGGATGCCGGTCAGGATTGCAGCCGCAAGGATCAGCCACCATGTCCGGATGCCGAACTGCTTTGCGTCATGTGCCGTTTGCAGCTTGAGCAGCCCGTCCGCGGTGACATACAATCCGGTGACGATGCAGAGAAAATGCATCAGATTTTCCGGCTTTGTCAGGATCACGCCGCCGAGGATCATCAGCAGCAGCCCGAATGCCAGATCAAACTGAAACGCCAGCCGGTAGAGATCCTTTGAAAAGTATCCGATCAGCTTGAAAATGCCGAATGCAATCAGCAGCACACCAGCAATGCTTCCGAGCAGCGCTGTACTGATCTCCGGTTTTCCGATCAGGAAGCAGCCGAAGCCGCAGAGCAGCACCGAGAGGATGATATAGCCGGTTTTCGCTGCCTTCATCGGGAGTACGGAACGCACTTTACGCATAATTCTCAGTCCTTTCTGTTCATCTTATGGTTCTATGATACGCCGTTTCCGCAGAGTTTGCAACGGGCAACCGTACAGCCCGTGTCTGAATTTTTGGCAATGGGCGGAATCTGTCCGGTTTTTGGACATTTGCCCCTGTTTGCCTAAATTCATTTCCGGACGCTGTCTTTTGATAATTCCTGTCGATCTTTTCAGAATAATATGATATAATAGACTTTGAAAAAAACATGTGACCGTTTTCACAGAACTCCTGTCTAAGAGAGTGAGGCAGGAAATACATCACACAAAGGAGGCGGATCAGATGCAGAGAACGGAACAGCTCCGTGCATCCGGCGCGCAGGATGACAGCGATCTGATCGCGCTGTACGAATCACGCAATGAACGCGCAATCAGAGAAACACAGGCAAGATACGGCACCATCTGCGAGCATCTTGTCAACCGGATCCTCAGGGATCCGCAGGATACGGAGGAGTGCATCAGCGATACGATGCTGCACATCTGGAATGCGATTCCGCCTGCAAAGCCCAAGAGCTTCCGCGCATTTCTGGTGACCGTCGCAAAGCGGCTTGCACTGAACCGTCTGGAACAGCGGCAGGCAGTCAAGCGCGGCGGCACGGAGCAGGATGTCTCGCTGGATACGCTTCCGGATGTACTGGAGGCATCCGACGACACCGCACTGGCAGCAGAGCAGCGCATGCTCAAGGATGCATTCCGGCGTTTTCTGGGATCGCTGCCGAAGCAGACGCGGCTCATCATGATCGACCGCTACTGGCTCATGTACAGCGTCAGCGAGATTGCCGAGGCGCACGGAATCAGCAAAAGCGCGTCAAAATGACGCTGCTGCGTACACGCAAAAAGCTCGGGGAATTTCTGAGAGAGGAGGGATTGCTGTGAAAGACGATCAGATCTATGAACTGATGAAATATCTGCCGCAGGAATATCTGGATGAAGATTTGCAGTTCCATATGCAGCAGGCAGCGCAGCCGAAAGCTGAAAAGCAAAGTCTGCGTGCAAAGCTCACGGCAATGCTCCGCCGTCTCCGGAAGCAGCAGACGCCGCAGAACGAGATCGACCGCATCCTGCAAACACCGCTTCCTGCCGAAAAGCCGCTTCACAGCGGTCAGAACAGTCTCACAGCCGACTGGACACAGGAGAACGATATGGAAACACAAAAAACAACGAAAAAACTGACAAAATCCGCATGGATACTGATTGCTGCGATGGCGCTTGCCGTCGGCGGAGCAGCAGCCGCAATCGGTTACAGCATCCACAAGCACAAAACAGACAACAATCTCGAGAGCGAGATTTCCGAAAACGAAACACCGCCCGACACCGACAATGCGGTGATCTTCCCGAAGCTGACAAATCAGCAGGACAGCCCCGAAATGCACAGCTTCGCGCAGACGGATTCCGGCTTCTTCTATCTGGATGCGCTCGATTCCCGTGCCCTTCATCAGGGTATCTTTGATATTTACAGTACAACCGCGGAGGATCAGGAACAGCTTAGAAAAGCTATGGCTTTCGGTCCGATGCACTACACCTCAGAGCTTGGCGCACTGAAATACTATGATGCAGAATCCGGCGAATCGGTCTTTGTATGTGCAAAGCCGAACTGCCTGCATGACGGCAGCGAATTCTGCACCGCCACCACGCAGAATTACTATCCGATCAGCGAGCCGGTCGTGCTGAATGATGCCGTATATCTCGTCGCACTGGATTACCGCGAGTATCAGCAGAAACCCGAGAACTGCACAAAATTCCCGACTGTCCTGCTGCGCTATACACAGGACGGCACCGAGGTCAGCGAGGTCACAAGGCTCTATCTTTCGGAGAAGCCCTATCGCTGCTATGCCGACCTGATCGCCCACCGCGGTCAGCTCTGGATCAACTGCGTTTATGCGGAATATCACGAAACGCTCGATGACAATATGATGATCTCCGGTGACGATTATTTCGGCAAATGGGAAATGTACTGCTATGAGCCGGAGCCGAACAAGCTGACGACGCTCAGCACCTCCGGCGAGGCGGAGAAAGACTATAATCCGGCAGAAGGCAAGACATGCACGCTGGATCCGATCGGCCGCGGTCTCAGAGGCGTCGGCGATTACGTCTACTTCCACAAGTCGCGGCAGGACTGGCGCGATCCGATCAAGGGTTCCGGTGTATTCCGCATCGACTGCCGCACCGGTCTGATCGAGCAGGTCGTGAATATCAAATCAGGAAAGTGCAATCTCTGCACGGTCAGCGGCGATTATGTTTTCTATCTCTATGATGAAAACAGAGGCACCGGAATCGACTATTACAAGAATATCGCGCTCCGCTGCTGCAACATGAAAACAGGCGAAACGACCGACTGCCCGAATATCCTGACAATCGCACAGGAATCCAATTCGTGGCTGACTGATGATATTCTGAATGATAAAGACTTAATGGATAATTTCAAGGTGGAGATTGAGGTCAGTTCGCTGCTCTCCTCGAATGAACATCTGTATGCATTCTGGCAGATCTTTGACCGGCGCGAATGGGATTCGACGGGCTATATGTATGTCTCGGAATTTGACAGCAGCGGCAGGCTCCTGCGCACCGCCGATCTGAACAACATAAAGAATCTGGGCTTCACGGACGATGAGGTCCGCAGCATGGTGATGAAAAACGGCTTCGGCTATGACAAAAAACGCTGGGTTGCGCCGGGCGAAGCGACACAGGAGGATCTGAATTTCCTGCGGTATTCAGGCTGCTGGGAGACCGAGGACGGCGAATGGATCCATCCGGATTCACTCAGTGCAGACGATATTGAGCATTACGAGGAAACCGGCTATTATGTCGTTGATTTCGTATACATTCAGCCCGAAGATATCACAGAGGAGGATATTCAGCTTGCGCTCACAATCAATGACAGAGGCGGTTCGCTGAAAACCGATACCCTTAACCTCTATGATGCCTTCGGCTACGGCTCTTTAAACACCGGCTTTGACGGCAAATATTTCTATCTGGTCGGTGTCAGAGCGCTCTACCGCATCACGCCGGAATCGCTCTTCTCCGATATGAATGCCGAGCGCCTGCTTATCTTGCAATGAGGGTGACACCATGCCCAACAAACTGGAAATACGGAATCTCTCCAAGCAGTACGGCGATTTTCATGCGCTCTCGGATGTCAGCTTCACGCTGGAACCGGGCGTCACGGGATTGCTCGGTGCGAACGGCGCAGGCAAATCGACGCTGATGAAGCTCATGACTGATCACATGCCGCGGACGAAAGGCGAGATTCTTTGGAACGGCAAAGATATCCTGAAAATGGGGCGCAAATGGCGCGAGCTTGTCGGCTATACACCGCAGCTTCAGGGCGTCTACGATGATTTCACGGCAAAGCGTTTTCTCTATTACATGGGCGCGCTCAAAGGGATGAAGAAAAAGGATATCCGCGAAGAAACGGACAAAATGCTCGAGGCGGTCAACCTGACACA
>JAGKVC010000169.1 GCA_021152595.1 Clostridia bacterium
CAGGAAGTGTCAGCAGAAATATACGGTATACGCTGATATTGCCAAGACCTACCGCGAGATTTCACAGGGCGATTATATCTCCAAACTCGTCGAGGAAGAACGCAAGCGGCAGGCTGCCGTAAAGTCACACAGGAAAAAGAATGTGTCGCTTTGAAATAGCCTAAGCTGCAATTCGCATCTTGACTTTAAATTGTAAAAGTGATATAATAGTGACGTACAGGGGTATGTCATAAATTTGCGATATCGAAGGAGGATATCTTATGGCAACCATCAGAAAAAGAGGCAACTCTTATCAGATCAGAGTGTCGGTTGGCTACGATACAAGCGGCAGTCACAAAGAGCAGGCAATGACGTGGAAGCCGGCGGAGGGCATGACAGAGCGGCAGATTCAGAAAGAGCTGAACCGGCAGGCGGTCATGTTTGAAGAAGCCTGCGCGCACGGCTACCGCACTTCTGCCGTCAAGTTTCAGGAACTCGCGGAGGAATGGTTCGAGGAATACGGCAAGCTGAATCTGCGGAACACGACATTCTACCGCACCAAACTATTGACGCGCCGTGTGTATCCGGCAATCGGACATCTTCGCATTGACAGGCTGACAGCAAGGCAGATTCAGGGATTCATCAATTCTCTGGCAAAGGACGGTGTTCATGAAAAGACCGGCAAGCCTCTTGCACGCAAGAGTATCATTCACTACCTGAGTTTCATTTCCGGCGTGTTCACCTACGCGGTGCGGGTTGGTCTGGTGTCGGAAAATCCGTGCAGTAAGGTCGTGATTCCCAGGGGCGAGGTCAAGGAGAAGGAGATTTACTCGCAGGAGGAAATGCAGCAGCTTCTCTCCCTGATGCAGAATCAGCCGCTGAAATACCGCGCGTTTTTCTATCTGATCGCATACAGCGGATTCCGCAGAAGTGAAATGCTGGGGCTTGAATGGAAGGACGTTGACTTTGAACATCAGATCATCAGCGTCCGCAGAACCTCCAATTATGTTTCCGGCATCGGGAATTATACGGATACCACAAAGACCAAACGCTCCCAGCGGACACTGAAAATCGCAGCGCCGATCATGGAAATGCTCCGTGCGCTGCAAGACGAGCAGGCAAGCGAATCGCTACGGCTCGGCGGCCAGTGGGTTGACACCGACCGTATCTTTACGCGCTGGAATGGAACACCGATGGGCAATCACACACCATACAAGTGGCTGCGGAATCTCTGCAATGAAAACGGACTGCCGTTTCACGGAATCCACGCTTTCCGTCATTTTGCAGCCAGTTCCATGATCTCCGCCGGTTTGGATGTCACGACCGTTTCCGGTGCTTTAGGTCACAGTAACTCCGGAACGACTTTGAATGTGTACTCCCATATGTTCCAGAATGCTCAGGCAAGGGTATCTGATGCAATGGACGGTGTATTCGGATTCCTGCAAAAGGCGGAATAAAGCAGCTTGTCCGCTGCCGTCACTCAAATAGCGGACAAACAGCGGACAAGGCATATTTTCCGAAAAAATGAAAGCCCGAAAACGCCGTAAATTCGACATTTTCGGGGATGGTCTATGGTGGAGCATACGGGATTCGAACCCGTGACCCCCACACTGCCAGTGTGGTGCGCTCCCAGCTGCGCTAATGCCCCATATGGCGGAGATGGTGGGATTCGAACCCACGGAGCGTTTTACCGCTCAAACGATTTCGAGTCGTTCTCGTTATGACCACTTCGATACATCTCCATGCAGCAGGTTTTGTAAACCTGACTTTGATATTATATCATACTTCCAGATAAAAATCAAGTGCTTTTTGAAAAAAATCCTTAAATTTTATTTTAGGCTTGTATTTTCTGAAAAAATATGCTATACTATCAATAAGAATGCCCAAAAGAAGAAGGGCATCAATAAAAGGGAGGGATTTTTATGGGATTCAAAAAGACAAGAATCCGGAAGGTCACCGCAGCCGCGCTTGCTGTCGTGACCGCTGTCGTAAGTGTACCGATTACGGCTTCTCTGTCTGCCGGCGCGCTTGTTACTGATCCGGCAGGCGATTACGACAACTTTGCCAAGGCGCTGCAGTACTCTCTTCACTTCTATGACGCCAATATGTGCGGTCCAGAAGTTGAAGACCACAGCCGCTTCAAATGGCGTGCTAACTGCCACGTCTATGATGCGGAAGTCCCGCTGAAGACGATGGAGTCCTTCACGAAGCCTGACGGCGAAGTCGGAACAAATCTGTCCGAGGCATTTATCAAGGATAATTATGATATCCTTAACACCGGTAAAAAGGACGGTACGATTGATGTTTCCGGCGGCTATCATGATGCCGGTGACCATGTCAAATTCGGTCTTCCGGAGGCTTATTCCGGCACAACCGTTTCATGGGGATATCTTGAGTTCCGTGATGCTTATATTGAATGTGAGCAGCAGGAACATGTCGAAACAATTATCCGCCATTTCTGTGATTATTTCATGCGCTGCACCTTCCGCGATGAAACCGGCAAGGTCAAGTGCTTCTGCTATCAGGTCGGCGACGGCGATATCGACCATGCTTACTGGCAGCTTCCGCAGAATGATTCGATGAATCGTCCTGCATGGTTCGCGACGCCTGAGAATCCGACAACCTGTAACATTGCAAATACAGCAGCCTGCCTGTTGATCAATTACCTGAACTTCCAGGACACCGATCCGGATTATGCGAAGAAGTGTCTGGATTACGGCAAGGCGCTCTATGAATTTGCAAAAGAAAATGATAAGGTGAAGGCTGTCAATGATCAGGGACCGGATCAGTATTACACCTCTGAAAAGTGGGAGGATGACTACTGCTTCGCAGCGTGCTGGCTCTACCTGATTACCGGCGATAACGCTTATATCGACGACATGCTTCCTTACTATGATTTCTATGCACCGCCCGGATACTGCTACTGCTGGAATGACATGTGGAACGGCGTCGGTATTCTGATGGGACGCATTTCCGAGGTCTACAAGTCCGGTCTGACCTATACCGAGAAAGAGAATCCGCTCGGTCAGTGCGATCTCGCGATCGAGTATATGAAGGCTGCGAATAAGAACCCGTATGAAGCAATCGACTTCTGGGGACAGTGCGCAAAGGCTTATCACGGCTACATGAGCGGTTCTCCCGGAACGATCACGCCGCAGGGCTACTGGTGGCTGAATACGTGGGGATCCTGCCGTTACAACACCGCAACGCAGATGATGATTCTCATCTATGATAAGTATAACAAGGGCAAGGATAAGTACGAAAAGGAAAGCGAGCGCCTGAAGGACTACGGCTTTACCGAGTGGGCGAAAGGTCAGATGGAGTACATCCTCGGCAACAATGATATCAAGTATCTTGAGCCGAGCCACAAAGGCTCCAGCGGACCGCGCTGCTTCCTGACCGGCTTCGATGAGAATTCCGCAGCTTATCCGCATCACCGCGCTGCTTCCGGTCTGACAAAGTGTGAGGATACGGATCAGCAGCTCTATGTTCTCTTCGGCGCACTCTGCGGCGGTCCGGATGCGAAGGATGCGCACAATGATGAAACGAAGGACTGGATCTACAACGAAGTTACAATCGACTATAATGCAGCTTGCCCGGGTGCAGCAGCCGGTCTGTATCTTGCATACAAGGATCAGTATAAGCAGTCGATTACACCGGATTTCCCGCCTGAGGATGACGGCGGCAGAGGTTCGGATGCTTCCGGCGAGGTCGGCGGCGCGAAGGGCACATGGGTTGAGGCTTGCGGCATTGATGATCTGCATGCTGACGGCGCCGGCGTGACCAAGGTCTCTTTCATGGTGAAGAGCAATGAGGCAAAGGCACCTGAAAAGATGACCGTTCGCTACTATATCGACCTTAGCGAGATTAAAGATTTCTCGAAGGTTGAGGGTACGATTCTCTATGATCAAGTCCAGGCCGAGGCAAAGCCGCATCTTGCTACTATGAGTCAGCCTGTGAAGTGGGAGAAGGATTCCAAATACGCCTATGTCGAGTTTGACTGGGGCGAGTACAATTTCGTCAACTGCGGTAAGAAGCTGCAATTTAAGCTCGGCTTCTACTACGGTGATATTTGGGATCCGACAAACGATCCGAGCTATAAAGATCTCAAGATCTACAAGGAAGATGATGCATTCTTCGGCACCGGCAACGAAGTCCGCACGGATAACATCTGCGTTTATAATGACGGTGTTCTGATCGGCGGTATTGAACCGGACGGCACGGTTCCGTCAGATGCTACGCCTACGGTCGGAAAAAATGAGGAGACTACCACACAGCCGACAAAGACGACGGAAGCATCTGACCGTAAACTGCTCCGCGGCGACGTTGACTGCTCCGGCCGTGTCGATGTCAGTGACTCGGTTCTGCTTGCGAGAATGATCGCTGAAGACAGAACCGCGAATATCACTTCGGACGGTAAGATCAATGCTGACTGCGACGGCAGCAAGGGCATCACCTCGGGCGATGTTATTGCAATTCTTCAGCATATTGCAAAAATCAAGGAATTCAATGACTGATCTGTGATTGGAATTGCCTGCTGCCGGCAAACGGTGCCGACGGCAGGCGTTCCGTTTTCAATGGAGGTATCATAATGGAACTGGAAATGCAAATTGACGAACTGCGGGAGGAAGCATCTGATATCGGATTGTTCTTTCCGATGCACTATGACACAGATGCACTGGATCACGAAACGCAGCTTCACGGACATACTGTCGGAAACCGAAGCGTGCTCCTGATGCAGCCTGCTTTGGACGCAGCAGAGAACGGCGCTCCCTCTGAGGAAACTGTCCGCCGGTATGAGAATGCTGTCCGTGGAAAGGCTTACGGAATCGTTGTCATTGAACCGACCGGAATCTCAGCAGATGCAAGAGAATTTGACAGGGGACTTGCAATCTCAGAGGAGAATGCAGCATCGTTTCAGGCGCTGATTGAGGCAGTAAAGGCTGCGTCTGAGGAGGCACACGGCTTTGCGCCGCTCGTGATTGCGCTGCTGAATCACGCAGGACATCATGCTCTGAAACCGGCTGCTTTTGATATCAGCGCAAGTCTTCCGCATGATGTTCCGCTGCTCAAGGACGAGGAACTGAATGCACTTCTGATCACTTGTGCGGATGCTGCAAAATCCGCAGAGAAGGCAGGTTTTGACGGAATCGCGCTCAATGCTGCTGACAGAAGTCTCTTCGGTGAAAGTCTTGCTGCATTTCACCGTGACGGCAAATTCGGCGGCGATTTCGATGACAGAACCCGTTTCCTGCGCGATTGCTATACTGCAATGAAAATGGTTGTCTCGGATAAGCTGTTCTTTACGATCCGCCTCTGCCTGAGCGACGGTATTCCGCAGCCTGACGGCTGGGGCATGGCGTTTGAGGATCTGAGCGCACCGGATCTCTATGAGCCTGCATTGCTGCTGAAAATCCTTCAGACACTTTACGGCGTTGAGCTTGTTATCTGCACAATCGGCATCCCGAATATCAACTGGATGTGTGAAGCGGAAGCGGAATCTCCGCTGCTGCGTTACAGCCGTCTCTGCACCTGTGTTGCGATGCTTGACAGTGATATGCAGCAGAATGTTCAGCTTATCGTTCCGGAGCTTGATTGTGAGGATATCCCGTTTGCAAATCTCGCAGCAGGCATGATCGAGGGAGAATTTGCATCCTACGGCGGTTTTTCCGGAATCTAACGAATATTGAAAGGAGCGGAATATGGCACTGGACGGCGCATTTCTGCATTGTATCCGTGAGGAACTCCTGCCGCTGATCGGCACACGGATCGACAAAATTTATCAGCCCTCGCGCGATATGCTGGTGCTCTCTTTCCGCGGCAAGGGCGCAGTCAAGGTGCTGTTTTCTGCATCTGCGGATGCTGCGCGTGTGCATATCACCCAGACAGTACCCGAAAATCCTGCACAGCCGCCGATGTTCTGCATGCTGCTCAGAAAGCATTTGAGCGGCGGCAAGCTCGAGGACATCGAACAGGACGGTCTGGAACGTATCCTGCGCTTCCGGATTCGCGCAAATAACGAAATGGGAGACTCTGTTCTCCTGACTTTGGTTTGTGAGATCATGGGAAAGTTTTCCAATGTGATCCTTGTCAATGAGACCGGCAGAATCATCGACAGTCTGCGCCGGGTGGATGAGGAGATCTCGCGCGTGCGTCTGGTTCTGCCGGGAATGGAGTATCAGGCACCGCCGCGTGAGGATCGTATCTGCATGACGGAATGCACAGATGCACTGATTACCGAGCGAATCGCATCCTGTATGCCGATATCGCTCTCAAAGGCAATCATCCGTCTGTTTGAGGGCATTTCTCCGATCGTAGCGCGTGAATGGGAATTCTATACCGGAAAAGGGGAGGCTGTTACGCTGCCGCTTTCCGATGAACAGATGTCGCGGTTCCTGTTTGCGGTGCATCAGACGCAGGAGATGCTTGCTGACGCCGGAAAACGCCGCTTCACTTCCGTCAGGACGAAAGAAGGTCAGCTCAAGGATTTCTCGTATATGCATATTGCGCAGTACGGTGCATTCATGGTGACGGCTGAATATCCGTCTGCCAGTGAGACGCTGGATGCATTTTTTTCGCAGCGTGATCTGTTTGCAAG
>JAGKVC010000170.1 GCA_021152595.1 Clostridia bacterium
GCGAATCAAGCGCAGGTTCAACTGCCGGAATCTCGTCAGCTACTTCGGTTACAGTTTCCTCGACAGTCTCAGTGACATCATCCGAGATATCCTCAAGCGCAGGCTCGACAGACGGAATCTCATCAGCCGCCGCTGCAGCAGCAGCTTCATCTGCTGCTTCGGTAAATGCTTCCTCTACGATATCGGCCGCACGTTCCGTTACGTCCGCAGGTGCATCGAAGAAGCTCAGCTTCACCTTCGGACACTCGCGCACGATCTCAGCCGCACGATCAGAGAATCTGCTCGGAATCACGATCTCCTGAAGCTCCTCGCATCCGACAAAC
This sequence comes from Clostridia bacterium, assembly GCA_021152595.1. GTDB lineage: Bacteria > Bacillota > Clostridia > Oscillospirales > Ruminococcaceae > Firm-04. Next base: position 324 of record JAGKVC010000170.1, read on the forward strand.
GCCCGAACGCCGAGGAATCGCAGTGAATTCGGCAGAACGATCCGTTTCAGGCTGGAGCATTCCACGAATGCAGCCGGTTCAATCGCAAGCAATCCTTCCGGACAAATCACCTCTTCCAGCTGCTTCATCCGGACAAACGCACTCGTTCCGATCAGCTTGACCGACGGTGCAAGCACAAACCGCTTCATCGAATGCTTGCCGATAATACCGTGATACATATACGATGCGATAACCAGATAGCCGTTCGGAACCGTCACTGTTCCGTCAACCGGATCCAGCTCTGCCGCATCGCTCGAAGTCAGGATCCACGGGCAATCTGCCGTAAGCTGCCGGACGCGGATCGGGCGCGCATTGCCGAAGTACATCAGGATCGACGGTTCACGCATGAACAGAACAGCCGCTGCATCACGGTCAAATTCATCTGGCAGGAAGATATCACGCAGCCGCTCGCAGTCATAGAACGCTGCATAATCAAATTCGATCAGAGCCTTCGGAACGGTCAGCGTCATAAGGCGCTGATTATAGCCAAATGCATAGCTGCAAAGCCGGATCACGCCGAGCGGAATCTCAAACTTTGTCTGATTTGACATCTCAGACAGTGCAAGCGGTGCAATCACTGGATGCATGCGCATTTCCTTCAGCCGTTCATTGAAATCAGCACAGGAGCGGCTCAGCTCGAGCGTAAACATCCGCTGCTCACTGACAGGCTGGAAATTCGGCGCAACAACACTCATGATTCCGTTTGTCGGCGGCAGCTCATAATGCTTCATGACACCGGTCGTCCAGTTGACGGTGATCTTGACAGGACCGTCCAGGATCTCAGGGAGCTGTCGTTCAAAGCGCTGCGGAATCGTCAGGGAATTGAGATTTGTACAGCCGGACAGTGCGCTGCTTCCGATTGACTGAACAGACTCCGGAATGCGCAGACTGACAAGCGTATTACAATTTGTAAAGGTATTCTCATTGATCGTGCGCAGCGTCTTCGGCAGACGGATCTGCTCATACTGACAGGGCGCTGCAAATGCATACGGTCCGATGTACGAAACCGAATCCGGAAGGACAATCCGGAACGGTCCGGTACAGCCGGTAAACGCGTTCATTTCAACAACTTTGAGTCCCTCGGGGATCACAATATGCCGTGCTGTTTCCAGACCGCCGAACGCATAGGCTGTGATCCGGCGGACGCTCTTCGGCAGAATCACAGTTGTCAGAACATGCTCGGGCTCCTCTGTCCGCAGATCAAGCTCCTTCGTACAGTACGGCGCGATAGAGATATAGCCTTCGGGGATTTCGAGAATATGATTGCGCACGGTCAGCTTCTTGACTTTCTGCGCAGTCAGGATATCCTCATACTGCTCCATGAGATCTGCAACCGTTTCAATACGCGGTCTGGAGAGAATCTTCTTCTTCGGCCAGTGCAGCTTAATCTCCGGACGATACAGGAACAGATCCACAGCCTTTCTGTCCGGATAGTCAGCCGGGAGATAGACATCTGTCAGTCGGGTACAGCCGGAAAATGCATCCGGTTCAATTTCGGTCAGAGAATTCGGAATTTCGATCGCCATGAGACGCGGGCAATCCCAGAATGCCTGCGATTCCACGCGGCGGACGCCCTCCGGAATCTCAAAGCGCTCGCCTGCTTCCGCATTCCGGAAAGCACGTCGCGCTATGACAGTATAGCCTTTCAAAGCATTGCTGCGCTCAACTGCTCCCGGGAGTGTTTTGCAGACATCATGCGTAAAGACTTTTTCTGTTTCAGCATATTCGCCGATCTGAACAGGGACAAACGGAATTGTGTCCTCGTATACAACCTCTGGATATGCGACAGGTTCCTGCATCGGCGTTTGCTCCTCTTTATTATAAATAGTATTTACATCTGCGGCAGGCTGCGGATATGCAGACTGCATAGGCTGCTGCGGCAGCTCAGCCGTTGCAGCAGCTTCCGGCACACTCGCCGGTTCAGGCTGTGCTGTCTGCGGAACAGCAGCATCAGCAGGTGCCGACTGTGCAGCAGGTACAGGAGCAGCTTCGCTCTGCTCAGTGACAACAGGCGCAGAAGAAGAATGTATCGCCTGTGAACCGGCAAATGCATCAATTTTCTGCTGGAGTTCCGGCAGCACACTCAGCTTCTCCTGTACATCACTGAGCGCACCCGCCATGCTCTGCAAATCACCGGCTGCGTGAACTGTCTCAGCCAGCGCATCAACCTTCTCCTGAATGCCGGAGATCTCACCGACCTTTTCCTGCAATTCCGGAATCACGCTGACCTTTTCCTGTACATCAGAGATAGCACTGACAGCCTCGGAAGCCTCATTGATCGCGTCGATCTTTTCCTGAACGGCATCAATCGCGGAAACCTTATCCTGAATCGAATCGACAGTCTCTTTCATTTCAGAGATCGCACCGACCGTCTCAGATGCTTCATTGATTGCGTCGATCTTTTCCTGAACAGCGTCAATCGCGGAAACCTTATCCTGAATCGAATCGACTGTCTCTTTCATTTCAGAAATCGCACCGACCGTCTCAGACGCCTCATTGATTGCATCAATCTTTTCCTGAATACCGGAGATCGTTCCTGCCATTTCTTTCAGGTCACCGACAGATTCAACAGATTCTTTCAGCGTGGAAAGCGCATCGACCTTTTCACGGATATCATGAATCGAATCTACCGCATCCTTCATATCAGAAATGGAGCCGACCTGTTCCTTGACCTCAGAAAGCTCCGAAGCAATCTGAGAAACATCACCGATGGCGCCGATTGCTTCAACCTTCGATTCCAGATCGGAGATTTTCTCCATTTTCGACTGCATTTCAGAGAATTCGTCAATCTGCTTCTGAAGCGTCTCAATCGTTTCAGCAGAATTCTGAAGTGACTGGACAGCATCGTAATTTTTCTGCATCTGCGAGAGATTGCTCTCGAGCTTTTGCAGCATATCCGGATCGACAGTAACACCGCCTGCGGCAGTTGCAAGGCTCCGGAGCTGAGACTGCATGGAGGCGATTGAAAGCTCGATCCTGCGAACCTCCTCCGGATCAATCTTCTTTTTGCGCCCGTCAGAGAACGCAGACTGAATGCGGACATCCGAAGGCAGCGGCTCCGCTGTTTCAGGCGGACGATCCTCACCAAATTCGTCATCCTCAAAAGCAAGCTCCGGCAGATCCTCATCGTCATGCCAGTCCGGACGCGGCATACCGGGATCCATCCATGTAATAGAAGGATTCGTCAGATCGCCGAATACGCGCTTGGTCTCATTCTGATCGTGAATAATCCGCGGAATATACAGAATCTCAAGCGACGGGCAGTTGCCAAGCGTAGACTGCTTGACTGTTTCACATCCTGCCGGAATATAGAGACGCTGCAGGGAGCGACAGTTCCAGAAGGCGCTGTTTCCGATATAAGTAACCGTTTCCGGCAGCTTCATACTGCGGATTGCAGAGCAGTCCGAGAAAGCACCGGCACCGATCTTTGTGACCTTCTTGCCGAATTTGACACGCCGCAGCGAAAGACAGTTGCTCATCAGTTCATCCGGCACAACGGTCAGCTCAGGCGGCAGCTTGATCTTTTCGAGCTTCGGAAGATTCATAAACGCACCGGCACCGATCATACGGATTGAATCCGGCAGCGTAATTTTTTTCAGCAGACGACAGTTGGCAAATGCGCAGGGATCAATATGCTCTGTTCCCGTCGATACCTCGATTTCCTCGAGTGTTTGCAGATATGAGAAGACAAACGGGGCAATTCTGCGGATCGTATTCGGAAGAACTACCTTCTTGATGCCGCGCGTTGCGATGCCCTTCATCGCATTCGGCATGATCGAATGGTAAATCGCAGGGATCTCAAGCACGCCGCCGTCCTTGATCTGAATCATGGAAGCGCCGCCGTGCGTCAGAATGCCAGAGCGTTCATCCATGATCTGCTGGACAGTCTTGCTCTTCGCAAGCGATACGACCTTGGAACCGATCGAGATGGTTTTACCAAAGAACAGCGTCGCCTTCGGGCAGGTGAAGAACAGCTCCACCGCAAGATCCTCATCAAAATCCGAAGGGAGCGTAATGGATGTCAGAGCATTACAGTCATAGAAGCACCAGCGGTCAAACTGCGTCAGCGATGACGGAATCGTTAAGCTCTCCAGATTGCTGGTATTCTTAAAGCTCCTTGTGTAAAAAGCATAGCTTTCGATTTTTGTCACGCCTTCCGGTATCACAAGTGACTTCACCTGTGAAAAGCCTGCAAGTGCGCCGCTTTCGATCGTCGTAAAATCAGAGGGAATCCTCACCTTATCCGAATTTGTCCGGATCAGACTCTTCGCATCCTCACGTGTAAAAACACGTTCTGCCATGTGTCTCTGCCTCCTTTACAGTTAAAAATTGATAAAAAATACTGCTACAAATTCAGCGATATTATCAATTAGAATTATTATACCATTTTCCGGAAACAATTTCAAGTCTATTTTGTGAATTTCTACACTTTTTTGAAAAGAATAAAAAGAGACGCACGGAAACCCCGTGCGTCTCTGGATAAATCGTACAAAATCAGTCCAAATGTGCGATGCGGCGAAGGATCGTAATGACATCATCGCCGTTTTTCAGACCGTCGCCGTTGGTATCAATTCGGTTCAGCGCACCGTCAACCATCTTCACGGTCTTATCCTCAGCCAGGAAGCGGGCAAGGATAACTGCATCGGAAACATCGACCGAGCCGTCACCGTTGATATCGAGCGGATCAATCTCCGGCTTCTCGATCTCAGCATGGCTGACAACATCGGCAACGGTTGTGATACCCTCAGCGATTGCAATCTCGGAAGGCTCCGCCTTTGCGCCGCCGATATAGAGATCATACTTGGAACCGACTTTCAGCTCCGGAGAAGAAATCAGCACATAATCGTATTTCTTATTCGGGTTCTTGGAGAACACAGCCGTTTCCGTTCCGGCTTCCTTCAGTTCCACACGCAGATCCTTGACCTGCTGCTCCGTTGTATTGAACAGCAGAACCGGCTGCGAAGCAGTCACCTTGATTGAATTGTCCTTCAGATCCGCATCCGTCTGACCTTCCTTCAGGGTATCTTTGGTTGCGGTTGCAAACACAACGCCGCCCTTGATTTCAGCCGTACCGGCAACATTTGTCAGTGCGCGGTCGCCGTTTGCTTTGAGCGAGCCGCCGGTGATCGAAATGCCGTTATGAACCTCTTTTGTATCAGTATCGGTTACATTTGCTTCACCCTGAACCGCGTCATTGCCTGCTTTAATCTCGGTATCGCCGCCGGAAATAATGACATAGCCCTTGGTAGACTTCACGCCGTCGCCGCCTGCATTGACATCGAGCTTGCCGCCCTTGATCTCAACAGAGGTCTTACCGCGGACACCGTCCGCAAGCTCCGCCTTGACATCAATGTCGCCGCCGGTAATCTTGAGGTCATTGCTGCAATGGATACCCTGCTGATTATTTGCAACAATCTTGAGCTTACCGTCTCCGAGCGTACCGCCGCTCTTAATCGTGAGATCATCCTTCGCATAAATGACAGCGGTCGTATCCGCGCCGTATTTTTCGCCGTCGCGGAGATAGTTGACTGTGCCGTCCATCAGATTGATCGAAGTATTCTTGGCATTGACAACATAGAAAGGTGCCGCAGTCGAGCCGGTAATATCCACATTATTGAAGAAGACCTTGACTGTCTCCTTATCGAGCGTGGTATCCTCGACATTGACAATAATCTGACCGTCATTCAGCTTTCCGGAAAACTCATAGGAACCGGAAGCAGAAATCGTAATCTTCGTGCCGTCAATCTTGACATTCTTGCCCTCAGCAGTCGCAGAGGTCTCACTCAGCGTGATCCTTGCTGTCATTTTGACAGCATCCCCCGCTGCCGCATCTTCAGCGCAGACAGGAAGCAGCGGCATTGCGCTCAGGAGAATTCCGGTACTGAGCATCACTGCGCCAATTTTTCTGATGTGTTTCATTTCTGATCATCCTTTCATAGCATGATAAAATATCGGCGTTCCCCCTTCGCCATTCAAGTTCAGTTTAACATAATTTGCCCCCGATGTCAATTGCATAAAATCATTTCCGCAAAAAATAACGGGTTTTTCCGTTATTTATTAAAGGATCTTTCAGATTTTGCGATTCTGTACAGTTTTGATCTTTCAATCGCCGGACAGTTTTTTCAATATTTTTTCATTTTCTTCTTGCAATCACAGAATAAAATATGTATAATAG
>JAGKVC010000027.1 GCA_021152595.1 Clostridia bacterium
GTTAAATATCACGCTTCCGAAAACAAAGGGGGAATCTTTTTTATGAAATTGAAAGCAATCCGGAAGCTGACCGCAGCGGTCACTTCCATTGTAGCGGCTCTCACCTGCCTCACTGCAATGCCGGCCGGTACGATGTCAGCCTCCGCGGCAAACACCTACTGGAAATTCGACTTCGGCGGAAACGGTGCCGCAAGCGGTTATACCGGCGTCTCCGCCTCCGACGGCTACAACGCAAGCCGCGGCTACGGCTTCTCCTCCGGCACAAATGTTGCGAATGTCGCAGCATCCGGCTCCGGCGCACTGAGCGATGCCGTGCAGTTCAAGAATTCCACTGCAACCGGCAATTATACCTTCTGCGCCGATGTCCCGAACGGCCTCTATCAGGTATCGGTTTGGCTCGGCAACACCACACGAACCAGCATCGGCATTGAGAAGATGCTGCAAATCGTCAATATGACCGGAAACGGCGCCTACCACACCTTGCAGGTTCCGGTCACGGACGGCCAGCTCAATATCTGCGCCTGCGCCGGCAAGGACGGCTATCCGTTCTCCATCTCCGCGCTGGAAATCAAGCAGATCTCGACCACCGCAAAGACAAACCCGACAATCTGGGTATGCGGCGACTCCACCGTCTGCAATTATTATCCGCTGAATTCCTCCGGTCTGGCAGGCTGGGCACAGATGCTCCCCGATTTCATCGACACGAAGCAGTGGCAGGTCATGAACATGGCAGCATCCGGCCAGTATGCAAGAGGCTTCATGGATGCCGGACAGTTCACCGTCATTGAAAAGAACGGTCAGCCCGGCGATATCTATGTCATTTCGATCGGCATTAACGATACGAATTCCAAGAACAACACGACCGAATCGCAGTATGAGGAGATCATCACCGATATGGCAAAGCGCGCAATGGCAAAGGGCATGCGCGTGATCCTCGTCAAGCAGCAGGGCAGAAACGGCGACTGCCAGCGGAACCCCCTGCTCGGCAGAAGATGGTACGGCGGCGCTCTCGACCGAGTCGGCGCAGCACTGAATATCGAGGTTGTCGATCTGTTCAATCTCTGGCAGAATTACTGCCTGACAAAGAGCGTCGATGAGGTCAATTCGATGTATCTCGACGACGGTCTGCATCCGAACCGTAAGGGCGCGACGGTGCTTGCACAGTTCATGGCAGAGGCAATCAATTCCGGCAGCGGTCCGGTTGTACCGGAAGGTGAAGTCTTCAGTGACGGCACCCAGCTCATGTTCCGCAACCTTGAATCCGGCATGTATCTGACCGTCGAGGACGGCGTCGCAGCGAGCGGAACGAACGTCTCCCAGAGCAGCGACGCAACACCGTCCGAGAAGAATCTCTGGAAGCTCGTCTCCGCAGGAAACGAGGGCGAATATTATATCTATTCGATGCTCGGCGGCGGCAGCAGCTATCTGCTGGATGTCACCGGCGGCAAGACCGAAAACGGCACAACCATTGAGATCTACGAAAAATCCGGCACCGCAGCACAGGTGTTCAAGCTCATCAAGGACGGCGACTACTATCACATTGCGACCGCAGTCTCCGATTACAAGAGCTATGTCGGCATCTGGGGCGGATCGCACGACGAAAAGGGCGACGCCATCGAATGGGAAAATGACCGCACGAACAATCAGAAGTGGTCGCTCGAGCTTCCCGCTGAGATGCCGCGCATGCAGGGCGATCTCGACGGCAACGGCATCATCACCGCAGCCGATCTCTCGCGTGCAAAGCAGGTCATTCTGAATCAGGAAACCGGCTACAATCTCAATCAGGCAGCAGATCTCAACGGCGACCTCAAGGCAGATGCCGACGATATCCGCATCCTGACAGACTATCTGCTCAGCAAGGAAACCGCATTCGCCGATCCGAAATATGCGGCAACCGAGCAGAAGATCACGCAGGGCTTCCCCGAGGAAACAAACGCAGGATACAAGTACAAGGATTACCTCAATCTTGAGAACAACACCCAGTCCGCCGTGACATTTACCGTCAACGTCGGAAACAAGGGCAATTACCTCTGCACATTCAATATCGCAAACGGCTCCGCAAATGACCGCAATATGATGATCTCGGTCAACAACGGCGCAGACAAATGGCTCCAGAACTTCCTGACGACCGGCGCATGGACGACATGGGAAGAGCGCGCAATCGTACTGCCGCTGGAAGCCGGCCTGAATACGATCACGCTGCAATCGAATACCTCCGAGGGCGGTCCGAACATCGACTATCTCAAGCTCACCTACACCGACGAGCCCGTTCCGGAGACCTATGATCCGAACGCCGCACAGCAGCACGGCCCGACAACGAGCAACCCTGTGCTGTATGTCGCAGCGGATTCCACCGCGCAGAGCTACCGCGCAGACAAAGCGCCGCAGCAGGGCTGGGGCTACTATCTCCAGAATTATTTTGACGACAGCGTCACCGTCTCGAACCACGCAATCGCAGGCAGAAGCTCCAAGAGCTTCTATGATAACGGCCGCCTGACCACAATTCTCGATCAGATCAAGCCGGGCGATTATCTGCTCGTCGATTTCGGTATCAACGACGGCGCCTCCACACAGCCGGAGCGCCATGCGCCGGTCTGCAACAATGTCGATAACCCGACAACCGGCTCATTTGAGTATTACATGACCTTCTACATCAAGGGCGCACTGGACAAGGGCGCAACCCCGATCCTCATGAGCCCGACACTCTCCATCAGGAACCAGACGCAGCCGTTCAAGGTCGGCTACCGCAACATCGACTCCGCATGCTCCGCGCTTGCAAAGAAATATAACATCCCCTATTTTGATCTCGGCGCAGCAATGACCAACGACTTCAACAAACGCGATTACAACACCGTCAAGGGCTACTACATGGGCGGCGCAGTCGGCGGAACAGACTTCACGCACTTCACAGAGACCGGCGCAAATGTCGTCGCAGGCATCGTCTGCAACGGCATCAAAGGGCTGGGCATCGACCTCGCAAAGCATGTCAAGTGATTCCATTTTATAAAAATGAAGCCGCGAAATTCAAGCAATTACGCTGAATTTCGCGGCTTTTCCTATTTGAGGAGCATGGGCTGGAGCTGTCTGCCCTGCAAAGCAGCAGCAACCGTCTCCGAAGCCTGCGTAAAATCGGCAACGAGCGAAGCCGGCTTTTTCAGCGGCGCATCCTGCCCGAACGGCACAAAATAATAATGACGGCGGTTCAGCAGATCCCCGAGATTCCGTGCGGATGCTGCGAGACCGTCGTTTGTTGCAATACAGAGGATCACCGGCTTGCCGCCGCGCAGATGCGATTTGACCGCCATTGTCACGGTATTATCGGTGATACCGGCAGCGAGCTTCGCCAGCAGATTTCCGGTACACGGGCAGACGAGCAGCGCATCCGTGAGATTTTTCGGACCGATCGGCTCCGCTTCACAGATTGACTGGATCAGCGTACCGTTTCCGAGTGCCGCAAGCGGTTCAAGGAACGATTCCGGCGCACCGAATCTTGTTTTGATTCCGGCAAAATGCTCCGAGACAATCGGGAGAAGCTCCGCGCCGCAGGCAGCACAATCCTGTGCAGTACGGAGTGCATTGGCAGCATTGCAGAAGGAGCCGCAGACCGCAAACCCGAGCCGTACACCGTGCAGATCAGGCATCGTCGACGCCTCCCCTCTGCTCAAAGATCTCGCAGATTGTCTGCGCAACGATTTTTCCGGCAGATACGGGCGCAGTTTTACCCGGCAGCGAGAGCGCCCAGATCACCTGAATCCCGAGTTCGGATGCGGCTTCAAAGTCAACCCCCGATGGTGTCGGAGTCAGTTCGCCGCCAGAGCTTCATCCGCCCTGATTTCCCGGCTTCTGCGAGGATTCCAAAGCGCACAAGAATACTGACAAACATCCGGACCAGCATCTCCGGCACATGGAGCGCTTCGGTAAGTTCGGGAATCGTAAACGGCTCGCGGATCGGCGGGAGCAGTGCAGCGAAATCGGCGCCGCAGCGAAAATATTGTTCCGCCCGCAGCGTCAACGGAACGCGGTCGAGCTTGAGCCGCTTTCGTCCGCCGGTCCTGACAACGAACTCGGTCAGCTCCACCGTGCAGATGCAGATCTGGAAATTCGGATTCGCAAAGTAATCGCGGAGCGTATATATTTCACGCATCGCGGTGATCACGGATTCATGCTTCGGTGATTTGCGCCGCGAGAGGATCTCGCCGTATTCATCGACGCAGCACACCCATTTCGGATCCGCGACCGGATGCACAACTGTCACCGGACAGAGCGGCAGAAACGCATCGAGCTTCGGTTTCAGCCGGCTGAGACCGCGCGTCTGAATCTCAAAGACGCCTTCCTCCGTGACCGCATCGGCGATAAAGCCCCCGACCGGACGCTCATGCGTTTCCGGATCAGGCGCAAAATAATATTTGAGCGCAAGGTGGAGCGTTTTCTCACCGATCGTCCCGATGCCCTTGCCGCCCATATCCCGTTCCGCTGCCTTCAGCGCAGCATCAAAATCTCTCATATTCACCTCCGAGTAAATAGGTATCGCGATGCGATGATTTATAATGGGGCTCTGCCCCAAACCCCGCTTAAGGGATACTATCCCTTAAGAATCCCGTTTTGCTATATTTAAGAGTCAACGTCTCATTTATCTCGCTGAAATACGAGATACATTGGTTAATTGAGTTGAATTCTACTCCTTATAAAAGGAAACACAGCACCCGAAGGTGCTGTGTTTTGCTGGTGAATTCAGGTGTAACCGATATTACTCCTTGACACCTCCGGCAGCAACGCCGCCGATGATGAACTTGGACAGGATAATATAGATCACAACGACCGGAATGATCGAAAGGAAGATTGCGGCGTAGTTTGCGCCGTAGTCTGCGTTACGGTCAATCGCGATAACCTTCTGAACCATCATCGGCATCGTGAGCTGGTTCTTCTTACCGGAAACGAGGACGATGGACTGGTTGTAGTAATCGTTCCACTTCTGGATGAAAGCGAAGATTGCCTGAACAGCAAAAGCCGGCTTCATCATCGGAATGGAGATTGTCAGGAAGGTACGGAATTCGTTAGAGCCGTCGATACGAGCCGCCTCGATGATATCGAGCGGGAACGAAGACAGCATATATTGGCGCATGAAGAATACAATCGCCGGCGCGGCTATGGAAGGAATGATGAGCGGGATGTAGCTGTCGAGCAGATGCATCTGGATCAACATTCTCATGAAACCAACAGCAGTAACCTGTGTCGGAACCATCATAACTGCGAGGATGAATACGAAAGCCGGACCTTTCAGCTTGAAATCGTAAACAACCAGACCGTAAGCGGTCATGCCGGAGAAGAAGACCGTCAGGGCGCAGCAGCAGCCTGCGACGATCAGAGAGTTCCGCATACCGAGAAGCGGCGCGAAGAACTTATTGTACAGCGAATTTGTCTTCAGCGTTTTGATGTTGTCGATGAGGTGTGTTCTCGGAATCAGAGAGACACCGCTGATGATATCGTTGTGCAAACGAGTCGAGTTCACGACAAGGATCCAAATCGGAACCAGACAGATCAGCGTCAGCAGGATCAGAACGAGATAGATCGCAACAGACTTCACCATGACATGTGCCTGATAGCCGCCCTTGTCGGAATCATATGTTACTCTGCTCATATGCTGAATCCGCCTCCTTTCTGCTTACGCTTCCACTCCTTGGCAGCCTGCTTCTGCTTCTTTTTCTTCTCGATTGCGTCCTTATCACGCTGGACATAGAAGACCAGAGCGCCGAGGATCGAGGTGATGACGAACAGAATGACAGATGCCGCACCGGAATAACCGAACGAAGGCTTTGCGAAGTTGCCGTGGAACATCTCATAGATGAAGACAGCAACCGTCTTGATATAATCGTTGACGACATTACCGGTATGGAGCATATACGGGATATCGAACATCTGGAGACCGCCGATCATGGAAGTCAGCAGGGTGTAGACCATAATGGTCTTGAGGAGCGGGAATGTGATGCGCCAGAAAGTCTGAGTCGAGTTCGCACCGTCGATCTCAGCCGCCTCAAAGAGGGACTCGTTGATACCCTGAATACCGGACATCAGCATGATCATGGTGTTGCCGAACCACATCCAGACCTGAATAAACATAACTAAGATACGGGAAGGCCAGCAGCTAGTGATGATCTTCCACGGCTCCTGACCGGAGCGCAGCAGCGTATTGATCACGCTGTAAGAGGAGTCGCCGAACAGAGACAGGAACAGACCTGCAACCGATGCTGCCGTAATGATATTCGGCATGTACATGACGACCTTGAAGAAGCCCTTGCCGGGCATTTTGACACGCAGATCGGTAAACCAGACTGCGAGCAGGAGAGACAGAGCGATCTGCGGAATGAAGTTGCCGAACCAGATGATCAGCGTATTCTTCATGCCGTTCCAGAAGGACTCATGGATACCCATAGCCTTAAAATCGCTCTCGGCAGGTTTTGCCAGAATGGTCTTGAAGTTATCGAGACCGATGATACCAGGTGTTCTGGTACCGTTTTCGCTGAATGCCAGAATAAATGTCTGGATCAACGGCCAGAAACTGAAAATGAAGTATACGACAAAGAACGGCAGGATGAACATATAGCCGTACTTCGCGTAACTGACGGATTTGATCCGCCTTTGTGCAGCTGTAGCCATTCAACACACCTCTTCAAGAAAAAATTAGTAAAAATTCCAGATACAGATAAAATATTCGCCTATTGGGCGCAGATGGCCCAATAGGCAAATATTCGGTTATGCTATTTTTCAGGCATATTCGTAATTATCTGTGGAAATGTCTGAATGCCCGTTCGGACAAATTACTCGACGGTGATACCCTCGATCTTAGCAGCTTCCTTCTTGAACTCGGTGATCATGTCATCGTAAGATGCGATGTCGCCCTTAGCATACTTGGTAACAGCGGTGTTGAAAGCGTCCTTGATCTGGCTGTCGAATGCAGTGATCTTGCCATCCATGTCGATGTTAGCTGCAGACTCATACAGAACAGAGAACTGATCCTGGCCGCCGAGGAGATCGTTCTTGTTGGAGCCCTCGTCAACGATTTCCTTCATAGCTGTCGGATTGTTAACGAACTCGGACTTGAACAGAGCGTAATCCTTTGCAGTGGAAGCATCAACGGTGAAGTAGTTGATGAAGTCGTGAGCGATCTGGCCGTTGTCGCACTTCGGGGAGAGAGCCAGCCAAGAGCCGCCCCATGCCCAACCGGAAGGACCAGCAGTGATGTTGTACTTACCGAAGGTCTTGCCGCCCTCGCCGCCTTCAGCGTTGGAGAGCATAGAGCCCTTACCGAGGCACCAAGTGCAGAAGAAGTAACCCATGGTGGAATCATCCTGGCCGATTGCGTACCAGCCGTCAGACCACTGATCTTCCTTGGTTACATAGCCATTCTCATAGTACTCCTTAGCGAGATCTGCGTAGGTCTTGCAGTAATCGTCAACGATGAGCTTGTTGTCTGCATCGAGCCATGCGTTGGAGCGGTTGTACTGCCAAACCTGCCACATACCGCCGAGGGTATCAGCCATAGCGATCTTGTGACCGTCATCCTGCAGCTTCTTAGCAGTTGCAGTGAAGGTATCCCAGTCCTTAACGAACTCCTGCATCTCATCCGGAGTCTTTGCACCGAGGTACTCCTCAGCGAGGTCGGTTCTGTAAACATAGCCGCCCGGAGTGGACTGCCAGGAAGCAGCCTTCAGAACGCCGTTCTTATCAGTACCGATGGAAACGGTGTAGTCATAGCAGCCGTCGAAATCAGCCTCAGTGAAGCCGAGGTCTGCGAGCGGAGCGGTGTACTCATCGTTGTTGATGTAGTCCAGAATCCAGTCAGCCTCGAGAACGAAGAGGTCAACGTCCTCGTCGCCTGCGAAGTAGTTTGCATACTGCTCGCGAGCTTCGCCGCCGGAAGAACCAACGTTGACATACTCAACCTTGCCAGCGTAGTCCGGGTTAGCATCGGTGAAGTTCTCGATCATCTTCTCAACGTCGTCGCCGGTCCAGCAGAGGAGAGACAGCTTGTCGCCGGTCTCAGCAACCTTGTTCTCTGCGGAAGCGGTAGCCTCGGAAGACTCCTCAGAAGACTCTTCAGAGGACTCCTCAGAAGACTCCTCGGATGCCTCTTCAGAAGAGCTGGAATCCGGGGTGCTGCTGGAAGTATCAGCAGTGCTGGACGAATCACCGCATGCATAGAAAGCGGTGGAAGCGATTGCCAGAGTAGCAATCAGAGCAAGGGACTTCTTAAGCTTGTTCATTGTAAGTTTCCTCCTTCATTTTGCTGCGAATAATTTGCTGCGTTCGCAGCGCCAGAAAATGTTTACCCGTTTCTGACGGGTGTGATTCTCGCTGCGTTTTGCGCAGCGCGGAAGCCCGGCTCATTATGAGTTAGCTTCCTTCCAAACAAGGTTCAGGTTCTGATTTCCTCTGGTGTCAGGCTTCCGTCGGAGACCTTTGCCTGTGCCTCGTTTTCATACTTGTAATATACACGAAATCGCCCGAAAAGTCAATGGGAATCATCAATTCGTCACCTTATTTGTTCGCAATGTGCATAATAGACAACGTAACCACATTCGTTTTGTACACCTTTTCACTTTTGTGACCGTTTTTTCATGTTTTTTTTCGAGTTTGTTACATTTTGGTTACAAATTCAGGGCGTTTTTTTACAAAATGGCGTTTTCATTTTCTTGCTCTCAGGCGGATTCCGGCGATTTTGCGTCATAAGGCGCTGTAAAATTCATGATTTCGCGCAAAGTTTCACCGTTTTATCACATTCCGACTTGATTTTTCGGGTGATTTCCTGTATCATGATAGTATCGGAACCAAATGAAAGGAGAATTATATGGCACATTATCCATTCAGCGAGCGAGCCGATCTGCTTGTCCTGACCTGCACACATGTTCTGGAGGGCGGCGACGTGACGCTTGTCTGTCATCATTTCAATGACAACACATGGGAATTCACCTGCGGCGATACGCACACCGAGGAGGACGCGATTGTTCTGAGCGTCGGGGAGCTATGCGAAATGGATCCGTCGCTGCATCTGGTCTGCGATCTGCCGGTCGGCGGCGCGGCAACGCGTTCAAGCCGGGCGCATGCATGGCAGTTCGGCAGGATCGAGGGCGAGGATTTCTACCCTGCCGCCGATTCGCGCATGAATTGATGTATCTTCGGGATCTGTCAGGGAGTGTCCGCGCTTCGATGCAGCCCGTTTCCGTTGAAGGGCATTCAGCCTTTCTGAATTCTATTTGTATATGGAATGCAGCAAAGCCGCTGGGACTGGGAGAAAGCCGGTCTCAGCGGTTTTTACTGTATCAAACTTGTATTTTGTGCATACTTTCAGGGGCTTTGTCACTTCTTAGCAGAGGGCGTTATTGAAAAGGAACAAGTAGGAGGTAGGAAGGAGAAAGTATTTTTCACTCCTCACTTCTGATAATTCTCCTTAGTCCAATTACTCCTCACTTCTGCCTCTTTAATATCTACAGATTCGTCCGCGCCAGCGGACACCGCAACTCCTCCCTCCTCACTCCTATCTCCTCACGAACCTTTCTCCCTCCTCCTTCCTACTTTCTCCTTATTTCGATAACTCCTCACTGCTATCTCCTCACTATTCTTTCTTCATCCTCCTTCCTGCTTTCTCCTTATTGCAATCGCCCCCATGCAAAAAGCCGCCCCCATTTCTCAATGGGAACGGCTCACTTTCATATTGTCATGCGCACACGCTACGGCGCCGGATTTTCAGTTTCCTGCGGTGCAGCGGTCGAATGCGGATCCCCGACGATATACAGGTGCTCCTTCAGCACATACTCGAAGTATTCGCCAGAAATTCCCTCAGCAAGCGAGATCTCATAGATCCCGTGATAGCCCTTCAGATTGTCGCGCATTTGCAGGACCGCATCTGCCTTCTCCTCCGTCATATCCGGAATCGTCAGCAGCTCCTCGCGCGTGACCGTATTCGCATCGTACACATTTATATAGTATATGGGATCCTCCGGCTCCGGATCCGGTTCCGGCAGCGGCTCGGGCTGCGGTTCAGGTTCGGGCGCGGTCGGGAACACTTCGTCCGGGATCTCAAATTCCGCCATGATCCGCTGCATGAGGATATCCCCGATGCCGCTGATCTCGCTGAGCTGCTCCCTTGATGTAAATCCGCCGCAGGCTTCACGCGCGGAAAGGATCGCTTCCGCCAGTGCATCCCCGATTCCGGAGACACGTTTGAGATCCTCTGCGGATGCCCGATTCAAATTGCGTTCAGGCGGCGCGGTCTCAGCCGGCAGTTCACAGTCCTGCGGCAGCGATTCGGTCAGCGTTGTCTGTATGCGGGATACAGTGTTCTCTGCGGAAGACTCGTCCGGTTCGGTTTCAGTGACCGCAGCAGTCGTCAGCTCCGCCTTCACTGTGATGCCGATCTGATTCCGCGGCTTTGTCACAATCACACCGATTACGCCGATCACGAAAAGCGCAGAAAGCCCCGCGACACAGTATGCAGTCCATTTGTCCTTCATACAGTCACCGCCTCTCTGCTGTGGTGCAGCGATTAGATTGATGTGACTCCGGCAGCATCCCCGCCTGGTTTTGAAGCCAGATCGAGAACCAGTGCCTTTTTACGCAGCAGCCGCAGACGGTGCGCATCCAGCAGCAGCGCCGGAACCGTATTGATAATCAGCGGAAAATCGCCGAGAACGCCGTCCAGCGCGCGCATCGGAACCGTGCGGCAGCCTTCGCCTTCGCTCCGCATAAGGCGCTGAGCGGAAACCGGTATCGCTCAGTCTCTCCAGCGGCGGCGGAACGCGAGACATGTCACATTCTCCGCCTTTTTGAACTGCTTGGAAAAATAGCTCTGGTCATTGAAGCCGCAAAGCTCCGAGATCTCCTCGACGGACTTGTCCGTAAACCGGAGCAGACGCTTCGCATAATTGATGCGCAGCCCGATGATATGCTGGAAGATCGTCTCGCCGTAAGCGCGCTTGAATTCGCGCGTCAGATAATACTTGCTGATATCAAAGCGTTCCGCGAGGTCGTCCAGCCGGATATCCGTCGTGAAATTCGCGTCAATATGCGCAAGGACGGTTTTCAGCTTGACCTGCAAAGCGCTGTCGCTCTCCTCGGAGATGCTGTTGACGGTCAGGAGCATGGTCAGCAGATTGACCAGCAGCCCCGAGGTCAGCACCTCGGTATCGGCGTAGGTTTCGGCATTCAGACGCATCAGCTCCTGAAGCAGCGAAACGAATTTCATCGCGGAAACCGGATGGAATACAACCTGCTGCTGTGTCAGGAACAGCTTATAATACTCCTCACTCGTACATCCGTTGAAATGCACCCAGAGCAGCTCCCACGGATTTTTTGCATCACTCTGATAGGAATGTGCGCTGCGGCAGTCGATGAAGAAGCAGTCGCCGCTCTCGAGCTGATAGCGCTGCCCCTCGTAATTGAGGCTGCCCTTTCCGTCCAGCACAACCGCAAACAGGAAAGACTGCAAATTCTGCCTGCTCGTATGGTGACTGTCACCGGCTTTCAGATGTCCGCACTCCTGAAGATAGAAAAAGGTACGCCGCGCAACGGCACTCGGCGTTTTCATGATGCACGTATCCAGCGGATTCGGCACATGTTCGTTGAAATTCTGCGGCATATAGTCCTCCTTTCGTCGCTCAGAACCCTGAAAACGCAGGATTCGGCAATTATAATGTATCTTCCTGTTTATTATAACATGTTTCCAAAGCAAGTTTCAAGATGCTTTTTAGAAGAATCTTGCGCTTTATTTTTGTGCAACTTGCAACAAATTCCGGATATTATCAAGGATTCCGCAAAAAGCGTGTTTCGCTTTATCCGGTTTTTATGCACATTGTCCACTTTCCACACTGCTCTATCAACAGCAAAACCAGTCAGTCGTTTCGGGGCAGACTGACCGGTTTATTTGATGTGCAATTTTATATCAGACAACCGTATATCCGGCATCCGCGAGGCACTGCATCGCGCGGCTGAATTGCTCTGCTTTGACAAGGATATAATCGGTGTTATAGGTTGAGACGGCAAAAATCCCGATCTCCGCTTCTGCGAGTATACCGGAAATCTTTGAGAGAATTCCGATCAGCGAGAAATCCAGTTCCCCCTCGATCCGGAAGCCGCGCCAGCCGTCCTCGCGTGCGGTCGTTTCCTGCGGTGTATCCGCTGTTTTGCATACGAGCGAAATCTCGGCATCTGTTTTCCCGATAAAATACAGATCCGCGCTGAGATTGATCCGGCTGACATCCTGCACCTTGCAGACCGTCAGATCCTCGGGGAGTCGTTTCAATATCATATGGATTGTTCCTTTCCGGTTTTATGGCAATGCGCCTCTTTACTTGAATTTCATAACGAAAAAGCGCAGGCGGTGATATACAGAGTATACCACTTCCTGCGCTCTGATGTGTTATGAATCCGTGAACAATCCGCCGCAAACGGATTACTTTGCCTTGAATGCGAAACGGATGAGATTATACATCATCGGCGTGACGGTTGAGCTGTCGTGTCCGCCGTTCGGGACGGAGAGATAGATATTTTCCGTACCGTGCTGCGTGAACAGGTCGCTGTACTGCTTCGGATAATCATTCACCATGCCGTCGCTGGTACCGCCTGCGATCAGCAGCAGATAGGGTGCATAGGGTGCGTCGATGCGGATTTCATCCTTGCTCATGACGCCCGGATGATCCATGAACTGATCCTTCGTCGGGAAGATGCCCGGAGCCGGTGCGCCTGCGCCGATATATCCGATCTTGTCGCAGCACTTCATGCCGATATAGAGCGATTCTCTGCCGCCCATCGAAAAGCCGGAGATTGCGGTATTTTCGCGTCCGGTCTTTACGGGATAATGCGATTCAATATACGGCATAAGGCTGTCCGGCAGATCCTCGACGAAATTATCATAGCCCGGAACATCCGCCTGACCGTTTCCGGTCTGCTTTTCATGATTCGGATCCGTATACTGATTCGTGAACACAATGATCATCGGCTCCGCTTCGCCGCTCTTGATCAGCGTGGATGCGATCTCACGAATGCCCATGCCATTGACCATTGCGGATTCGTCGCCGCCGTAGCCGTGGTTGACATACAGCACCGGATATTTTTTCGATGCGTCATATCCGGGCGGCATCCAGACATTCGCGCCCTTATTGCGGTTCGCCTTCTTCGAGAAATATGTGATATGCTCGATCGTGCCTTCCGCCTTGCCCATTGCAGAAGCCGGCACCTTCGCTGTAATCTGATCGCGGATTTGTGTCATATAGCTCACCTCCGGTTCTGCCGGCGGATTCAGCAGCATTTGCTTGAGTAGCGTCAGATCCTTTGCGGTCAGTACGCCGTCTGCATCCAGATCAGCGGTATCCGCAAAGACTTTGCTCTCCTTCGTCAGAAGATAATCGCGCAGAGCCGCCGCATCCGCCGTCTCAATCTTTCCGCTGTGGTCTGCATCGCCCTTCCTGAAATCGCCGGAGGATGCAAATGTCCCGTCCGACTTTGTGACGGTGACTGCATCCAGATAAAAATCGCAGAGATCGGTGCTTGTCTCGATATACAGCATCGGGTTTGTGCCCTCTTTGATCTGATAATCCCGTGCGGAAAGCTCCAGCCATTCGCCGGATGCCGCATCGCCCTCTGCGAAGGTATCATAGACCGCGCCGTCATCAGTATCATACTGCATGGTCATTTTGAAATGGACAGATGCGCCTGATTTCTGCTTCACCTGTGCCTTGACGGTGATATAGCCTCCGGCAGGGCATTTTTGGCTGCTGAGCGAATACGCAATGCCGCTCCACTCCGCGCCGCGGTCGGTCACCGCAGCGGATGCCCTGCCCTCCGCCGCTTCCGCTTCAGAAACCGCAACGCTTGCGCTGCCGCGGCTCTTCCAGCCGGAAAGACCGTTCTCAAAACCTGCATTCAGCACCTCAGGATTATCCGGATCCTCCGGCGTTTCGTTTTCCGCGAGATAATCCTCGATGACGCCTGCCCAGAATTCGCCCATTTTGCGGTAGCCGTCGCCGCTCGGGTGCAGATTATCCGAGGACATATCCGCCATGCCGTTCAGCGCACCGTGTACATCCGCAAACCGGACATTGTCGCCGTAGGATTCGGCAACCTTTTTGACGGTATTGTTGTAATTCCCGACGCGCTGCGCATTGCCGCCGTATGCCGTGAACTCCGGAATCGAACCGAGGAAGATCACGCTCTCCTGCGGCATATCCGCAATGATGTAATCGAGCAGCGTGTGCAGATCCTTTTCGCAGTCATTGAGATTGCGGTTCGCAGTCATATCGTTCGTGCCGATGATCAGCAGCACGACATCCGGCTTGCAGTTTTTGATTGCGTCCTTGTTTTTCAGCTTCTCATAGAGTCCGTTTTCGCCCCAGCTCGGGATCGGATACTGCTGCTTGATCGTATAACCGCTGTATCCGGCGTGGTTGTCGTCGTAGTTGACATTCTGTCCGTTGTAACGGAAGCTCGCCTGATTTTTGCCCTCCGGTCCGACCAGATCGAATTCGATTCCGTTCTGCCGGAGCGAATAGTCGAGATACCTCCGGTAGCCGCCGTCATCGCCGAGACCGAATGTAATGGAGTCGCCGATCGGCATAATGTTGATCGGATCGGCTGCTTCCGCTTCGAGCTGCGGCGCATGCAGATACGGCGCGCAGACCGCCGTCAGCAGAACGGCAGCCGCAGTCAGTATTGTGTGTCTGTTTTTCATTTGCAATCCCCCTAAGCAAGTTGTATTGTGTTTGCCCCTTACATGTATGCAGAATCCTCTGCACCATTATCATTATATCCCCGATGCCTGCCGTGCGTCAATCAAAAATCCGCAGAAATACTGCACAATCGCACGGAAATCGCCGCGAAGTTGTACGGCTTTCTCCCCGATTCTCCGCAGCCGTGCATACATCCCGATGTATTGACAATATCATTAAAATATAGTATAATATATGCGCAGAAAGCCAAAAGCTCTGCGACGACCATCATCATAAATCTATTAGGAGGAATTTGACATCATGAAAAAATACGCTTCCCTGCTGATTCTGACAGCCTTGCTGCTGACCGGATGCGGCAGCACCGCCGGTACTGCGGAGACCAGCTCCTCTGCGGCGGATACTTCCTCTTCTGCGGAATCTGCTTCTGAGCAGACTGCGAATGCTGCCGAATCGGATGCTGTTGATTCCGAAGCAGCTGAATCCGGACAGAATTCGTATGTTTATACATGGAATGATATTGATATTCCGATCCCGTCAGAGCTGCAAGAGGATTCGTATAATTCTCTTACATTGTGTTTCAATAATATTCCGATTGATCAAACGGTCGAAAATCCGGTGTACTTTTCTATTGATTATATTTATCCGAAAGTAGGTGAGGATGGAACTTATCCGACCTATGCAACGGAAGAACTTCCGGATGTGCTTGAGGATTTGCTTCACAGAAATATCAATGGTTACTACGTTTCTGATAAACAGTATTCAAAGAAAACTGTGGAGTCTGCTCTGACAGGCATATTTCTGGGCGAAGAGGCAACCGGTGAAAAAGGAACAATCGTTACAGCAGACGGAACGAAGCTGCACTATGTTGCGTACTATGTGTTCATGGAGCTGCCTAGCGCATATCCGCCTTCAAAAGTTCCGTTATTGTGGGTATCCTTTACGCCTTCTGATGACAAGGAAGCGCTGGAACTGATGGAACGTGCAGCGGAAGGACCGCTGAAAGAAGCAAAAGTTCATGTTTATTGATTCAAAGTTCACGGGATAAAAAATACAGCACCTGGATCTGATCTCCGCGCTGACGAAATGCATGTCAGCGCGGAGATTTCTATTCGGAGAAAATGAAGAACCGCAAAAGGCGCCTGCCGCTGCTGTTAAAAAATAAGGCAATGCAGCAAGCCCTCTTTGTAATATGATGTAACGGCAGCAGAAGAAGCGTCAGCCGCTCCCCTGCCGGATGCACCGTGCTTTCGCGCTTCCCGTAAAAACGCCGGAGCAGACAATAAAAAGCGAAGCTGAGCCGGAACAGATCAATTCCTATTTGTATAATCTGCCGGACAGATCGGCTGCAATTATGTAATTATTCTTCCGTTTTGCAGAAGCAATATAATTATAATTTATGTAAAATGCCGCGTGCATTCCGGCACGAAAAATGCCAATCCGGAAGCCGTTTTCAAGTGATAGTCTGTCATTCGTTCAATGTCACAATCTTGATTAACACTCCGGATGCGGAATGGTTCAGGAAGTCAAAATGGATTTGAAAATCATTGACGTAAGCCAAAAATCGTGGTATAATACGCATAGTAGAGCGAATGATCAATCACATTGCAGCAGCACTCTCAAACAGTCAGAGATTCAAAAACGGCTGTCCGGAAAGCCCTCTCTGATTACCGCACAGAAGGAACCACTGCGCAGCAGAACAGTTGCTTATTGTACAAATTATTCAGCTCTGCATTTCACCAACCCACTTATTACTATTTGTAACAGGAGATTATGAACATGAAAAGATCTATCAAATCTATCATCGCTGCAACCGCTGCAATCTTTATGTGCGCAGTGCCGATGGCAGCATCCTTCTCGAACATCATGACCACAAGCAGCATCACCGCTTCTGCATACTACTATCCGAATGCATTTGCGAGCTTCGCAGACAACTGGACACCGGAGATCACCGGCGTTTCCAATCTGAACCAGCGCTTCAACCTCGGTCATGTCGATTATGAGCTTGATTTGCAGCACCAAACCGCTAAGATCGTCGGCATGGACAAGGCGGATTCCAAAATCAAGATTCCGGCCTGCATCAAGATCAACGGCACGCCCTATGAAGTCGCTTCCATCGAAAACGGCGCGTTCAAGAACAAGGACGGCAAGAGACTCCCGAACGGCGAAGCTGCTCCGATGGGCGCTGCGCTCGTTCAGTTCGACCTCTCCGCAGCAACCCACCTCAAGACAATCGGCAATGAGGCGTTCCAGAACTGCACCTCGCTGGAATCCATCGTGATTCCTGCATCTGTCAGCACGATCGGCACCAAGGCTTTTCAGAATACCGGCATCCGCACGCTGAGACTCAACAGAATTTCCGCTTACACCTATGCATCTCTCACCATCAACGACCTTGCTTTTGCAAATTGCACGAAGCTCACCTCCATCACCAACAACGTGACACGCTTCGGCTCGAGCAGCTCCGATGCATTTAAAGACTGCCACAAGAGCAACATCACGATCGGTACGACCTACAGAGTGAGCGGATACAAGGCGCAGTTCATCGACCACTTCAAGACCGTCTTCGGTTTCTGATTGATGCTCCTGCGTTTGTAAAACTGTTATCATACAAAAAGGCGGCTTCTGTTTCGGAAGCCGCCTCAGTTTATTATACAAGAAATCCGCGCTGCTCAGCCGACATGCTGAACGGAAAACCAGAATACATAATCCTTCGGAATCGGCGTTCCGGGGCTGCAGTGAACTGTCTTGAGAATGCATTTGGAGTGGTCAAAATCCTCCTGCTCCCCTTTGCAGCCGAAGCAGTAATATGTCCATTTGATGCCGGCATCATCCAGTATTTTTGTGATCTCCGTCAGCGGACTGTAAAGCGGAAGCGGCGGAACCTTGATCATGTCTTCGCCGTCATTGTCGCGGCAGACATAGATCACATTCTGCGTGTTGTCAAAGAGCGCAATTTCGCCGGGTTCAAAATATTTCGTGCTGATATAAATTGTGTCATATGTGTTTTCCAGACCGCGCTCCGCCAGTGAACGGACGATCTCCTCATAGTTTTCGCCCTCGGACTGGAAAAATGCACTGAACACCTCCAGATGCTTCTCCTCGGCTTCCTTCTCCGCCTGTTCCTGCGCAGCCTGCTCTTCGGCGGCTTTCTGCTCCATTGCATTTGCGCTGTTCCGGAATGCGTTTTCATCATAGATGCGCATGCCGTCAATGGCCTCGACGACGCCGGAATGCTTATGATACACGATCTCAATCTGTTTATCATATTTCTGACATGCCGCAAGATAAGGGCTGAGCGCGGTGCTGTAAAGATACACCTTTTTTTCGCTGAAGCAAAGATAATTGGATATCCGCGGAAGCGAATTGTGATATTTTCCGCCGCCGACAGAATAGCCGTGCAATGAGATTTTGACAGACTTTGCGTCAGTCGTCAGCACCTCTGTTTCGCCGCTGAACACATCGCGCAGCAATGCATAATTATACTGCATCCGGAGCGGATGTCTGCCGTTGATCTGAACCTCTGCAAAACGGCCGGTGAATAACAAAAACTGCGGAACAGCCAGAAGCAGCAGGCAGACAGCCACTAAGATTCTGAATACCGGCATGTGAAGCGCAGCGCGCAGATCGCGGAAGAAGCTGCGGACGGAATCCGAAACGCTCCAGAACAGAATGATCAAACAGACCATCACCGTGAAGAAAATCGTGCCGGTATTCATATCCATCAGAATGCAAAGCAGCGAGTTTGTTTTGAACGCCAGCCGCGCAGCCAGCACCATCACAAGTGCCGGCACGGAAAATGACAGGACGATTGCAGGCAGTGCTTTTAATTCATCTTTTTTCAGTTTTCTCATAATTCTCTCTCCCGATTCTGTCACAAAAAATTGTCAGAAATTGATTCGTCAGATGCGATCTATGCTTCAAATCCATCACGCTTTATCTGTTATGATCTGCTGAACCGGCTCTGCTCAAAACAGCTTGCGAAACAGGGTTGTAACCCAGCGCGTATTCAGCAAAACCATAATTGCGGCAACAATCCCTGCAGCGAGCAGAAAATTGATGCCTTCCGAATAATGCAGCACTTCAAATTTGAGCAGCACCATCCTTACAAGGCCATGCAAAAGGTAGACCGCCATGGTATTGCTTCCCATTTTAGAAATCACCGGAATCTGCTTATTGGGTACTGCTAAAAATAAAAAAACAATCCAAAAAAGCGCACAGCATAAGAACAGAATTCTGGTAAGCATATCTCCGTTTTCTTTTTCTTTATAGTAAGAAAAAGCTCCGTAAAAAGCCTTTGCAGGCGTGTTCGTTTTCGCAAAATAAAACTCAAGTGCAGCGATCAATACTACTAGAATTGCAAGGCATTCCTTTTTTCGTTTTTGGAAAACACCCTGTATGGATTGCAGTCCGATTTTGCGGCAATAATATCCGCCGATAAAGAACGGGAAAAATACAACAATCCGGGAAAGGGACAGAAAATAACCGACATTCATATCACGTCCGATCAGCACGGAGCACAGACATCCGATACCGACAATCAGAAGCATACTGCGTCTGCTGCTGACATCCAGAGCCGGTATACTGAAATAATATACAATCAATGCAAACAGATACCATAACAGATGGAAGGGCGTTGTGAACTGTATCAAAACAAGATTCTCCGGATTCAACAGCCCCTCAAACTGCAAATATATTACCTGAAAAACAACATATGGAAAAACCAGCCTTTTCAGCATCTTTTTGGGTGAAAAATGCGCAAAGCATCCGGACAGGAACAAAAATGCAGGCATATGAAAAGAATAAATAATCCGATAAATAATGCTTTTGACCGGTCCCGAAAAGGTTTCGATCACATGCCCGAAAACCACCAGCACAATCAAAATAAAACGGATATTGTCCGCCTGATAATTGCGTTCTTTTTTGGGAGCATCCTGACTGATCACACACGAATTCATATTCTTTCCTCCTTTTTCATTTCCGGAAGATCCGTAAAACGGACGTACTGCGAAGTCTTGCGTACCGGCTTCAAAAAGCCGAAGTAAAAACGATTCAGTTCACAGGTTTCCATGCAGCGCGATCCGTTCCAGATCAAGCGCGGCACAGTGTTTTTCAATCTCTGCAATCAATTCTTTTCCGGTGACGATCAGTTCCTTCCGCCACGGATGCCCGAACAGACCGGCTGACCAGTCCTTTGCGATGAAAAAGCAGTAATCACCGTCCGGATAGTAGGTCGGGAAATATACATTGACGTCCCTTTCGCTGTCATAATACCGGAATCCGGTCGGAATGTTCTCGTTCGGATCGAATGTAAAGCAGTCATGCTGCCAGTCCAGTGCGTACATTTCTCCGCCGACCGCCCTGCACAGAATCTGATTGACGGTCGCCTCCTGCTGCTCATTCCAATACGACCGGAAACGGTATACCGCATAATCCGTGTCCGGACAGAGCCATTTCTCATCCTGCGCGGAAAGCGCATAGTCCTGATGGATTTTGTCCCACAGACTGCTGTAAAGTGTTTGATCTGTTATAACCTGCATGGTTCCCCCTGTCTCGTTGCGCCGGATCAGCCCAGCCTAAGATCTGTCACGATCCAGTCGTTTTCCTCCAGCGGATACGGATTTCCGCAGAACGGGCAGGCTTTGACCTTCTCCGCATCAAAGCTCGCACCGCAGGACGGGCAGGTGACAGCCGTCACGGAAAATCCCAGATCTGTCGGCTTTGTAATCACCTTCCGCAGGCTCATACGGATCTTGTCGGACTTTTTGCGGATCCTGCCGCCGCAGTAATGCACGGAATCCAGATAAAATGTAAGCGTCACATCGCAGACACCGTCTTTGATGCTGTATTTGTTCACGCCGGAATTGCAGTATGTCGCATTCACGATCTCGCGGAGTTCTTCCGGAACCGGCTGCTCACATGCGCAGACAGTCAGCTCCTGCGGATTCGGGCTGTAGAGCATGAGCATGAGAAGCGAAAGGGATTTATCACGGAAATATTCCGTCGAAAAGGCGGGATCAAGCTCACGCATCTTCTGACAAAACCGCAGCGAGGAGGCGGTTCTGCCTGCGCCGCGGAAGCCCTTTCCGATCTGAATAAAGCCGCCGACAATTTTGGATACGAACCATGCAGTCACACCGAGAATCACGCCGGCGACGGGCGGTCCGATGATATCCGTTGCGCGGATGTGATAATCTTTTCCCCACTGGGCAATCAGACAGATGATCGCCACGATTACAGTCGCCGCGGCGGAATATTTCAGGATCTGTTTCGTATCTATGCCGGTCTCACCGCTCTCCGTAACGGAGTAATGCATGACTTTCGGATACAGCTCATCCATCAGGAATTTCGTACCGCAGAATTCGCAGCCGGATTTGAGCTTGCCGAGTGTAGAGGGCGCGCCGCAGTGCGGACAGCAAAGTCCGGTATCCGGAGACGGGACGCTCCCCTCTTTCGGATACTGCATGATCGCGCAGATCACGCTTTCTGCAGTTTTGCTGTAAATTTCCTTTTGGGAATCGCGGATGGTCGTGGTGATGAGCTTGTTTCCGGAGACACCGGCATTCACGAAGACATTGTCGCTGTAAGAGGCAGCAAACGGTGCCTGATCACGCGAGGCAGATTTTCTGACCTGCAACTGCACATCCAGCCCGAGCGATTGCAGCTTCTGCTTCTGCTTTTGCAGTTCCAGCACGAAGCGTGTATCCTGACTGGCAAGCTCCGGCGCTTTGCCGTGGCAGTACCAGTCAGAAAGCTGTCCGGCAAATCGGTGAAACTGCTGATTCATCTTCTTGTTATCTGAGAAGTCAATATTCATTCCCAAAATATTCATGATACGATTTTTCTCTTTCCAATGTATATTTTCTGTTCTGTATGCTTCCGCAGCACTGGTGATTGAAGCGATGCGGGGATTTTTTATTCTTACAATGTGATTTGTTATGTTTAGTCTGACTTGGCGGCATAAGTATGTGACCCCATACTTTTTACACAGTAAAGCACTAACGTGCTAAACTGTTCCAAAAGTACCGCTCGCCTTCGGAGAGCTTTCGGTCGTCTCCCGACGGGGCAAGGCTGCCGCCCTGCACCTGCTTTTGACTGTGTTTTCTAGCATTGGTATCACCCCCTTCTTTATTGACGGGATTGTTATTCGTCCCTTTGCAATATATAGTGTAAAAGATGTTAGTAAAACGACATTTTCAAATGAGAAATCAAGTTGCCAGCAAGTCAAAAACCACATAAATAGGCGGTTTTAGGGAAAAATAGCAGATGCTCTGTTATGACAGAACATCTGCTTTTCAGCATATTTATAAAAAATCGACTGTTAGAGCCGTCCGAGCCTGCGGAGCGGAAAACTAACCGCTGAAAAGAAAAAGCCCTCAGAAACGCTTATAGAGCGTTTCCGAGAGCTTGCGGTTATTTGTTTCAATAGGGTTTGTGCCTGTTGTGGTATGCTCCACAATTCTGATTATGACTTATGCGGAACGGAAAACGGATGCGCCAATAGACTACGGGCTATTAGTCTATCCTACAAAACCATATAGCAGTATTGGGTCTTCTGCGAATTGACAAATGGGGAATGCATAACAGAATATGCTGCTTTGTCATCAAAATTCCCATCTCTATTTCAACATAATATGAGTATATGAAGCTACTAATTTGTTCTCCCAGACGCAGGAAGCATATCCGCCAGCTACATCTTGTTCATCAATTTGCAGTCTGATCATGATCATATCAATATTTTATAAATCTATTTATATGTTGGCATTATTCTTCTTGTACTCCGAAACACTCATTCCCGTCCACACACTAAAAGCTCTGAGGAAAGAATTCAATTCCTGATATCCGAGCAGGAATGCGATATCATCGCTCGTCATATCCGTGTTTCTGATATAATGCTTTGCAAGGATCTCTCGTGTTCCGTTAAGCTGTTTCTGGAATGATGTATCTTCTTCCGTCAGCTTGCGCTGCAAAGTTCTTTTGCTGATGCCGAGTTTGGCGGCCACATCATCTATTGTTCCGGCTCCTCCGGGAAGAAGCTCTGTCAATGCGCTCCTGACCTTGGCTGAAAAAGAATCATCACGCTCCATCTCATCAAGGCGCTTTTGAAGCTCCGGCTCAAAGAATTCCCACATATTCTCGTTATAGCTTATGAATGGTCTCTCCATATCGGAGAGTTCAAAATACAGAGCGTTTTCATTCGATTTCGTTACTTCACAGCATAGATAATCCAGAAGTTCCTTATCGCATACAGGCTTTTGCATCGTTGCCCGAACGGGTGAGATATTGCTCTTTGTGGCGGTTCGGATGATGTGAACAATAAAGACCATCTCTGTTTCCGCAAGGAATTGCGACATAGTAAGTTCATCCTTGCTTGCAGATATCCTGAGTTTCAATTTTCTTTCATTCTCTGTCACTTCATATCTCATAGGTGCGATGATCCTTTTATAGCGGCTCAGCCGTTCCATACAGGTGCGTGCGTTTTTGCTGCAATAGGAAGCGAAAACCGGAGGCGAAAAGCTCTCGATGTTATCCGCTGTTGCGATGGCGATAGGCAGGGAAGGATCTGTTATCTGTTCGGCAACGGCATCCATAAAGCGATAATAATCTGCCTCGTTCATCGTCGGTCGTTTCCGGCTGAACAGATCTTCAGCTACTCCGGCTTTTTTCAGCGCTTCGCCGACCCTGACACCTATCAGCTCAAGATATTTTCCATATTGCCCGTCTAAAATATAGTTATCCATATGTCACCTTACTTTTTTGCACTGCCCGCAGTCTGCTGATCATAAACAAGATTCAGCAATGGCTTTTTCGGGAACAGCGGCGTAAATTTCACGACTGCCGCCTGCCACGCAAGCAGTCCGCTGATCACGTTCAGTTTCCCCTTGAGCATTCCGTCATAGCCGTCCTGAGCAACCTTGAACGGATCGACAGGATTTGCGAACAATTTCGTATCAGAAAGCCTGGCGGTATCTGCAAAGCCTGTCTTCATAGCCCCCGGCATAAGCGTTGTCACGGTCACACCGGTTCCCTGCAGCTCACGCCACAGCGAATTTGACCAGCTTGTCACATAAGCCTTTGTGGCATAATACACTGCCTGCAGCGGCCCCGGACTTACGGCAGCCGAAGAGGACACGTTCAACACCTTGCCGCTTCCACGTTTGATGAAGTCCGGAAGAAACAGCTTGCAGAGTCTGGTCGGCGTTTCAATATTTACTGCGATCATAGACAAATCCTGCTCCATTGTACGTTCACGGGCAAAGTCACCCTGACCGCCAAATCCTGCGTTGTTAATGAGATAATCGATCGTCCAGCCGTTTTCCTTGCAGGTATCATAGATCATCTGTGCTGCATTCGGTAAGGACAGGTCTGCTTCAATCGTATGAACTTCCACACCATATTCAGAGTGCACCTGATCTGCCTGTTTTTTGAGCTTCTCAGATTTGCGTCCGACAAGCACCAGATCACCGCCTGCTTTTGCGTGGATATTGACAAAACAAGTTCCGAGTCCGCCATACGATCCCGTAATGAGTGCTGTTTTCTTAACCATTTCAATACCTCCTGATTTATTTGGTATTATAAGTATAACAAATATCAGGAGCTTTGTACACATCACAACGTGCCATTATTCTATCATTTTACGCCAGACAATCAGAACTTTGTTCAGACCGTCAACTCTTCAAGCCCTAATTTAGTACAGCTACCTCTGCTTCTTTTCTCCATTATAGCACAGCCAGCCCATATTTGTAAAGGGGTGTCCCATGTCTTATCTCATTTCAGATATAATAAGTGTCGATCAGGTGGACATAAGTACACCTATAACGATTCCGATAATTCTGATGATCATATTCTTTTCCTCCATTTCAGTAATAATGCTGAGTTGATGATAACAGCGACCGAGCCTGCATTATGCACAAGTGCGCCGATAACAGGATTTAATATACCTGTTATCGCAAGGGCGATCGCCACAAAATTCAAGGTCATAGAGAATGTCAGGTTAACCTTTATCGTATTCATCATTCTTTTTGCAAGTGCCAGCAGGTGTGGCAGTTCCTTGACCTCATCGTCAACAAGGGCTATATCAGCAGCGTCTACGGCTATGTCACTTCCCACTCCGCCCATAGCTATATCGGTAAAAGGTCACTTTGGAAAACTACCTATTGTTTACATTGACAAAAGTCAATTACTCGACAACGTATTATCTGCGTTTGTACCGTGAATATTTCATGCTCAGGAAAGCACTGAATCGCACTAAGGAAAGCACCATTTCGCTTCACGGAAAGCACCAGCGCGCAACAAGGAAAGCACTAGCCA
>JAGKVC010000171.1 GCA_021152595.1 Clostridia bacterium
TTTTTAATTTTCTATCTATATATAATTAATACGAAGCAGAAATGCTGGATACACTTCTGCTTCATATCTGAACGAAAGGAGGCTTTCTGTTATGTTCAAATCCCCACGTTATCTGACCCGCGGTGTCAGCGCAAATATCCCGCCGCCCCTGCAAATCTTCATCTGGAACTGCATTGAGCTGCTCCCGGAAGAATGCGACTATTTGCAGGTGTTCGAGCTCAAACCGTTCGGCGGAATGCAGCAGATCACGCAAACCGCCGAAGAACCGGAATATCGTAAGGTGTTCCTGTTCCCGTCAGACAATCCCGTTACCGCAAAGCTGTATGTGATTGACTCGGACACATACAGCACAATGTTATTAGCCGAGGAATACTAACGCCCCGCCTTATGGCGGGGCAATTTTTGTTTATGGAGGTTTTGAAATGGAAGAAACAAGAACCTGCTCGCTTTGCGGCTGCGTGCTTGAGGAGCACGAACAAACTGAGATCGACGAGGAATGGCTCTGCGATGAATGTGCTGAGCAGCATACCACAACCTGCGATCATTGCGGCGAAACGATCTGGGCGAATGATTCGATCTGCGATGACCGCACCACACTTTGCTCATGCTGTTTCGACGATCACTACCGCAGATGCGAGGGCTGCGGCCGCATTCTGCATGATGATGATGTGCTTTGGCACAACGATCTGCCATATTGCGCAAGCTGCTACGATAGATTGGATACGGAGATCGAGGAGTACGGCTATAAGCCTGAGCCAATCTTTTATGGCGATGGTACGCGCTTTTTCGGCGTAGAACTGGAGATTGACGGCGCAGGAAAAGACGATGATAGCGCAGCCCGAATCAAGAAGCAGACGAACATTCGCTGCGAACATATCTACTGCAAGAGCGACGGCAGTCTCGATGACGGTTTTGAAATCGTCACGCACCCGATGACTCTTGACTATCATTTGAATGAGATGTACTGGGACGATATCCTTCAGGAGGCTGTTCACATGGGCTATCGTTCCCATATGACAAACACCTGCGGTCTGCACATCCATGTGAACAGAGATGCATTCGGAGAAACCCACGAAGAGCAAGAGAAAGAGATCGAACGCATTCTGTTCTTCACGGAACTGCATTGGAACGAACTGTTCACCTTTTCAAGACGTAGCCCTTACAGCATGAACCGGTGGGCAGCGCGGTACGGGATCGAGAAAACCGGCAAGCAGATTCTCGACAAAGCGAAAAAAGGCAATGTCGGCAGATACGCAGCAATCAACCTTTGCCCGTATCACACCATCGAATTCCGGCTGTTTCGCGGAACTCTCAAACTGAATACGCTGATCGCCACATTACAGCTCGTGAATAAGATCTGCGATGTGGCTCTTTTTATGTCCGAAGAGGAAATCGCAGCGCAGTCATGGCGAGACTTTGTTATGACTATTACAGAGCCGGAGCTGATTCAATATCTCAAAGAGCGCCAGCTTTACGTCAACGAAGAAATCGAAACGGAGGAGGAAGTGTAATGATCGATTACGAAAACCAACAAACATTGGTTGAACCGCAGCGCGAAAAGTATCTTCCTGAAAACAAAACACGCGAGTGGATCGAGGTGGCAACCGCAGCGATTATACTGATCAGCACAATTGTTTCATTGATT
This sequence comes from Clostridia bacterium, assembly GCA_021152595.1. Classification (GTDB taxonomy): domain Bacteria; phylum Bacillota; class Clostridia; order Oscillospirales; family Ruminococcaceae; genus Firm-04. The sequence goes on from JAGKVC010000171.1 coordinate 1,646, forward strand.
GACCGGAACGGCGTTTCAGAAAGGAGAGAGTAAACATGTGCGCACTGTTCGGATTTCTCAATTACGGCAAGCGTGTGCCGTGGACTATTCTGCAAAAACTGGTGCAGGCATTGGCAAACGCCTCAGAGGTGCGAGGACATCATGCTGCGGGTATCGCTTATAACAAAGCAGATACCCTGACGATCTTCAAGCGACCGAAGCCGGCACATAAGCTTCATTTTAGGATACCGCAGGGGGCAGCTGCGGTTATGGGACATACGCGACTGACGACGCAAGGCGACCAAAAGTTCAACCAAAACAATCATCCGTTCCGAGGTCATGCCGGAGCGGACTTTGCTCTCGCTCACAATGGCGTGCTGTATAACGATGATCAGCTTCGCAGTCAGCTTAATCTGCCCGATACACAGATTGAGACTGATTCCTATATCGCAGTACAGCTGATCGAATCGCAGCAGGAACTGAATTTTGATTCTATGCGATATGCTGCAGAGCAGGTTCGTGGGTATTGGACTTTTACACTCCTGGACAGGGCAGACAATCTCTATTTCATCAAAGGCGAAAGCCCGCTGTACCTGATCCACTTCCCGTCGCTAGGACTTTATGTGTATTCGTCTACGAAGGAGATTATGGTCGCAGCATTCAAGCAGATTCCGGCGCGATTTCCGAAGTATGAAGTCATCCCGGTTTCCGAGGGAGAGCTGCTCCGAATTTCGCCGGACGGAAAGATTACCCGCAGCAGCTATACTGTACAGCCCGATTTCTATATAAATAGTCACCACTGGTTTGGAAGCTACCTCTGCGGTTGGGATAAACCGGAGAAAGGCAGCTGCTCCGATGAGGACTATCTTCTATTGATCGAGCTATGTGGATATTATGGCACTGATCCGGAAACGATCAGAACTTTACGAGACATGGGCTATTCATACGATGAAATCGAAGACTTCCTCTGCAATCCTGAATGCTACGGAGCAGAGCTTGCTCAGGTCGAATTATAATACAGAAAGCCCTGCCGTTCTTGATGAGCGGCAGGGCAGTGGAGGTGTAAAAATGACAAGACGTGCTAACAATGAGGGCAGTATATATCGAGATAAGAAAGGTAATTGGCGCGGGTCAGTTACATTATATACTGCAAACGGAAAGCCCAAGAAAAAATACTTTTATGGGCGGACGAAAAAAGAGGTCGCTGATAAGGTGAACCGAACATTGAATGAAATCCGGAATCATACCTATATTGAGCCGAATAGTATGACCTTGGCAGAGTGGCTGCGCATCTGGCTGGATACTTACTGCCGGAATACGCTGCGCCCATCCACTTTCGTCAATTATGAGATATACCTGGATAAGCATATCGTTCCGACAATCGGCAGCATCCGTCTTTGTGATCTGAATGCAGTTGTACTGCAGCAGTTCTATAATGATAAGCTGAAAAACGGTAACCTGCTGACAAAAGGCGGACTGAAACCGAAGACGCTGCGGAATATGCACAATATGCTGCATAAGGCACTCGGTCAGGCATATTGTATGGATATGATTCCGAAGAATCCGGCAGATTTCGTCACGATACCGCGTCAGAATAAGCAGGAGCGAAAATATCTGACTGTGGAGGAACAGAGGTTGCTCCAGCAAAACCTGAAAGATGATGCCATCGGAACAGCAATCCTGCTTGATCTCTATACCGGTATGCGACAGGGCGAGCTGCTGGGGCTGATGTGAAAGGATGTGCATCTTGACAAAGGCAACAAATGCTATCTTCGTGTTACGCAGACGCTGAACCGTATTAAGAACTACGGCATCATGAAGGACAGAGAAACACTTCTTGAGATCGGTTATCCGAAAACGCCGCATAGCATCAGGAATATCCCGTTGCTGCCGGAGATTGCAGAGCGACTGCGACAATATAAAGAACAGCAAGCCCTTTATAATAGTATGAACGGAATCCAGCCTAATGGTTATGTTTTCACCAATCGTGCAGGCAATTGGATCGACCCGCGTGACTTCCAGCGAGATTTTAAGCTGACTCTTAAAAGATGCGGCATCCGCGAGATCAATGTGCATGGGGGTTTCTATAATAATAAACTCCGATGCATAGGTATCGCACCTATGCATCGGAGAAAAATTTTTTCGAAATTAACCGGACAAGTGGACAGATAATTGATTTCAGAAGAAAGAGAATATGATAGGAACTTATTACATATTAAGCTGATTTAGGTAACTCTCTACAGCTCTTTTGAAGTTCGAAATAAAATCCGGTATACGTTTGTATTCGAATCCGCTAGGCGAAATATAGATTACGTCTTGTGTTTTTTTCCTTTTTTCCTTCTGTAAGTCTATGGCAGTATCAAACTCATCTGACTGAATGATTTTTTTGCAATGATCAATATGATTGTTTCTTGCATTGTTTGAGGTGTTCTCGCGAATAAAATCAATAACGTGCTGATCTGAAAGCATCCTTTGATAGTATATGAAAGCATTCTCAAGTGCTAAATAGATTATTTTCCAAGGATTATTTGTTGATTTGATTTCAGAAAATGAATTGAATACTTTATCAAATGGAATTTGAAAAATATTCAGGATTTTATTACCGGTTATCTCATCCGGTTCGTTAGATTGGACAAATTCTTTATAGCAAATAAGATTGTGGAATCGTGTTATCACATCTTCTATGTTATCAAGGAGAAGTTGTGCGTAATCATCTTCGATGTGTTTATAGTCAGGGTTTTGCTGCTTAATATAGGATTTTGCTTTTATCAGGATATGTCTATGCAATTCCTCATGAGATTCGGGATTCTGATAAAATGTTTCTAATATTGATATGTCGATACAGGTGAAAAAATATACTATATGATCGTATATTGTGGTTTGAGGGATGATATCGGATAAACTGAATTCCAAGGTTTCAAATCTATTCGAAATGTATATTTGGTTATAAAAAGTAGTATCGCGAACGAATTCCTGTGTATCGGTCGATAAGGGAATATATCCTTTAACAATTCTTTGAAATTTCTCCTCTTTTGAAGGTTCCGTATATTGGCTTGAACCAACCGGAATAATGATGTTGACAATCGGAAAACGAGGTAAAGAAAACAACTCGCTTATATTAATCGGGACAGCATAATTGAATTTGTTCGTTTGCTTGCGCAATGTCTTGCCATTTTCAAAAGCAGGATGCTGAGAGAATCGAGGATCGAAGTAACATTCTTCATTTGTAAAATTTGCGTAATTATTGCGAAAAACGGTAAATTGCAATAAGTAGTTGTTAAATGAAATTAGGCACTGACGAAATGAGTCTTGAATGTTTTCGGTTGCATAGTTCTCGCTATTGGGACTTGCTTCAAAAATAGTTCGGAGAATATACTCTGATAAACCGATAAATAGAAGCTTGGCATCCGAATTATTATCTGCTGCATAATCGTGAACGTTGATACCTATTCCTGTAGTGGTGGAATCTCCTTCGGGATCTTTGAAAAAATCCAATGCGTTTTGTATGGCAACATCTCTTGAAAAGTCCCCGTCTTTATATTTAAGGTCGAATGATGTATTATCGCATAGAAAAATGTAGTACATAAGGGTTTCCATCTTAGTACGATATACGGCCATACTATTGCGGACTTTAAAATCGCATTTATCAGCAAAACCGCTTTTAGGTAATATCCATGCTAAATTTTTATCTACCTCATATCCGATTTTGACTCTTCCGAAAATAGCGGTACATAGCCGATTTAGATACCATTTTCGGGTGTATTTTATAGGCGATGATGATGACATATTACACCTCCGGATATGGCGAAATATTTTCGCCAAAACACTTTTTAACGGCGAAAGACTTGAATGGAGAATGCTGATATTTTTTTGGTATAATTTTGATACAGAGCACGGCGAAAGAGCGGAGAAAACGCGGATCGTCCGTTCTTGTTAATATGCCCTGTTCTATATCAACATGGAAATCAGGCCTGATTTCGATAATTATGAAAGGAGATTATAGCATGAAAAACTCAGAATTGCTCATTGCCTTCAAGTTTGTATCCGTGATGGTGTTAGCTGATCTGCTTGGTATTAGCCGCGGGCTCTGCTACCGGCTCATCCATGAAGGACAGATTCCGGCAGTCCGTCTTGGTCGTAGGCTAATCATCCCGCTCTCTGTTGTCAATGAGTTGTTGGACGAAAACAGAAGGGGGGTGCCAGGATGCCGCGCAGAAAGCGTAAAGCCGCCAACGGAGACGGAAGCATCTACCGTTGTAAAGATGGAAGGTGGGCAGCCGCTATCTGGGTAACCTATCCGAACGGCAATCGGAATCGGCTGTATTATTACAGCCGCGATCGGACAAAATGCGTCGAGTGGCTGGCTGAAAAGCGCTTGCAAAAGGCTCGCGGAACAATAGAGAGCGTCGATGACATCACGCTGCTTGAGTGGCTGCGAGTCTGGCTGGAGCGCTATACGCCGAACATCCGAGTTAGCACGCGAACAAACTATCAGGGTTACATTGAAAACTACATAGCTACTGATAAATTAGCAACATTGAAACTGGCGAAAGTCAGTACCAATATGCTGCAAATGTTCGCGGTTTCCTTGGAAAAAGCCGGACAACCGGACAGCAAGGGTCTCTCTGCAAAAACCATACGAAACCTGTTCTCTATGCTGCATGCAGCACTGAAGCAGGCTGTCGGTAATGGTTTGTTGCTGCGAAATCCGTGCGATTTCGTCGTGCTTCCGCAGGTGAAACAGACGGTAATCCAGCCGCTTAATGATGTTGAGATTGCGAATCTGTTGGCTGCAACCAAGGGAGAGCGTTACGGCATAGCCGTGTTGCTCCTACTCTTCGGCGGTTTCAGGATCGGGGAACTCCTTGCTCTCCGGCATAGCAGTCTGCTCGAATCTGACGGAATTTGGTATCTGCGGGTACAACAATCGGTCAACCGTGTTACGAACTTTGGTGCGCTGCATGGAGAACCCAAGACCGTTCTGCGGTTGGGGGAGACAAAGTCAGCGAAATCAAAGCGCGATGTACCATTATTACCGCAGGTGCTTACAGCTTTGCGGGAGCATATGCAGTGCCAACGAGAGGCTGCGGCTACATCATGGGGAATGTTTGAGGCGGATCCCTTCCTTGTTTCCAACGAACTAGGAGGGTGTATCGATCCAACAAGCTTCCGGAATTGGTTCAAGGCCATGTGTAAGAAGGCTGAGATTACGAGGCACATCCGCGTGCATGACTGCCGCCACACAGCGGCGACTCTGATGCTGCGAGGTGGTGCAACCCCTCATGAGGTGGCTCTGATACTCGGGCATTCATCTTCACAGGTGACTGAGAAGTTTTATCTTCATCCAAATATCTCGGACCGAGCTAAAGCTATCAGCAAACTGGAGAACACAACAAGCAACCTTTGGGTATAAATTTAGATGTAGGCGGGGCATTTGCCTCGCCGGAAAGGAAGGTATATTTATGGATTATTTCCGTTATTTACCTAATCGCGGGGTCATTAAAATCAATGATCCGAAAACTGCGATTATCACAATTCTGTTGTTCATGATTTCAGCGAAGATCGTTAAGTTCCACAAACGTAAGGCGTATCTCGACTGTGGGACGTACTGGTGTCAGATTGATGATGAAGACCTCGGCGATATACTGAAATACTTGGTTGGATCTGAGATGACGGCAGCAATTCCAGAGAGCCAGTTTGAAGCTGTAATCAAAAAGATGAAAAGCTGCCCGGAGCTTCGTGTGGATTGGTGTAAAGAAACAAAAGAACATCAGTTCGAAATTAATCTGGCTAACGGCATTTTCAACATTAAAACGAAAACGCTAATCACTGATACAAAGAAACATCCGTTTACATATTGCCTCAATGCCAAATACATTCATGGTTGTCAACTTCAGCGAGCACCTTATTTCAAAAAGTTCGTTGAGACCAGCATTGGCATGGAGAACTACGACTGCATTCTACGCATCATCGGATATGTTCTGTCATCCTTGACAAAGGGTCGCAAGGCGTTTCTATTCCAAGGAAAGGGTGGTACAGGCAAATCGACGTTGCTGAATTGGCTGGAAAGGGTCATCGGTGAAAAATTCGTATCCCGGGAACCATTCCACAGCATGGGCAGCCGCGAAGCATTGGCAAGATATCAGGAAAAGCTCGTCAATATCTCCCGAGAAAATGGCGTTGCTCCGATGCGCAACGAAGATGGATTTAAAGCTCTGGTTTCGTGCGAGGGGATTACCGGCCGCGATGTATACTCAAAGGCTGTCAGTTATGTGCCTATGACAAAGTTCATCTTTGCGAGTAATCACGATCTGTGTTTTCAGCATCCTGACGATGCAGTCTGGGACCGTTTGATTGTAATTATGTTTAATCGTACAATCACTGAACGGGATCTGGAACTAGATTCGAAGTTATATGCCGAGCGCGATGTGATTGTCTCACTCGCATTGGATACCCTTCCGGATTTGGTTAGTAGCGGGTATGATTTCAAGGAATCGGCGGCCAGCAAGCAATATATTGAGATAAAACGTCGGGAACTGCATGCCCCCGAATGTTTCCTCGAGGAACGGTGCATCATCAAGCCGGAAGGTAAGGTATCAAAAGTGGCGCTTATGCGTGCCTACGAAGTTTGGTCAGAGGAAAACGGACTTCCGGTTATTGGACGTAATGAGTTTTATGATCGGGTTCGTCGTATGGACAGCTGTATCAAGGATCAGAAAGTCCAGGTTGGGAGTCAGCGGCTGAACGGGTTCAGCGGAATTGCCTTGCAAGTCTTTGAACCAGCTGAGGAAAAGAAACCGGGGGCAGAAAAAAAATGAGACTCCAACCACTAGCAGGGGAAAAGAACGGAAAGGTGGTGATGCCTATGTTTGCCGTTTGAGCCGTTTGATTCGTCATGACTTTAGGAAATGTAATGCTGAGCGGGCCAGATTCCCGCTCGGCATGATATTTTGAGGAGGTAAACTATGATGCGAACCGAAAAAATAGAGGTCAAATTGACCATTCTCGAAAAGGAGCTGCTTGAAGCAAAAGCTAAAGCTGCCGGTACAAACAAGAGCGCACTGATCCGCACGCTTCTGGAATCTGATGACAAGATCGTTGTCCTTGGAAATGGTCAGGAGATTTTGACTGAACTTTATCAGATCCGCACAAAGCTTGAGGCCTGTCTGGCACTTAAAACGCTTTCAGTCTTAGACGCCGCAGCTTTACGGGACGGCATGTCAAAGATTGCCGCACTTCTATGCACGATCGCTGATTCGCTTTCAGATTTTAACGATGACGAGGGTGAGGAGGCCGACGATGTCGATTCTTAAGTTTATCAATGAACGACGGACTGATCGAAAGCGATTGCATGACAAGATCGACTATCTGACAGCACGTTCGAAGACTGCTGATGGAAAGCTGGTAGGCAATTCAAACTGTATTAGTAGATATACGGTCGAGGAAATGCTTCTTGTCAAAAAGATTTACCATAAAACCGGCGGGCGATGCTGGGTTGAGATTGTTGTCTCACTAACGCCCGATGAAAAGTTCCGTCCTGACGCACAGTATATGGAAATTGCTAAGGAAATCGTAGGCCTGTTCGAGGATTTCCAGTGTTTATACACCGTGCACCTTGATTCAAAAGTCCGGCACCTCCATATTCTGATGAACACGGTATCGGTACGGGACGGCAGGAAATTCTCGCAAAGCCCTGCCGGGCTTCAGCGATTGAAACAGCAAACCAATGATATTCTACAAGTACACGGCTTCGATATCATAAAGATCGGTGCTGCGGAGATGCTGGATTTGGCTGACCACACGAACGATGATAACTTTGCTTATCTCGAAATCGACGAACCTGAATGTATCTATCAACCGGATGAGATTGAAGTCATAACGCAAGGTATTCAAGTTCATGACACTGTTCCGATTAGTTTGGATTACATTATATCAGGTCATGAAACACAAGTTTGGAGGGATAATTGTATGAACGAAGTCATGCAATCGGGGGATTATCTGCCGATGCAGAAATCAGAACTCGCAATCGATTCAGGAGAAGTGAGCGGAATGCCGTTGCTGTCAAACAGACCGACAATCTCCGTCGATGTCGCACCGCATTACACATTGAATGTAAGCGGCAACACTATGGATGACGATATGTTTCAAGCGGTCAGAGAGCTCGGACAGACAACGCCGGAGCAACTCAACGCGGCTGCGAACATGGCAATGGCGCTGTACGGCGCAGCAGAAGCAAAGGGGTATGGCGTGAACATTACGGTTAACGCCGCACCAACTATCGAAATCAACTTTGATAATAGCATCAATCCAGATGTCGGTCCGATATCGATTCATGATGATCCGGGTAATTGCTAAAACTTCAAAACGGACGGTTCCAAATGAGCCGTCCGTTTTATTATACTATAT
>JAGKVC010000172.1 GCA_021152595.1 Clostridia bacterium
AATACGGAGCCGCGCACGGCGCGGTGAAAAAGCTCGACCAAAACTTTTATATTGGCGCAACCGGCAGCTTTCGCAATACGGAGCCGCGGTTCGTTTCACCAATCCCACACAAAAATGCGGTCTTGGGATAGTATCCCTCTGGCGGGGTATGGGGCACAGTTTGCGCAGCAATACTGTAAGCCCCCATTACAAATCCATCGGAGATACCTCTCAATCAAAACAGGGAAAGCTGATTGGATTTCGGGAGATTGCCGAGGGCGCCGAGTGCATCGAGTGCGTCGATTGTCGCCTTGGATGCGCCGGAAAGCTGCTGGAACTCATCCACGGAGATAAAATCGCCGTTCTGCGCGGTTTCATAGAGCTTCTCCGCAGCCTTCGAGCCGATGCCGTCGATCGCTGCAAACGGAATCCGCAGCTTGCCGTCCTCGATCAGATAATCGCAGGCGTGCGAGCGCTTGAGATCGACCGGCAGGAATTCGTATCCGCGCGACATCATTTCATTGACAATCTTCAGGATATCGAGCAGGTCATTCTCCTTCTTGGAGCGTTCCTTGCCTTTGCCGATCAGCTCATTGATTTTGTTGCGCACGGCGTTGATGCCCTGCACCGCGAGCGCCGCGTCAAAGTCGCCGCCGCGGACGGAGAAATAGGTTGCGTAATATTCCAGCGGCTTATAGAGCTTGAACCAGCCGAGCTTGATCGCCGCCGTGACGTATGCCGCCGCGTGCGCCTTCGGGAACATGTACTTGATTTTCAGGCAGGAGTCGATATACCACTGCGGAACATCATGGTCGAGCAGCATCTGGATCCGCTCCGGCGTGAAGGTCTTGGGCGCCTTGCCCTTACGGGTATCCTCCATGATCTGGAACGCCTGCTTCGGCTCGACATTGTGATAGAGCAGATAGGTCATGATCGAGTCACGGGTACCGATCACATCCGAAATCGTGCAGGTGCCGTCTGCGATCAGATCCTTCGCGTTGCCGAGCCACACATCCGTACCGTGCGACAGTCCGGAAATCTGCAAGAAGTCGGAGAAGAGTCTGGGCTTTGCATCCAGCAGCATGCCGATCGTGAAATTCGTACCCATTTCCGGAATGCCGAGCGAGCCGGTCGGACAGTAAATCTCCTCCTCGGTGACATTCAGCACGGAGCAGTCGGTACACATCTGGAAGACCTTGGGATCGGTCGTCGGGACATCCGCGATCTTGATGCCGGTCAGATCCTCGAGGTGCTTATAGAGCGTCGGGACAACGTGGCCGAGCTCATCGAGCTTGAGGATCGTATCATGCAGCTTGTGGAAATCGAAGTGCGTTGTGATGATCATGCCGGTATCGTCGTCGGCTTCACCGGGTTCACCGGGCTGCTGAACCGGCGTGAAATCGAAGATATCGAAATCCTCGGGGATAACGACCATGCCGCCCGGATGCTGACCGGTTGTCTTTTTGACGCCGACACAGCCTGCAACAAGGCGGTTGATCTCGCTGTTGTTGACCGTGATGCCGCAGTCCTCGAGGTAATGCTTGACATAGCCGTATGCGATTTTATCCTGCACACCGGAGATCGTGCCTGCCTTAAAGACGTTCGCTCTGCCGAAAAGCTCCTCGGTGTAGCGGTGTGATTCGGACTGATATTCACTCGAGAAATTCTGGTCGATATCCGGTGCCTTGTCGCCGTCGAAGCCGAGGAATGTCTCGAAGGGGATATCGTGACCGTCACGCTTCATATCCGTGCCGCATTTCGGGCAGTTCTTCGGGGGCAGGTCAAAGCCCGAACCGACAGAACCGTCCATCAGGAATTCGCTGTATTTGCATTTGGGGCAGACATAGTGCGGCACGAGCGGATTGACCTCGGAGATACCTGCCATCGAAGCGACAAATGACGAGCCGACCGATCCTCTTGAGCCGACAAGATAGCCGTGCTTTTCGGAGTTCGCAACGAGCTTCTGCGCGATCATATACAGAACGGAGAAGCCGTGGCGGCAGATCGAATCCAGCTCTCTGTCCAGACGCTTCTGAACCAGCTCGGGCAGGGGATCGCCGTAGATGCTCTTTGCCTTTTCGGTTGTGATGCGGATGAGATCCTCCTCCGCGCCGGGGATCGAGGGCGTGAAGGTACCCTTCGGAATCGCGTGGCAGCGGTCGATTTTGTCCGCGATCATATTCGTATTCGTGACGACGACCTCATAGGCTCTGTCCGATCCGAGATAATCGAATTCCTCGAGCATTTCGTCGGTTGTCCGCAGGAACAGCGGTGCCTGTCTGCCTGCATCGTCAAAGCCCATGCCGGATTGCAGAATTTCGCGGTAGATGCCGTCCTTTTCATCCATGAAATGCACGTCGCAGGTCGCAACAACAGGAATGCCGTTGCGGTCGCCGATTTCCAGCACCTTGCGGTTATAATTGCGCAGATCCTCGTCATTCTGTGCCGGATAGCGGTCGCTGCGAACCATGAATTCATTGTTTGCGATCGGCTGAATCTCGAGATAATCATAGAATCTTGCGAGCTGATCGAGTTCATCCTCGGATTTGCCCTCGACGATGGCGGAGAACAGCTCTCCGGCTTCACATGCGCTGCCGTAGAGCAGTCCCTCGTGATGCTTGATCAGCAGTGATTTCGGAATCAGCGGCTTTTTATAGAAATAATCGAGCTGCGAATAGGAGACAAGGCGGTAGAGATTCTTGATGCCCGTCTGGTTCTTCGCAAGGATGATCTGGTGATAGGATTTGAGCTTTTTCGGATCAATCGTCGGGAGAACGGTGTTCAGCTCTGCAAGCGTTGTCAGATTCTTCTCCTTGACGATGCGCTCCATGAGCGTCGTATAGATTTTTGCGAGCATCAGCGCATCATCTGCGGCGCGGTGATGCTCGAATTTGCCGAGCTTTAAGTGCTTTGCGATCGTATCGAGCTTGTGTCTGCCAAGCTCGGGCAGTACGGCGCGCGCCATGATCACCGTGTCGATCGTGACGAACGGATGATTCATATTATGCCGCGCAAAGACCGCACGGATAAAGGATGTATCAAAGGATGCATTGTGCGCGATCAGCACCGGATTTTCACCGCAGAATTCGAGGAATTTCTCGACGGCTTCCTGTTCCTTCGGTGCATTCTCGACCATATCCTGCGTGATATGCGTGAGTTCCTGAATATTCTGGGGGATCGGGCGCTCCGGATTGACAAAGGTATCAAAGCTGTCGATGATCCGCATGCCGCGCACCTTGACCGCGCCGATTTCGGTCAGGCGGTCGTTTTTGCTGGAAAGACCTGTCGTCTCAACGTCAAAGACAATGACCTCATCCTGCGGCGAGCGCGGATCCGGCTGGTCGATGACCTTGAGCGTCTCAAGATCGCTGACGACATAGGCTTCGCAGCCGTAAATGACGCGAAAATCCTTCCATTTTGCGGTTGCGTTCATCGCCTCCGGGAACGCCTGCACAACGCCGTGGTCAGTGATTGCAATGGCACGGTGTCCCCATTCATGGGCGCGGTTGCAGAGCGCTTCCGCCGAGGTCACGGCATCCATCGCGGACATATTCGTATGCAGATGCAGCTCGACGCGCTTGACCGGTGCATCATCGGTGCGGCGGTCGGGCGTATAGCTGTTGATCGCGGTCGGCTTGATCACGATATCGCGGTCGTAGTCATCGTAGGAGACAGAGCCGTAAATCAGCAGCGCGGCACCGGGCTTGCACTGTCCGAGCGGAAAATCCTTGAGCTTTTCCTCATCGAGGAACATCTTGACGAGCAGACTGCCCGTATAATCCGTGACGGGGAATGTGACGAGCGTTTTGCCGTTTTTCAGCTCGCGCGTTTCCGGCTTTGCAAATACCTCGCAGGCAATCGCAAATTTCGGCGCCTTGCCGTCCATACCGGCGCCGACCTGTCCGACAACGGTCGAGATCGAGACCGGCTTCTCCTTGACGGTTCTGCCGTAGAGGATTTCGAGCGTTTCCTTATCCGGCTGATCGGGCTGAACGGGCTTTGCATCCGGCTCGATCGAGGAGAGCGCGGAGAATGCAGGGGGCGGCGGTGCGGCTTCCGGCTCGGTCCGCAGACGGCGCTCCGGCGGACGTTCCGACAGCACATCGCTCTGCATCTTTGACTGTTCCTCCTCGGTCGCGTGCAGATGCTCGCCGACATATTGCACCTTCACCGTCACGGAAAACATCTTCTGCACCGCTTTGGTAAAGGTATCGGCAAAGCGGATATCATTGAGAATATCCACGCCGCCGCGCTTTAATTCAATCGAAAGCACATTGTCCTCGAGCGTCAGTCCGGCATCATCGAGAAAGCCGTTCAGCATCGGGATCTCACGGCGCAGCACCATGAACAGATCCGGCAGAACATCCACCGAAAAGCTCGAGGCCGGATAGCGGCAGAGGATGCGCAGTCCGGCGAGCTTCAGGCGTGAGGTCAGTTCGGTTTCCGCCGCAAATAAATCGGCAGAAGGAACGGGCGCATCATATTCTGTCTCGAAAAACAGCTTGGTGCGCCCGGGATTGGAAAGCACGCTCCGGATCCTGCCGTCAAGGACATTCTCCGGCAGCTTTGCGCCGTATTCACGTAAAAATTCACGCAGCGTCTGCGTCATGCGTGTTCATTCCTTTCGCGTGTATTCGGTATTCGGAAGAAAACCCCGTATTTTTGAAGCATACGGGGTGAAGTCTTCGTCAGGGGGGATCATTCCGGCATGCCGATCTGCGGATACTGCGCGCAGATCTGCCGGATGACCGGTTCATATTGCGGATCGCCGGTCGCCGCGAGGATTTCCGGCAGATATTCCAGCGACATCGCATCAAATCGCTGCCAGTCCTCCGTGAGCGGCAGCAGATCAAGCTGCGCGGCACAGCTCCGGTTCGTGACGAGCTGATACAGCGCATGAAACATCATTTCGAGGATCTCCGGATCGGTTTCAGTGCGTGTTTGCAGGATAAGCGCATTTGCTTTTTCGATGCATGCGCTGTCGGATCCGCTGCCGTATTCAAACAGATCGGCAATCTGCCCGTAATGCTCATAGGCGAGTGCTCTGCGGATGTTCCGCGCGGTCTCCTGATAACGGGCAGGGGACTCCGGCGCACCAAATGCCGCCTGCATGACCTCCGCGATCACATCTGCAATCTGCTCCGCGGAATCTGCAAACGAAATGCGCGCGCTGATTTTCTGCGATTCTGCGTCATATTCATCCTGCGGCGCGTGTGATGCAAGCAGATTCTGCGGATCGAGCCGGTCGATCTGCCGCTTGACCTGATCAAATTTGCTCACAGCTTTTCGATCTCCGCGAGCAGCGCCGGGACGATCTCCGATTCCGGCACCTTGCCGAGAATCTGCTCGCCCTTGAACAGCACCGCACAGCCGTCGCCGCCTGCGATGCCGATATCCGCTTCTCTTGCTTCGCCCGGGCCGTTGACAACGCAGCCCATCACGGCGACCTTGATATTCTTCTCGCAGCCGCGCAGTGCCTCCTCGACCGCCTTTGCCGTGCCGATCAGGTCGATGCGCGTTCTGCCGCAGGTCGGACATGAGACGAGCTGCACGCCGCCGCGCCTGCCGATCGCCTTGAGGATATCCTGCGCCGCGGCGATCTCCTCGACCGGATCCGCCGTCAGCGAGACACGGATCGTCTCACCGATGCCGTCGCAGAGCAGCGAGCCGATGCCTGCCGCGGATTTGATCAGTCCCATGCGCGCCGTACCTGCCTCGGTGACGCCGAGGTGCAGCGGATATTCACAGGATTCCGCCGCGAGCCGGTAGCAGGCGATCATGTTCTGCACATTCGAGGATTTGATCGAAATAACAATATCATTGAAATCGAATTTTTCCAGCAGCTTTGCGTGATTCAGCGCGCTCTCGACCATTGCCTGCGGTGTCGGGCCGCCGTATTTTGCGAGCAGATCCTTCTCGAGCGAACCGGAGTTCACGCCGATGCGGATCGGGATATGCTTCTCGCGGCATTTATCCGCGACTGCCTTGACGCGGTCCATTGCGCCGATGTTTCCGGGATTGATCCGGATTTTATCAATGCCTGCGTCCGCAGCCGCGAGCGCGAGCTTATAGTCAAAGTGAATGTCCGCAACGAGCGGAATCGAGACTGCCTCCTTGATCGCCGGAATCAGCGCGACAGCGTCCTTATTCGGGATCGCTGCACGGACGATCTCGCAGCCTGCCGCCTCGAGTGCCTTTGCCTGCGCGACCGAGCCTGCAATATCATCGGAGCGCGTATTGAGCATGGACTGAATATAGATATGCTTGCCGTCGAGCAGACATTGCCCGACCTTGACAGGATGCAGATTTCTCATGATTTTACGTCCTTTCCGGCATGATCATCGGATTGATGCAGCCTTTGGTTTGGGCTTCCGTTTTTGTCGGGAGCAGGGGAACGGCAATGGAAACCGCCGCAGGTGATTAGGCTTCTTCGGCTTCATCCTCAGAAGCGGCTGCGGCAGAATCCTCCGTCTCCGGAAGATCATCGCTGTCCAGTCCCAGTGTACTCGGC
>JAGKVC010000173.1 GCA_021152595.1 Clostridia bacterium
TATCTGATGAATGAGCAGCTCCCGCATTTCTCGACGGTCAGCCAGAACTTTAAGCATCGTTTTACCGAGGAAACAATCAACCAGGTATTTGAATGGATCTTGAGTGAGGCAGAAAAGCACGGGTATATATGCTGTAAAGAAGTGCGATATTAAAACGCACGAATCTACGATAAAAACAGCAGCGCCCCGCGGGGCGCTGCGTGTATTTTACGACTATGTTTAAGTTGATTCCCCGTGTCCGGCATCGAGTACGATGACAGGGGACTGTGCTGCGGATGCGGTAACGGCATCCGGTGCATTCTGTTCATTTCGCCACGATACAAGCTGCATCCCCGCCGCGCTGACAGCGAGGATCCCGAAGAACAATACGCTTCTTGTCACGATCTTTATGATTTCCGGTTTCATATATATCACCTCTGAATATGATTATTGTAGTATAAGGAGTATGTTACGCATCGAATAATTATAACCAGTTTAATTCTATAAGGAAACTGTCGCTGAATCATTCACGTTATACCATAATAAACTCGAGCCGAGGTTCGCCTCGGCTCATTTTTGTTATGTAGGCCTATTGGGCGCTTACTCTATTCAAGGTTATGAATACTGTATCAAACGAATTTTCCGTTTTTGGCTTCATAAACGAGTTGCATATGTGCAGGATTGAAAATATCTGTTTTTGCAGAGAGCAGCAACGAATCAAAGAGCTGTGGATCATCAATATGCTGTTCAACAAATTTCCAAATCTGCACTGCACCGTTATAATACACCAGATCCTTATGGACAGGAAGCGCTGTCGTTCCACGAAAAGCACGCTGTACGGAGTTATAGCAAACAATCTCAGAAGCACCGCCGCTCAGTTTTTGCAGACGTTTTTGGATCTCAAAGATCTGCCGGAAATTCATATTGCAGAAGTGTGCAAGTCCGACCGTAATATAGTGCACGATGCCGGATTCCTGATATATGCCGGAAACACCTTGCTCCATGAGTTTTGCGATTCCCTCGTCAATTGTTTCATATCCGGGCAGACCTCGACTGAATGCCTGGATTTGTATATTCTGAAACGGCATTGCACGCAGAACATGTACACCCAGTTCATGTGTAATGATATTTATCAGCGAACTGCGCGTATAGGTGTTCGGGATACGGTCTGACGGAAAAAGGATTCGGCGTTTCTCCTGATCAACAGCAGCACTGACTCTGCCGATATCAACAATCACAGACCATTTCTCAGCATATTCAGCCAGCTCATCGCGCAGAATTTCCGCTGTAATATCAGCTGCTTCCTGTATTGAAAAAGATGTTTGATCAGCCGGAATATGCCGCAGAAAAGGCGCATAAAAATCGTTTGCAAGTTCTGAAAACCGTTGTAAAACCCAATCTGCCGGACGGTACATCCGGCACGGATTAGCCGGAAGCGGCGGAAGCATGTCAAGCAGTTCTTCATAGGACTGCCGATCCGCTTTGTTCAGTGCATCCGGCTGAATGCGGTCAAGCAGTTCGCAGAGGATCGCTTCAAATTCAGAGCGGTCAGGCAGACCGTAAAGCGCCTGATTTGCCGCCTGATGCCTTGCAGCAGCCTCTGTTTTTTGTGTTTCATTCTCTGCGTTGTTCCAGTCACAGACTGCAAGCAAAAAGGAATGCTTTTTCAAGTTGAAATCCAGCATCATTTCTGCAAGCTGCCGTTCAAAGAACGGCAGCTTTTCCAGTTCTCCTGAAGCTGTGCAGGTTTCGATCTGTTCCAGCGATTTCCGGTAGCGTTCCGGATTCAGATGCGGATAAATGCAGAGCGGTGCCTGCATAGAAGCATCGGAAAGAAATTCGCTTCTGGCTGAACGGTTTTCATTGATCAGTTCCTGTAAAACATCTACGTCGGTTTCATTCAAAATGTTTCGGAGCATAAAAGATATCCTTTCTTATAACTGCATCATCAGGTACGGAAAGAGCTTTGTGAGATTCTGTGTATGGATTTCGTTCGCTGCACCGGAGAGATATGTCATGCTGTACGTCAAGCTGTTCAGTGCAGGAAGGAGCGCTGCATGTGTTTTTTCACCGTGTTTTGCAAGTTTTTCTGCCGCAGCTTTTGCGTCCGTCAACATTTTTATGATATTCTGATTGTGTGCAAACTCCGTATGCCGCATCCGGAATTCACCGTAAAACGCAGCCGATGTAATATATGTTTGTTCTGCCGCGATTGACGGATCTGTCATCAGTATGGAGATATAGTCTGTGATCTTCTGATAATCTGCTTGCGTTTTTTCAGCGTTTCCATGCAGCGCATCAGATACGATCAATCTGCCGATTACAGCATTCACATAATAAATGCCATATTGCCGGTCGCCGTATGTCATTTTTCTGTCCGGATATTCTGCCTGCTTTTCTTCCTCGTTCATTTTTTCCGTGATCCATTTCTCTGCACGGACGAAGCAATTATTAGCTGCAAGAAGCAAGCTTTTGTTTGAAGTATTGTTTGACATTTGCTTAACAGCGAAGGTTTTGGCTCCGAAGCATCTTGCATCTTCTGATAAGCTGCTCAGCAGCGTTAGATATACCGCCTCGATGATCAGATGATTAAAGCACAAAATCTGCTCCCGGTCCGTCAGGGAGTTTTTGTTGTCAAATGTCTTCCAGCTTTCTGCAAGCAGGGCTGCAATTTTCGATGACCATTGTTTTTCAAGTGATGTAGAATGATTGAACGTCATTGCGTGCTCACACGCAGCCTTTGTGATCATATATGAAGCAAACGTATATGCCGAAATACTGACCTTATCTGCATATTCCGTTGCATTATCCTTTTCTAGTTCTCTGCGTGTTTCGAGTGCTTCACGCAGGTTTTGTTCCGCCTCATCGAACTGATGAGCAAGCGTCAGTGCAATTCCGAGATTCGACTGAGCAAGTGCAAAACTACCTTTTTTCTCTTCCTTGAATTTTTCTCTGATTTTCAATGAACGTAAATACCAGTCTATTGCTTTATCCAGATTAAACTGTTTCCGGAATAGGATCGCGCGGTTATTGAAAAGCTTTGCCTTTTCCGGTTCTTTGCTTCCCATCAGCCGCAGTGCTTCCACCTCCAGCCTGTGACACTGCTCCAGATCTCTGCATTTGCTGTAATACAACCCTTCTGCCTTTTGCAGCTTTGCAGTAATCGAAACACCGTGTGTCTTGGTTTCATCCGGCTCATCCGTACAGTCATAGCGTATTTTTTCCAGTCTGTCAGCTTCTGTCATCAGTCTTTTTTGTTCCTCTGTTCGGTTCTTGCGCCAGCAGAAGTTAATCAGTTCAATAATAAAATCCATCACATATGGATAGATATCCATACTGATCGTATCGCCGTACAGTTGCTTTGCATACTGTAACCCCTTACGGGCGATATCTGCTTTTTTGTCCGATTCTTTCCGCTGCGAATCGGCATATTTCCAGATCAGCTCCAGCATATCTTCGCCCTGCGGCATATACTCCGGGAAATTATGGCTGCCTGAGTCGAAAAATAAATTGAGATCAGCTTGCAGCTCTTCAACTGAAATATGATATTTACTTGATTTTTCAGCAAGGCAGTCTTCATATGCCTTATTCTCGTTTTCGATATGTTTGGAGAAATCCCATGCTTCTTTCGAAATCATCAAAGAAAAAAGTACAATCCAGGTCAGTGCTTTCTCCGGTTCAGATGCAGCGAGCTTTTTCAATTTCAGATGCTCTGCTTCATCAACGGGAAATTCTTCATAAAGCTTCATTAGATTCTGCACCAGTGTTTCTATCGGTTTCTGTCTGAATATACTGCAGATCACATCCTGTACCTTCCGAAATCGTATTTCACTGACTTTATCCTCTGGAATCAGATATTGTTTGAATGCTTTTCCGCATTGCCGAAGTGGCTTCGGTACAGCTTTTTGGGTATCACGTGTCATAAATCTGTCAAGCGGATCATTTGAATTGTCTGTATCCTTTTCTCTGTCATAGGCATCAAGCTGACTGACAATATTCACATGATAAAACGACTGGATTACAACGGTCCCTTTCGGGTCGCGTTCCAGTAAATTGTTCACAAGTTGACAGAATAACTCCATCGCACCTTTGCGGGAGCATTTAGGATTCACTTCTTTACAGATTCTTTGAAAACTAAAGTTATTTCCCATTTTCATTCCCCTTTTTCACTGCATTTTCGGAAAATACCCGATTGCCCGATACCTAGATTATAGCATATCTGCTTTGTTTTTTCAATCTGTTTTTCATTATAAGATAACAAACGGACAGTTTGCGCGGGTAATCCCCTGCGGCTGTTGGGTATTTTACATTCAAAACATACATAGATTCTTTCCTTTCTTTCTGATAAAATAAAACTATCAGAGGAACAACAATTCCTCCGAAACAATCCCCCGAATGATGAAAGTCAGGTTTGAGTCCGAAACCTGTTCGCTTTGAAAGGAAGGTCTGCAATGAATCATGACCTACTCTGTCAAGCCCGGCTGCCGGGGCGCAAACGGCAGCAGCGAAGACCAGCGCTGAATCCGGTCAGGTGAGCTGCCGGCACTGTTTCCGGCTGAAACAACTCAAAATAAACAGGAGGTTAGACATGAAAAAGCATGTTTCCGAATTTGCTTCCGCATTTCTGGCGGTTGTATTCAGCATTCTTGCCGTACTGCGAGTGTATCATTGCCTGCACCGAAATCTGCTTCTGGAACACAGCAGTCTGTACAGACAATACAGCCAACCGCATCAAACGGTCAGGTCTGCCGTACATTTGCAGAGACAATGTCATGGATTCAGGCAAGAGTTGCCGAAAAGTGGGGCGTGGATGTTGACGGCTTTGCCGGTTGTCAATGCGTCGATCTAATTAAATTTTATATTAAATATCTGACGGGCGGTAAAACACCGAACTTCATTGCGAACGCATTTGAATATGCATATTTCGCACTGCCGGACGGTTTTTTCCGCGTGACATCTGGGCCCCAGCCCGGTGATATCGTCGTCTGGGACAGAGATCAGGGCGTTGCCGGCAGCTACGGACATGTCGGTATCGTGATGAGCGTCAGCGGCGGAACAATCACCGTTGCGGAAACGAATTACAGCGGCATGATGTATGTTACGGTGCATAATCATCCAACGTCCACTGTGACCTGTTACATCCGTCCTTCCTTTGTTTCCTCGAATCAGCCTGCCGTGAGCACGAATCTCAAGCGTCCTCTGACTGTCACGCTTCTGCTGTGCAAGCCTTGAAAGCCTGTCTGCTTCTTTCTTCAGGGCTTTACGTTCCGCACTCTGCTGTGCGTAATCTGTTCGGGCTTTTTCAAGCTCCGTTTTCAGTTTGCTGAGTTTAGGTATATGACCGTCTGGAAATAGCTCTATCAGCTTCTTGTAAGCCTTGTGGTACTCGTCAAGTTCATAGCAAAAATCGCTCTTGTACTTGGTTTTCGCCTTGCCCTCCAGAGAGGTATATTTCTTGTGATATTCCACAAATTCATGATACTTCTCGATAGCCGGAATTTGCTCCTCCAATTCATGAATACGACGGCTCATGGTCATTTGCGGAATTGACATAACGGTGAACTTCGCAAGAGCCTTATGAGCTGCACTTTCCAATTCTTCGAGGGTGGAGTTGCTTGCGTTCATCTCGTTGAGTGCCTTGCTTGCCGCCTTCATATTCTCACGGTCTGCCCAGTTCTGTAAGCCCTGAGACTGCTGAAATTTCTCGGCTGTGGTGCGAATAATTCTCGCTGTTGGACGGTGCGACATTTGGTACTTGTAGCTCTCGATACGCTTTCTGATCTGCTGGCTCTCGTAGAAGTAACCCAGCGTTTTGGCTCTCGTCATCTTCGCCCTCGGATTGCACTCCTTCTGCTCGGCAAGCATAAATTTCAGGTCGATCTTGTGGTCGGGATTGTAATCAACAAGTATGCCGAAATCGGCGCACTTCGCAAGGAAATCCTCAAAGTCCTCACTGACCTTGATAACCTCGTCAATGGCTCTTTTAAGCTGTTCTTTCCATGAAAGATTCTGCTTGTCAAGCTCCCATTCCCAATGGCTCTTGCCCTTTGAGAGATGCGGATTTTCGATGATAGAAAGTCCGTGCTTTCTGCAAAGTTCGTCCGAAATGGTGCGGAGTTTGCTCCACGCTCGGTCGGGTATCTTACCCTGATTATGCTCGGTTTCAAAGGTCTTGCCCGTGTAGAAGTTTACATTGTTCACGATGATGTGATTATGCACATGGGAGTGGTCTACATGAACGGCTAAAACATACTGATACTCGTCATTAAAAAGAGCCTTGCAAAGCTCCTGTCCGATAAGCAAAGCACGTTCGGGAGTGACCTCGCCGGGGGCGAATGATTGTATTATGTGCTGGCATTCACTTCGGCTTCGTCCTGTGCCGACTGTCTGCCTGATGTTCCTAAACTGTTCTGATGCTCCACATGGAGTAGATACGCACAAGTTGCTAACAACATATTTGCCGTCTGCGGTTTTGTCTGGGTTGCAGATATAAGCAATT
>JAGKVC010000174.1 GCA_021152595.1 Clostridia bacterium
CTGTAACACTGCCGCAGCATATCAACAAACTGCCGTCCTCAATTTTCGCATCCTGTGAAGCACTGGAAAGCATTTCTCTTCCGGGTACACTTCATACGATTGAGGGTTCTGCGTTTTATCGCTGCAGTTCGCTGAAATCCGTTATCATTCCGGAGAGCGTTTCCAAGATGGATTCGGCCATATTCAGGGGGTGCAGCGCTTTATCCGAAGTTACACTGCCTTCTGCGCTGAAATCCATTCCGGATTCTACTTTCGCCGATTGTACGGCTCTGACCGCTGTGAAGATTCCGGAGAACGTGACGTATATCGGATACTCCGCATTTGATAATACCGGATTGAAGTCCGTTACGCTGCCTGCAAAAATCCAGTCAATCGGTAGCAGTGCGTTCCGGAATACCAAGCTGACTGCAATCAAGCTGTCGGCATCACTTGAATCTCTTGGCAGCAGCGCATTCGCAGGCTGCACCGGATTAAAGACCGCTGCAATTCCCTCCAAGGTTACATCGATCAACGATTCTCTGTTTACCGGCTGCACCAAGCTGACTTCTGTTACAATCCCTTCCGGTACCAGGTACGTCTATCTGAGTGCTTTCAGCGCTTGCCCGTCGCTTAAGCAGATCAAACTGCCGGCGAATGTTGAAACGATCTATACAACAACCAATCCGGTTACCGCTGAGATTCTGATACCGAAAGACTCAAAGACGCAAAACACCGCTGATTATGCCAATATCAAGTATACACTGGCAGATCCGGTGCCGGAAACAACGACCTCCGTCACAACAGTGACCGGCGACGGAACAACAGTCAGCACGACAACCACGACTGTAACGACCGTCAGCACCGTTGTCGATCAAAAACACGGTTTGGTATATACGCCGTATTATGATGAGCTTTCCGTTTATTCGTGTGATACATCCTTCAAGGAGCTGATCATTCCGGAGAGCTTTGACGGCAAGAAGATCACCAATATTACAAGTGAGGCATTCAAAAACAGTCACGCTGAAAAAATCGTGCTGCCGGAAACGGTCACGTATTTGCAGGATCGCATGTTTGCCGGTCTGAAAGAGCTGAAAGAGGTTTCGTTCAGCTCACAGATCACTTACATTCCGTCCTATTGCTTCGATGGCTGCACATCACTGACTACACTGCCGACTGATTCGATCACAGGCATTTCTACCGGTGCATTCCGAAATTGCGCTTCACTTAATATCGGTAAATGGGATCAGGTAACGTATCTCAGCGACTACACCTTCATGAACTGCACATCGCTGACAGAATTCACGCTCCCGCCACAGGTCACCTCGCTCTATACGCAGTGCTTTGCAGGCTGCACTTCCCTCAAAACATTCAATATGAATTCCACTGTGAATTATGTTAATAACAGAGTGTTCGAGGGCTGCACGTCACTGGAATCCATTTCTCTGCCGCGTTCCTGCACTTCGATCTATGAAAATGCGTTCAAGGGATGCACAAGCCTTGTTCAGATTGATCTGCCCGATTCCTGTAGCTCTATCAGCCGAGGTGCTTTCAGCAATTGTACCGCACTGAAGGAAATCACGCTTCCGGAAGCACTGACCTATATCAATTCAAATTTGTTTGATGGCTGCACATCACTGGAAAAGGTTACGATCCCGACAAAGTCATCTCTTTCGCTTTATTCGGAGAGCTTCCTGAACTGCCCCTCGCTGAAGGAACTTACTTATAATTCTAACAGCATCTATTTCGAAACTCATTCGATCGGCTATCAGAGGGATGAGAACGGCGAGTATATCCAGAATGAAAATCCGATTCTGTGCAAGGGTATGTTCAGCTATAATCTCTATGATTACGTTAAGGACGGTATTATTGATTTCGAGCCTGCCGATATGACCTATCATGTGATTCCGGAAACAGATACAATCTGCATTGACTATATCAGCAATCCTGATCCGGAATACTGCTATATCCCGTATTCGATCCATGGTAAGCTCGTCACGCAGCTCGGCAACGGAATGTCAGCGGTTATGCCTCAGGAGTCTTCCAGATCCGTATATATTCCGGAGAGTGTCATTGAAATCGCTGATTACGCATTCCTTAACTGCGCAAACCTCGAATATTTGTCCTACTACAAGAGCGACGAAATGAAACTTACGAAGATCGGATTGCAGGTGTTCTACGGCACTGAGATGCAGAGAAAAGCAGAGGAATCGCATTCGTCAATCGGTTTCAACAAGATTCTGTATCGAGTCTTTAGTCAGAATGAACAGGTAAAGATCGAGGATTACTATACGATCATTGCAGCAGATGCGTTTGCACACAACGCCTTCTGCCAGGAAATCATTCTGCCGGACACCATCACGGAAATCGGTGACGGTGCCTTCTATGACTGCGATGCGCTGAGTTCAATCGTCATTCCGGATTCAGTCACTTCGATCGGAACGGGTGCATTTGTCGATTGCGATTCGCTCGAGAAAGTCACGCTCGGCAGCGGCTTAACTGAGATCGGCAGTGATCTCTTTGCCGGCTGCGATGCGCTGAAATCCATCAATGCGCCGGAAGGCTCAAAAGCAGCCGAAATGTTCAACGACAAAAAGTAAGACATAAAACACAAAATAGTAATCCCGAAAGGGATGCGCTGAAATAGAAGTCCTATTCTGACAGCGATCAGCGAGCCCTGTACAGCAGGGGATAACGCAAAACAGGCAGATGTTTCATCAAATGAACATCTGCCTGTTTTATATTGCAGTATGATAGAAATGAATCTTAAATTCCGCTCCATGCGGCTTGACATTGGAAGCCCGCAGGCTTCCATCCTGTGCAGTTATGACTTTCTTTGCAAAGGCAAGCCCGATACCGAAACCGTTTTTGGTGTACTCTGATGAACGATAGAAGCGCTCAAAAATATGCGGCAGTTCAGCTTCTGGGATTCCATTCCCTGTGTCAGTGATTGTGATTTCTGTTACAATGTTGCTGCCCTTTGCAGCGATGGTGACAGTGCCGCCCTCAGGCGTATGCTCGATTGCATTTTTCAGCAGGTTTACGACAGCCTCGGAGGTATAATGCAAATCACCGATGAATTCAGGCTCTCCGTCAATATCCGTCCTGATCTCCACGCCTTTCAGCTCTGCTGTGACTGACACAGTCTCAACAGACCGTCCGATCAGCGCCCGACAGGATACAGTTCCTTTTGCAAATTTGACCGCATCCGCCTCGATGCGGGAAAGGCTCAGCATCGTCTCAATCAGCCATTTCATGCGTGCAAGCAATTCATAGAAGTCACGCAGATACTCCATTCGCTCCTTTTCCGTCAGCTTGGAATCATTCATCAGTCCGAGTATCATCATGACCGATGTCAGCGGTGTCCGGAGTTGATGGGAGATATCCTCAAGTGCTTCTTTGGCAAACTTTTTTTCGTTTTTCAGCTCTGCATTCTGCTCACGCAGGCGAATCGTCATTTTATGTATTTCAGCCGAAAGAACACTCAGTTCACCCTCTTTGTATTCATCAAAAGAGATGATATCATCACTTCTGAGGATACGGTCAATATCATCGCACAGATTCATGACCTTGTCCCGCCTTTGTGAGAAGAGCACTTCATAGAATATGAAGAACGCAACAGATGCAGCAAGAGCAGTCACCGCACAGGGAATACTGAAAGGCAGACAGGGGATTACCAGAGCAGCGGTCAGGAGAATGTGAATCAGCCTGCGCTTTTTCGCCCTCATTCGTCCACCGCCTTATAGCCGAGTCCTCTTACGGTGACAATGATGCGCGGTTCCTGCGGATCATCTTCGATCTTTTCACGCAGTCTGCGGATATAGACGCTCAGCGTATTGTCTGATACAAATTCCTTCGTCAGCGACCACAGTTCCTCTGCAAGCCTGTCACGGGAAAGCATCTGGTTTTTATTGGACAGGAATACCAGAAGCAGGCGGTATTCCAGCGCAGACATGGGAAGCTCGCTGCCGTTTTTGTACACGATGCCCTTGATCGGATCTATCGTGACGCTTCCGCATTTCAGCACCGGAGAGGATTTCTGATGCCTGCGCATGACATTTTTCATACGGGCAAGGAGTTCCCTTGTGCCGAAGGGCTTGCCGATGTAATCATCCGCACCGATCTCAAATCCTGCGACGGTACAGGCTTCGTCCGCTGATGCTGTGATGAAAATGACAGGCGTATCATTCTGTGCCTTGACCGCCGCACAGACCGAATAGCCGCTGCCGTCCTTCAGTGAAATATCCAGCAGCACACAGTCATATGCGTTTTCTTCAAAGAGCTTCAATGCGTCCTTCTGTCCGTCTGCGTAGTCTGTTGTATAACCTTCTGAATTGAGAAACCGCATCAAGAACCGCGTGAGCTGTTGATCATCCTCAACAAGTAGTATTTTCGGCATTGTGTCCACCTCCTGCCATGCTTCTATTATATCATGAAATGTTCTCGAATGCAAGCGGCGGACACAAAGTCCGCCGCAAAATGTTATTGGATTTCAGCTAAAAACTGTTCGATCTCAGCCGTCACTTTATCCGGCTTCTGCGCCCAGAAAAGGTGATGATAACCGCCAATGCAGACAAGTCTGCAATTTCCGCACTGCTCCAGAAACGGTGTCAGTGTATTGTCGTAGTAATCCTGACAATACCATTTTTCGTTCTCCCACCATACTTTTGCAACAGCTTCCGGGTTCTGCTTGTATGTGAGTCCGGCTGCCTCAAAGTCCGCCTTCTCGAATTACATTTGTTCGCGGATATCTTCTTCACAGGAAGGCTCTGTATCGAACCAGAGCTTCGGTGTATCGGTCGGTTTCCAGATTTCCAGCAGCTCGCGTGCTGCCTCCGGTGCATTTGCATCCTGAGAAAGCATTGCAGCACTGTATGAACGGTGCGCTGTCAGTTCACAGAGGGCGATCTGCTCCTGCGTCAGAACAGATTTCCCGTCTGCCTGATCTTCCGCACTTTCCGGAATATCGGTTAGTCTGTCCAGTCCGAGCCATGTCCGCACCCATGTTCTGCGTGCATCTGCATAGGCGGCATCTTCCGAGGGATAATCGTCAACTGTCCATGAACGCCAGTGTTCATTTTTCGGGACAGTGATGCAGTCCATGAATACAATCGCTTCGACTTCCTCAGGATATTTTGTCTGCCACCAGAGCGCATAGAAGCTTGCATAGGAATGCGGCATCAGCACATAGGGTGCTTCAAAGCCTGCGTTTTTCAGTCCTGCGCGGAAGTTCTCAACCACTTCTTCCAGCGTTTGTTTTTTGTAGGAATCATCGCTGAAGCCGTAACCCGGACGGTCGGCATACACGACCGTATTTTCCTTTCCGAGTCGCTCATTGAGTGCTTTTGTGGTAATCGGATAGTCCTGAATCCCCATGCCCGAAAGCCCGACGATTGTGTGCTTTCCGTTTTGAACGCCGGTGCTGTAAACATTGATCTTGTTGTCCGCGCCTTCTGCAAGATTGAGATAGCCTGCTTTTGCATATTCGTTTCGGTCATTCCGATAGGAGACAACGCTGAAAATCCGCAGTCCTGCTATCGTGAGGACAAATGCACCGGCAACGGCAATCACGCTGTTCCGGAGCAGATGCGATTTCTTCGTGTCGAGCTTTAACTCCGAGCCGCGGATCTGGTCGGAAAGGCTTTCATTGTTCTGCGTCCGCAGCATGACAAGCGATGTCACGCAGCCTGCCGCAAATGCTGCCAGTGCAGCCAGACCGACTCGTACAAACGGCTTTACCCAGTCAAAGTGAATCAGACCTTTGAGCATTTTTCTGGTTTCTTCGCTCTCGTCTACAAACGAAGCGTTGATGAGCGCTTGCAAACCGGTTTCCGTGCCGATGATGATGAGTACGCAGATGATCGCGGATATAATCGCTGCTACACCTGCAAACTGCAGACACTCGATAATCGCCATGCGGTCAAGCTGTTTGTCAGTCATGCCGACACATTGCAGCGATGCCAGTTCGCTGCGGCGGTTTGCGATGCCCGTCGAGATAATATTCATCAGATTGATGAGCGCCGCCGTGGCGCCCACGGCAGCCAGAGCCTGGGTGCCCACGAACCGGCCCACAATGATGGTGTCCACGGTGTTGTACATCTGCTGGAAAAAGCTGCCCAGCAGAATGGGAAAGAAAAAGATGAGCAGCTGCTTCCAGATTACGCCCTCGGTGATCTGCTGCGTCGGTTCACCCTGCATGAAAAAAGCCTCCTACGAGTCATTCTGGCAAGATTCTACCATAGAAGCAGCGTAATGTCCATGGTTTTTCCCAAAGAAATAACCCCCGGCACGCTGATGCAACCACTTGCAGCCGCCGGGGGTATCTTTTATTATCCTGCAATCGGGGCGTCTTACTATGCCAAAAAGAGTCCGCAGGATGGGGACAAGAATCTGTCTTTCCAGGAATGCACTAAGGCAGCACCGCACAATGGGAACTGCGGGCTTCGGTGGATCTTTTGCCCCATTATGCGGTGCTGCCCTAAAAT
>JAGKVC010000175.1 GCA_021152595.1 Clostridia bacterium
ATACAGTTGCAAATTATCTCTATTATCTGCTGCGTATGGCTGTCGGATTCCTGCCTTTCACGCTGATCTTCGGTCTGCTCGCAAAGGTGCCGGTCTGGCTCTGCCTGCTGTTCCCGTTTTCGATTGTCGGCTGCAAGGTGATCTTTGCGGCGCTCTCGCTCAAATGCAACACACGCTTCGGCTATACATTCGATGAATCCAAGGCAAATAAATTCACGCTTCCTTACACATTTCTGCTGCTGTTTTTGACCTACTTCCTGCCGCTCAATGATTTTGCACTGCCGCTTCTGGTCTCGGCAGGGCTGATGCTTGCGATGATTCCGCTGGGACTGCTCTGCTGGAAAACCGTCGCAAATTACGGCGCGTACAAGGAGATCAATCAGCGTCAGATCCGCAATCGTGAGGATATGATGAACAAGGCGAAGCAGAAGCCCGGTCAGATGCAGGCAAAGCGTATTTCCGAAGATACAAAGATTACGAGCAGCCGCAAGGGCTTTGAGTATCTGAATGAGCTGTTTATCAAGCGGCACCGCAATATTCTCTGGAAGCAGACGACGATTGTCTTGATCGGTGCGGCATGCCTGCTGGTGCTGTTCTGCGCGCTTGTCATCCGCAAGCCGCAGTCGCATGAGCTGATCAATCAGGGCATTGTGAAGGGACTGAATGTCCTGCCCTTTGTCATGTACATCATCAACCGCGGACTGAGCTTCACGCAGGCGCTTTTCATGAACTGCGATCACTCGCTGCTGACCTATCCGTTCTACAAGAAGCCAAAGTCGATTCTGGCGCTGTTCCGGATCCGGCTGCGCGAGATCATGAAGATCAATGCGGCACCGGCACTCCTGATCAGCTTTGGGCTGACGCTGCTGCTTGTGCTGACGGGCGGCGCGGAAAATCCGGTCTATTACGCCGTGGTATTCATCTCCCCGATTGCGATGAGCATGTTCTTCTCGGTGCATTATCTGACGATCTACTATCTGCTCCAGCCCTATACGGCAGGCAGTGAGATCAAGAGTCCGCTTTATAAGTTCATCACCGGTGTCACATACTTCTGCTGCTACTTTCTCGCGCAGATGCATCTGCCGCCGCTCGCATTCGGCGTGGTCTGCATCGCGTTCTGCGTGATCTACTGCATCGTTGCCTGCATTCTGGTATACAAATTTGCCGCAAAGACCTTCAAGCTCCGTTCCGAATAAAGTGAGGGATATCAATGTCAACGCAATCAAACGGCTCCCGCGGAATTGCCTCAGCGCTGGCAGTCAGCCTGCTGCTGGGAATGACCGTCTTTTTCTTCTCCCCGGCAGAGATTTACCTGAACAGTCCGCTGGATTTTCAGCTTGATCCGGCGCATGCGCTGCTCCCGATGCTTCTGACGGCGGCAGCAGTTGCCGCGGTGCTGTTTCTGCTGCTGATGCTGCTGCACCGTCTTTCACCGAAGGGTGCGGCGGCGGTCAAATGTCTGCTGTTCGGCATTACGCTTGCCGGATATGTCCAGATGATGTTCCTGAACGGACATCTCGGGCAGCTCGACGGCGTTTCCGAGGGAAATCATCTTTCACAGCTTGCGGTCAATCTCAACTGGTTTCTGCTGCTTGCGATCGCGCTTCTGCCGCTGATCCTTTATGCGGCAACGGAGAAGAATCCGGATTCCGGCTTCGGGAAAATTGTCCGCGGCAAAAAGACACTGCCCTTTCTCTGCGTGCTGTTGCTCCTGATGCAGACCGGCGGCTTTGCAAGTCTGATCCCTGCGCTGAATCAGGCGCGGAAAATCGAGAACCGGCAGGATTATCTCTCCTATGATCCGGCGCTTTCGCTCTCTGCGGAGGAGAATATCGTCGTGTTCCTGACAGACCGCATGGACGGGCTCTGGTTTGATGCGGTGCTGGAAACCGATCCGTCGATCAATGAAATGCTCGAGGGCTTCACGTTCTATCAGAACAATGTCTCCAATCACACCATGACCTATCCTTCGGCGGCATCCATGCTCTCCGGCATTCCGACGGCTGCCGAAAGCATGCCCTCTGAATATTTCAGCCGGATCTGGTCGGATGATACAAATCTCCTGAAAAAGCTGCATGATGCAGGCTGGGCGAATTATGTGCTCTTTGATCAGGGCGCGATTGTCAGCTCGCTTTCGCAGATCGGGGAATGGACGGACAATATGCGGCAGACGGAGACCGCTCCGAAATACAATTATCTCGGCAAGGACGGCATCGTCCGCGTGGAGACAGAGCTTTCGCTCCTGCGCATGACGCCTTATCTGCTCAAGGAGCTGTTCCGTGAATTTGTCGATCCGGATTGGTTCATGGTGTATGCCGATGATCAGCCGGACCGCCTTGCAAGAGCAATCACACCGCAGGCAGATCTCTATTTCAACAGCTATCTGGAGACGCATGCGCTGCGCAGTGACAGCAGCCGCAAAACCGCCTCGTTTATTCATCTCAACTGCGCGCATGATAAGGATGCGGCGCTTGCTGCACTCTGTCCGGCGAATCCGGCAGGTGCGGACAGTCCCGTAGCCACGGCATGCGGCAGCTTCATGATCATCGGGCGCTATCTGGAGCAGCTCAAGCAGGCGGGCATCTATGACAATACCACGGTTCTGATCCTCGGCGATCACGGCAGATTCCCGAGTGAAACCGCCTTTTACGGGCAGGATGAGCTGAACTGTCCGATCCTGACGACGCTGCTCATCAAGCCTGCCGGTGCGCCGCATGAACCGCTGCAAACCGACGCAGAGACAGAGCTTTCCAATGCATTCTTCTCTGCGAGCGTGCTGGAATATGCAGGACTTGACCACAGCGCCTACGGCCTCTCCTATCATGATGTGGCTGCGGAAAATCTGCATCCAGAGCGCATCCTCTACATGAATCATGAGGAGACGGAGCGCTACCGTATCACCGGCAATGCGCGCGATTTCTCCAACTGGACCTTTGAGAAGGATTCCTGACTTTCCATCAGAATAAAAAACCGCTCCGGTCAGCATGCAGCTTTGACCGGAGCGGTTTGCTCTGTAATGCAATATGAATCTGGAATTATGCGAACAGCCGCGCATATGCCGCGAGCTTTTCCGCGCTCTGACACGGGCTGTCCGGCGTGATTTGCAGCAGATCAAGCCTGCCTGCGTCCTCCAGTGCAGGTGCAATCATATAGCCGTAGGTCTCCTGCAAGCCGGCAGCATCCTCCGAGGTGATGCTGTCACCGAGCTTCCGGACGGCTTCGGATGCAAGCGTAAGCTGTTCCTGCATCTGCTCTGCAAAGGTCAGTGCGTAGGATTCGCTTTGCGGCTGCAAAACCTGCCAGACCATATATTTGCCCAGCACGGCATACTGTCCGTCCTGCTTTGCAATCTCAGCCCAGACATCGAAATACGGGAGCTGCGTTTTTTCGGTCAGCGTGCGCATATGCGGCGTATCATCCAGAAAGACATAATCGGATCTTGCCATCAGCGAATCGTCCTCCTGCATGCGCTGTTCCTCGGCTGCAAAGAAGGTATCCAGCTCTGCCTGCATCTCCGCAGGAATTTCGCCGTCAAATTCGTGAAATTCACGCGCGGGCGTTCCGGCAGAATGTGCCAGGGGGATATACTGATGCTGCTCTGCATCCCATGCCTTTGCCTCGCTGTCATAATATTCTTCCAGTTCGGGATTGTAGACGGCGGATTCCGGCAGATTCAGCTCCTCCCGCCGCTCGGTGTTCATATATGTGATGAATTCCTCCTCGGACATGGATGCGCGCTTTTCTTCCAGCTCCGCATTCAGTTCCTCCTCGGATTTGACCGGAGCCGCTGTTTCCTCCTGCACGGCAGTCTGCTCCTGAACCGGAATCTCTGCCGCGGTCTCTGTCAGATCTGCGCCGCAGCCGGTCAGCAGCAGAACCAGCGAAGCGGCTGCAATGGCTTTCAGCTTCATAGGACATCGCTCCTTTCTGCTCTTATCATAGCATATATAGTACAGGCTGTCAATGGGCATTTTGTATGATTTCCACATCACTTTTTTTGCAGAATGCACATATTTATAATACAAAAAGGATGACCCCCCTCAGAGATCATCCTCCAGAATATATGCCATCCAGCCCTTGACCATAAAGTCCAGCACGGGCTTGATTTTTTTGAGTGCCTGATCTTTGTCCGGCTCATGCTCAAGCAGATGCACGAATGCGTTGATCTGCATGTGGCTGAACCAGTGCAGCATATACTGATTGACATGCCTGCCCGGAAAACGTACGGCATACTGCGCCGCCATCGGCTGATAATAATCATCGAGCAGCGAAATCAGACGATCCACGATATTTTCATATGCCGAGCCCTGCGCATGGTGCAGCAGGATCATCATGGCATCGTAGTCGCGGTACATCTCCCCGATGAGCGCCGCAGCAAGGGCATCGTGGTCGCCGTCCTGCTGCTCATACTGCATGACAGCCTCCGGCTCTACGGTGAGATGCGTGCGCAGAATCGCCAGAATGCACTCCAGCGGCTCCTCAACAATCGCGCTGAGCAGCCCGTTCTTATCCTGAAAGAAAAAGTAGACCGCACCTGTTGTCAGACCGGCATCCGCGCTGATCTTGCGCAGGGAAGCCTTTGCAAAGCCCTTCTCCTTGAATTCCTTTTTCGCGCAGGCAATCAGCCGCGCCCTGCTTTCATTCGGATTGCTCACGTTCTCTCTCCTCACAATGACTGAATATAGATCTGGCAGGGATTCTCCGCGCCCCAGATTGCTTCGATAACCTCCAGCTCCTTGAAGCCGCAGGAGATATAAAACAGATTGGTTCTGTCATAGTCCTCATACACACCCATGCGGACGGTCTTGACCTGCATGAATGAGAAGCCTGCGTCCTTTGCGATGCGCTGCGCCTCCTGCACCAGCTTCCTGCCGAGTCCGCAGCGGTGATATTCCTTCAGGACGCCCATGACGGCAAGCTCGACGGTTGCATTGCCCGTCTGTTTCAGGCAGAGGAATCCGACATATGCATCCTGCTCTTTTGCGGCAAGGAAGATCTGATCCGCGCTCTCTCTGATATACTGCTCGCGGCTTTCATCGACCTCGAACCAGTCATGCAGCGCTTCGAGGATATTCCTAGCAATCGCGCGCTTTTGATCAGCATTTCTGATCTGTTCAATCATGTTGTTCTCCTTTCACAGCCTGTAGAGGCGTGCGGCATTTTCTGAGAAGATTTTGCTTTCTGTTTCCGGCGGCAGGCGCAGATCCCTGATAAACTGAATATGCGCTTTCTGGCTGCATCCGAAGGCATCGGAGCCGAACATCACTCTGTCCGGTGCGGCTTCGATCAGTCTGCGGACAGCGGATTCTGCCGCATCAGGAACATCGCCCGAGTCCGCGACGGACGAGAGGTCAAAATAGAGATTCGGGTACTTCGTCATCTCCGGACTCTTTTCGGGATGCGGATACCAGCAGTGGCAGCAGACGAGCTTCAGTGCCGGATACCGCTGCAAAATCACCGCTGCGATTTCAGGATTTGCGTAATGCGGTTCATCCCAGCCGGAATGAAACAGCACCGGCACCTGATATCTGATCGCCAGATCATACACCGGCTCCAGCAGCGGATCCGTCAGATAAAACGGCTCGTGTCCGGTATAGAGCTTGATCCCGACGATCTGTCCGCGTTCGAGAAAGTCCTTCAGTTCGCCGAGCTTCCTCATATAATCCATATGCACCGTGATTGCGCCGACAATCAGCACACGGGAATCCGGCTTCCGCGGAAACATGGTCAGGAGCTCCGCGGTTGTGCCGATCTGCGTTTCATCCCAAGAATCCGCAATCAGAATGCAGCGGTCAACGCGGTTCCGGTCCAGCTCCTGAAGCAGGACATCCCGCTTGCGGAGCATCAGCGGGCTTATGTCATTTGCCGGAAGATGCATATGTGCGTCAATTATGGTCATATACCAAATACTCCTTTTTCTGTATCACTGCAATGTCACGTAACAATGTTATGGTATCTGATGATCGGGTGAATGTCAATAGCCCTGCGGCAGATTCGGCGCTTTGTGCAAGCACTGCCGCGGCGCATCTGCGCAATTTTGTTACATCCTACAAAAGACATTTTTCTTTTTGGTTAGCATTGACAAACGCCTTGCAATCTGGTATAATATGTAGTAGTTAGCTAGAGCTAACGCGAATGAATCATGCAGCAGGCTCCTTTCGGTTTTTTTGCATGCCAAAGCTCCTTATTTCCATGAAAAACGGAGCCTGCTACGGTTATAACATGGCGATTCATGTTTATAATAAAGAACGCCGCTTCGGAAAGATTCCTGCGGCAGATTGGAGATCATTTTTATGGAATATCTGGAAATTGAAAAGGTAATCGGCAGAGAGATTCTCGATTCGCGCGGCAATCCGACCGTTGAGGCAGAGGTCTGGCTCATGGACGGCACCGTCGGCAGAGGCACTGCACCGAGCGGCGCTT
>JAGKVC010000176.1 GCA_021152595.1 Clostridia bacterium
CGGCAAGAAGTCAGTCGTTTGGCGGTGCCTGACCAGACTGAAGCAGAAGGATCAGTGCCATGCAAGAACGGTCAATGAGGAGACCTTGATTGAAGCATTCCTTGACGCCCTCAATGAGATCGTCGGGAACAGTGACGATTACCTGACAAGGCTGAAAGAAAACCTTGAAACAGCGATCAACGAGGTACACCCGGAAAGTGTCGCAGCACTGGCGGCGAAAATGGCAAAGCTGCAGCAGGAGCTGATCGACAGAACAGAGCGCCGTGAGAACTACGATGACATCACCGAGGAAATTCTGCGGCTGCGTGAGCTGCAAGCACAGACAGCAATGGATGACAACGCAAAATCGGAACACAAGAAGCGCATCCGGGAACTGCTGAAATTTATAGAACGGCAGAAGAGCAAGGTCTTGGTATTTGACGGCAGTCTTGTAAAGAAACTGCTTGAAAAAGTGACTGTATACGATGACTATCTGGAGTTCCGATTCAAGTCAGGTGTGACGGTCAGCGTGGAAAAGTGAATATAATGAAATGATCCCCCTCATCAGGCAGGAAGTTGAGACTTCTTGCTTGGTGAGGGGGATTTTTTGTTTTATGTGAAGGCTCCGAAAAACGGAATTCATATTTTCATTCATACAAATCAGTTCTTCTAAGAGATGTGTATGGTTTACGCTGCCGTACGCTTAAAGCGTTCTGCAGATCGACTTCAGCGAACAACAATTCTTCTTTTCTTCCTGCAACGGCAGCCACGTCACCATTGTAATCGCTGACAACAGATTCCCCGGAAAATTCCATTTCACCCTCCTTGCCAACACGATTACACATGGCTATATTCACGCTGTTCTGAAATGCCTGAATTCTAATTTCCCATTGGAAAAGCCGCGCTGGTTCTGTAGTCGTATTTGCTGTCGGCACCAGGATAAGCTCTGCTCCCTTCAGTGCCTCTGTCCTGATACTTTCCGGGTAATGGCGATCAAAACAGACTACAATACCTATCCTTCCAAGTTTTGTGTTAAACACAGAAAAGCCCTCCTCAGACGGAGTATAGTAGCTCTGTTCAAAAAACTTCTCGCACTGAGCGATATGCACCATCTTCTGATTTCCGATAATATCCCCGTTATCATCTATGAGAAGACTCATATCATATCTGTTTCCGTTTTCTTCAATATAGATATTTGGCGAAGCGAAAACTCCGTATCTTTGGCAGGCTTCACATATTCCTTTGACATACGGATGTTCCAATGTCATGACATAATCAGATACATCCATATCTGCATATTGGGGAAAGAAATACGTCAGCTGTATTTCGGGAAAGATCACTAGAGATGCACCTTTTTCTGCAGCCTCACGAATAAAGCCCACCGATTTCTGATAATTGGATTCCATTTTTTGATCCATTATCATCTGTGCCAGCGCTATTTTCATAAGCCTATACTCCTAAACGCTTGATCCAGATCGGCTATAATGTCCTCCGGATCTTCTAATCCTACGCTGAAACGAATAAACCCTTTTTTGAATTTCTCCGGGTACAGATCGATTCTTTCGTCATAGCTCGGTTGCGGAAAAATCAGGCTCTCATCGTGTCCAAGGGATACCGCAAAAGTCACTACTTTCAGAGCTGCGCAAAACTTCTCTACCGTCTTATCGTCCGTATTGACGCCAAAAGAGATCACGCCGCCGTAACCGTTTTTCATTTGCCGCTTTGCAAGCTCGTGTCCCGGATTGCTCGGAAGTCCCGGATAAGAGACAAAAGTTACATTATCCCGCTTTTCCAGCCACTCAGCTATTCTTTGTGAGGATTCGTTTATCCGCTGCATTCTAAGTGGAAAAGTAACAGAACCCCTGAATATCTGCCATGCGTTAAACGGACTGATAACAGATCCAACATTCACCTGTGCCTCATAGCGAATGCGATCCATCGTTTCGAGATCATTGGAGATGATCGCACCTCCCTGGGCATCGCCGTGACCATTGATGAACTTGGTCAGCGCTTCTACTACAAAATCCGCTCCCAGTTCAAGCGGCTTCTGATTGTAAGGAGAGGCAAACGTGTTATCCACCGAAACGACAGCTCCGTTTTCATGGGCGATTTTTACAATCGCTTCGATATCCGTAACACCATTTGTAGGATTGTCAGGCGTTTCAATATGAACCAGCCTTGTACCGGGTGTTATGGCTTTTCTTACGGCATCAAGATCTGTCATGTCTACCATAACAGTTTCTACCCCAAACTTGCGATTGAATAATTCATGGAACATCCGATACACAGCCATATAGCTGACATTAGGATACACAACTCTGTCTCCTGTTTTAAGAAGTGTCCAAAACAAAGCATGCAGGGCACCAACTCCGCTGGCCAAGACAATCGCATCATCGGCATCATGCAGGGCCGCTATCTTTTCTTCAAGCCAGTGCTGGTTCGGATTACCGTTTCTCGAATACATGAGCAGATCAGTCGACGAGTAATTCACCTGTGACAGATCATCCGGCAGTTTATAGCTGTTTGCCATGTGAAGTGGCCTTCTTACCGCGCCTGTACCCTCATCGTAATCCGTTCCTGTATGGATTGCTTGTGTTGCTATGCCGTAATCCTTATATCTGTTTTCTTTCTTAGCCATTTAATTTATCCTCCTCAAAAGCTCAGTGCCTATTTCATACGCTTTTTAAGTTCTTCCGGGAAAACAGTATCATGTCTTTTTTGCTTTGCCGCCGGATTAAACATTGTCCAGTTTTTTTTCTTCACATAGGTCAACTCGACATCGTATCCCAGCTTTTCCATAAGCTGCAGGAATGTCTTATTGACGATCTTTTCGTTATTTCTGATCAGCCGACTCACATATGGCGCAGAGGTGCCAATCTCCTCGGTAAGCTTCGCCTGGGTGATGCTCCTGCCTGGTGAGGGGGATTTTTTGTTAATCCAGTCGATTCACTATTGCGTGTACATGGGAGTCTGGCCTTTCAATTTTACTGAAAACCTTTATTCCCACCCCTTGCAAACATCGCACCATCCGACGGCATCGGAAGCCTGTTCCAGCTCGTCCGGTGTCAGCTTTACAGAGGTAAATTCATTGCCGGCTGACGGATGAATGACAGAAAAACGTTTCATCGAAACATCAAGCCATACCGGAATACCGCTCGGAACAGCAAACGGACATACACCACCCGGTATGAAGCCTGTCATTTCTTCTACACGGTCTCTCGGAACCATGCTTGGCTTTGTATGAAACTGTGCTTTGAATTTCGAGCAGTTCACACGGCCGTCGCCTGCCATTACAACAATGACGGGCTGATCATTCACGAGAAAAGACAGCGTTTTTGCGATCTCTGCTTCAGAGCAGCCAAGCTGTATCGCAGCGTGTTCAACAGTATCTATCGTTTCTGTGTGATCTATGACTCTGTCTGCGAAGCCCTTTTCGCTTAGCCATTCAAATACTTTTTCGTTTCTCATATTATTTCTCCAACATATTATTTGTAATCCGCAGATACTTCCTCAAATGATCTCTCTCCACGAATATATGCTTCATATGCGACTTCTGCGTCTTTGCCGTGAAATACAGTACAGATTCCGCACATATCGCAGTCTGCAATACATGGGTATCTGTTTTTTATATAGTTCCGGCGTTCTTCGGCAGTAGAATTCATAATATCAGGTGCCGCTGTCATATCATGTCACCTCATTTGATCATACGATTCTGGCGGTATTGCTCCATATAGGTCATATTGATCTCGCTGATCTCGCGTTTGCCGTCAATGTAATCCTGATAGATGCCGAACGGGCTTCCTCCGCCCAGCCAGCATGACGAACAGTTTTCACAGCCACCGCCGCCGCAGTCCAGCGACTCCCTGATGATCTGTTCACGCTCTTCACGAGTGGTATCCTTGATTGAAATAGATTTCATAAAAACAGCCTCCTTTCACGGTTTCATGTGATTAAGCCATTTCTGCATTGATCGTGTCTTCACACGCTGCCATTGCCTTCAGCGTCATATCGAGCAGCTTGTCAAGCTCCCAGCCAAGCTGATTTGCACCGCGCTCAATCACTTCACGCGAACATCCTGCCGCAAAGCCTTTGCTCTTATACTTCTTTTTCAGCGATTTCAGTTCCATGTCCTTTGTGCTTTTGGAAGGGCGCATCAGAGCGGCAGCCCAGATCAGACCGGTCAGTTCGTCCGCTGCAAACAGCACCTTTTCCATTTCATGAATCGGCTCGACATCTATTGTTACGCCGCAGCCTACTGTGATTCCGTAGCCATGTGAACAGACGGAATGGATGATGTCATCGCTGACACCGCCTTCTCTCAGCAGTTCCGGCGCTTTCAGACAATGCTCCTCCGGATACAGCTCAAAATCAATATCGTGCAGCAGTCCGACAATGCCCCAGTGTTCGGCTTCATCGCCATAACCGAGTTCATCCGCATACCACTTCATGACTGCTTCCACAGTGAGGGCGTGCTGAATATGGAACGGATCCTGATTGTATTTTTTCAGCAGAGCAAATGCATTCTCTCTTGTTATCATTTATATCTCCTCCAAAGATATCTAATTACACATTGTGAATATGATCATGACCACAGCATGCCAATGCAAGATGCGTTATTGTGAAAAACAGACGGCTATTACACTATACATATAGGTCTGATATGATTATATCACAACATTGCGTGATTGTCAATCCGGTGTGACGGTCAGCGTGGAAAAGTGAATATTATGATATGATCCCCCTCATCAGGCAGGAAGTTGTGTTCCTACTTGGTGAGGGGGATTTTTGTTTTATGGTAAGTCTTTCAGAAGAGGCTGAAACTGCTTTATTATCTTACTAACATTTTCTCCGGGAAGAATTTTACATAGTTCACTATTAACCTGCTGACGTGTAGTAGCGTTCACTAAGATACTAATGATTTTTTCACGTTTCTCTTTGTATACGCCTTTTTTGAAATGCTGCCCATATACTGATCTGAACTGTGCTTCCCGTTTCTTTTTATCAACTTTTGGTTTTGCTTTCGTAGAGGGGAGATTTTTTATAAATTCTTTGAATGCTTTATATAATGCTGGAATGTCGCTGCTTGGTATTAGTTTAGTCAACTCCGTATTGAGTGATTGCTTATCTTGGGAATTGAGTAGTAAAGCGATAATGGCTTCTTTTTTTGCAGCATATGGTGATTTATTGAATTTTTGACCGAAAAGTGTCCGAATCTGTGCTTCTTTTGTTGTGGGAGCGCTTACTTTTGTGTTGGTCTGTTTCTTGACAGTTGTTCCTTGAAGCTTCTTTTTTCGTGCAACAGAAATGCTGAGTTCTTTTTTCCAGAATTTTATAACATTATCGAAATCCGTATCGTTGCTGATAATTACAATATTACATTTTGATATTCCTGCCAAGTATCCCAGATAGGAGCCTATGTGTATATCCGCCGATTGTTTTCCAGCGGGTATTTCAATCATTTTCAGTTCAGCAGCGCCATGATTAGCAATCTCAGCCATATCAATTTTACGAGCGTTCTGAGTAAAGAAAATGATAATATGTTCAGAAGCTGTCATATTCTTACAGCCTGAAAGGCCATTGCTGCCTACATTTTCATAATCTACTAAGTAATATGTGTCTATTCTAATCACCTTCTTTTATGTGCGTGACAACATTTCCACGCACTCAACCCTATATATCAATCGCAATATTTGATAGGTCTGTTTTTCTGCGATTTTACGCTCTTTTCATTCCGTGACAACATTTTGACGCACTCTCAAACAGCTGTTATCATTTTGACCCACTTTCCTCGGTGTGCAGAAATGTTGTCAGCCGTTTTCAGTGCGTAGATGTCTTTCCAGATACAGAAAAAACGATACCGGACTTCCATATGCGATTTCACCATATTCTCGAAAATCATCGTAAAATCGGGAAATTTCAGCCTTTCTCTCTTGACATCAAAACTACGCACTCAACGTGGCTCGATTGCTCCAGATTGATGTCAAAAATCCGCCGGATTGAGCCGTTCGTTCGCGGGAATATATCAACGGCTTTTTTATCTTCAAAATAGCCATTTTTTCGACCGCGCTCGTTTTCGGAAACAGGTCGATGTGGTTATCCCTACTTATAATATGGAACCGGGCAAATTTGCCGACCGTCTCAAGACTACGCTCTGAGGAAACAAGTCCGAAATCCCATCCACTCGACCTTAGAGATTTTATACATCTGGTTTTTCGCCAAATTCAAATCTTGCTTTTCCTGCTGCAATAGCAGCAACAGCGACTTCCTCTTCTGTCCTATCTGGAACAACCCATAACCCCTTCATAAACCGAGAATAGTATTCTTCTTCGTTGTTGGGCATCATATTTAACGGATTTTGCTTCATAAATTTGATACCTCATTTTTTTGATTATTTGATGTGTCCATATTATCCAGCCCTATACGAT
>JAGKVC010000177.1 GCA_021152595.1 Clostridia bacterium
GGGGATGATCCGGTCATGCCGCTTGTCAAAATGACACCGGATGATGCAAAGGACAAATCCGAGAAATGGGAATCGACCGACACAAAGGTCGCAACGGTTGACGGACTCGGCAATATTACGGCAGTCGGTGCCGGAAACTGTGTGATCCGCGTGACATCGGTGAACAATCCGGCAGTCTTTGCGGAGGTCAAGGTCAGCGTTGCCGATCCGAATGCATCGGCAAAGACGAAGCCTGCCGAGGGCGAAACGACGGCAACAACCGCGGCATCCGCGGCGACAACCACAGATCCGAACCGCACCGATATGGAAGTGATCGACGGCGTGACGTATATTCAGGGCGTGATGATCGTCAACAAGACCTATTCCCTGCCGCAGTCCTATAATCCGAACGGACTGACCGCGGAGACAAAGGCGGCCTTTGCAGAACTTCAGGCGGCAGCATCGGCAGACGGTCTTTCGATCTATTCGGTCTCGGATTTCCGCTCCTACGAGGCACAGGATACGCTTTATAACAACTATGTCGCGCGTGACGGCAAGGAGGCGGCGGATACCTACTCCGC
The DNA here is from genome assembly GCA_021152595.1 of Clostridia bacterium. Taxonomy (GTDB): domain Bacteria; phylum Bacillota; class Clostridia; order Oscillospirales; family Ruminococcaceae; genus Firm-04. Next base: position 561 of record JAGKVC010000177.1, read on the forward strand.
CCGTCCGGGACATTCCGAGCACCAGACCGGTCTGACGATCGACTGCAACTACGCAGGCGACGCATTCCACGATACGCCCGAGGCAAAGTGGCTCGAGAACAATGCGTGGAAATACGGCTTTATCATCCGCTTCCCGAAGGGCAAGGAGGATAAGACCGGCTACAAGTATGAATCGTGGCACATCCGTTATGTCGGCAAGGACATGGCAAAGAAGATCTATGACAGCGGTCTCTGCCTTGAGGAATACTTCGGCATCGAATCCAAATACGCTGAATAAAAAGGATCCGCGTATCCCGTTCAAAGGGGTACGCGGATTTTATTTCTGAGACAACTGTTTTGCCGTTTGATATTTTTGTAATGTTCCCGTCCTCATCATACCCAGTGTGCCTGACCGCGAAACCGCCTTCCAAATCCGCAGCCTGTTTCGCAAAATACGATACGGCACCGCAGCTCCTCCCTCCTGACCTCTCACTTTTCCTTGCTCCCTCCTCCTTTCTCCTTCCTCCTTTTCAAAGAGCTGTTGCGCTTTTGAGAGGAATGTGGTATAATAAAGCAGCCCGTGCAAGTGCTGCACAGGCTGCTGAAAGAACAAAAAGGATCAGATACAGTAATCATTTCCGGCTTCGGCGGAATGGTCGATGATATCCTGCACGGTGACGCTGTTGAGGTAATCATTGACCGCCTTTTCGAGTCCTTTCCAGACATAGAGCGTCGCGCAGATGTCAGCGCGCGGGCAGTCATTCTGCTCATATTCGAGGCAGGAGACGGGCGCGAGGCTGCCTTCGGTTGCGCGGAGCACCTCTCCGACGGTGCATTCACTCGCAGGCTTTGCGAGCATATAGCCGCCCTTGTTGCCGCGGTTTGTCCGCAGGATGCCGCTCTTGTTGAGCATCGGGACGATCTGTTCCAGATATTTTTTCGAGATGCCCTGCCGTTCGGAGATATCCTTTAAGGAAACAAAGCCGTCTTCCTGATGGGTAGCAAGCTCGATCAGCATGCGCAGAGCATATCTGCCTTTTGTTGAGATTTTCATGTACAGCTCCTTTCACATACAATACGTATCTGTATACTATTATATCATAACTGATTTTGGATTTCAAGCGCTTTTTGCTCGGCAATCTCACGTTTTTTCGAGCAAAAAAGCGCAAGGCTTCTTACAAAACATACAAAATCGCTATGCAAACAGGTTAAATCCGCAAAAACCGCTTGACTTTTTCAGCGGGATATGCTAAGATAAACATACTATACCTACGCATGATATAGGATATAAAACAGAGGAGGGGCATTTATGCCGACACTTTCAACCAGAACCGCTGGATTTACGGATTCTGTGATCCGCCGCATGACGCGGATCTCCAATCAGTTCGGGGCGGTGAATCTTTCGCAGGGCTTTCCGGATTTCGATCCGCCGAAAGCAATCCTCGACCGCCTCGCAGCGGTGACAAGAGAGGATTTCCACCAGTATTCGATTACGTGGGGCGCTCAGAATTTCCGTGAAGCGCTCGCAGCAAAATATGAGCATTTTGCAGGCAGAGCGATTGATCCGAACGGAGAAATCGTCGTGACCTGCGGCAGCACCGAAGCGATGATGGCAGCGATGATGAGCGTGACGAATCCCGGCGACAAGGTGATCGTGTTCTCGCCGTTCTATGAGAATTACGGCGCAGATACGATTCTTTCGGGCGCAGAGCCGATCTATGTGCCGCTGATTCCGCCTGCGTTCAATTTTGATGCGGATGTACTCGAGGCAGCGTTTAAGCAGCATCCGAAGGCACTGATTCTCTGCAATCCCTCGAACCCCTGCGGCAAGGTTTTCACGCGGCAGGAGCTTGAGATTATCGCAGATCTTGCGAAGAAATATGATACATTCGTGATCACCGATGAGGTCTATGAGCACATTCTCTACAAGCCGCATGTGCATACCTATCTTGCGACGCTGCCGGGCATGTGGGAGCGCACGATTCAGTGCAGCTCGCTCAGCAAGACCTATTCGATCACGGGCTGGCGTCTGGGATATGTCATTGCAGCGCCGGAGATCATTGATACGGTGAAAAAGGTGCATGACTTCCTGACGGTCGGCGCAGCAGCAACCTTGCAGGAGGCAGCCGTGACCGGTCTGCGCTTCGGCGACGATTATTATGCGGATTTGCAGCAGGAATATACGGAAAAGCGTGATCTGTTCCTGCGCGGTCTGGATGAGATCGGCATCGCACATACCGTGCCGGAGGGCGCATATTACATTCTGCTGGATGTCTCCGAATACGGTTATGCGAGCGATCTGGAATTCTGCGAGGTGCTGGCGGAAAAGGTCGGTGTCGGCGCAGTGCCGGGCTCGAGCTTCTTCAAGGAGCCGGAGAACCGCTTTATCCGTCTGCATTTTGCGAAGAAGCAGGCAACGCTTGAGGAAGCCCTCACGCGCCTTTCCGCGATCCGCACGAAGATGCCGGTACGGAAGTGAGAAGATCGGAGCGGCGTGAGGAGATGCGGTGTCCTATCGTTTCATGCGAAACCGGAGGCGGATTCTGACATGCTGCATGCACCGGAAATCACATGAACTCTGACTGTTTTTCCTCTTGTTTCTGAAAATATACTTTCCCTATTGACAAAGTAGGCAAAACGTGTTATAATGTGCTTACTGAAGGAATATGCCGCAGGATCCGGCGGCGTATTCCGTCAGAATCAAACTGAAACAGGAGGCTTATGTCCATGATATATGCGGATAACGCTGCAACAACCAAGGTCAGCAAGACGGCGCTTGCAGCGATGCTGCCCTGCTTTGAGCAGGTTTACGGCAATCCCTCGAGCCTGTATGCCTTCGGGCAGGAGGCGAAGGAGCTGCTGGAAGATGCCCGTGCGCGCATTGCACGCTGCCTGAACGCCGATCCGAAGGAGATCACCTTTACATCGGGCGGCAGCGAGGCGGATAATCAGGCACTCCGCACCGCCGCGGCGCTCGGCGCGAAAAAAGGCAAAAAACATATTATCTCGACAGCGTTTGAGCATCATGCAATTCTGCACACGCTCGACGCACTGAAAAAAGAGGGCTTCGAGGTCACTTTGCTCGATGTCCATGAAAACGGTCTTGTGACGGCGCAGCAGGTCGCGGAGGCAATCCGCGAGGATACCGCGCTTGTCACGGTAATGTTCGCAAACAATGAGATCGGTACCATTCAGCCGATTGCAGAGATCGGCGCAGTCTGCCGCGAAAAGGGCGTGCTGTTCCATACGGATGCAGTGCAGCCGGCTGGCCATCTTCCGATTGATGTCAGGGCGCAGAATATCGACATGCTCTCGATCTCCGGTCACAAATTCCACGGTCCGAAGGGAATCGGTGTCCTGTATGCGAAAAAGGGCATCCGTCTCGAGAATCTGATCTACGGCGGCGCACAGGAGCGCAATAAGCGCGCCGGAACAGAGAATCTCCCTGCGATCGCCGGCATGGCGGCAGCACTGGAGGAGAGCCTTGCACATCTCGATGAGACAACCGCAAAGCTCATCCGGCAGCGCGATATGCTCATCAAAGGGCTTTCGGAGATTTCGCACAGCGTCCTGAACGGCGATGCGGAACACCGTCTGCCGTCGAATGTCAATTTCTGCTTTGAGGCGATCGAAGGCGAATCGCTGCTGCTTCTGCTCGATGATAAGGGCATCTGCGCATCCTCGGGCAGCGCGTGTACATCCGGTTCGCTGGATCCGAGCCATGTGCTGCTTGCGATCGGCAGACCGCATGAGGTCGCACACGGTTCGCTGCGGCTCTCGCTCGGTGAGGATATCACGGATGATGAGGTCCGCTATATCATTGATGCGGTCAAAGAGGTTGTGGATTATCTGCGGAATATGTCGCCGGTATGGCGCAGCCTGAATGAAGGCAGACAGCAGTTTGTCCTGCCCTGATAGCGTGAACAGCAGTCGAGAGGAGATGTGTTGATATGGCACTTTACAGTGAAAAAGTTATGGATCACTTCCGCAATCCGCGGAATGTCGGTATTATTGAGGATGCAGACGGCGTCGGCGAGGTCGGCAATGCAAAATGCGGCGATATCATGAAGATTTATCTGAAAATCGCCGGAGAAAAGGGCAGCGAGGTCATCGAGGATGTCAAGTTCGAGACCTTCGGCTGCGGCAGTGCGATTGCATCCAGCTCAATGGCAACGGAGCTGATTGCAGGCAAACCGCTTTCCGAAGCGCTTGAGCTGACGAACAAGGCAGTTACGGAGGCGCTGGACGGGCTTCCGGCGCATAAACTGCATTGCTCGGTGCTTGCGGAGGAAGCGATCAAGGCGGCGGTCAAGGATTATTACGATAAGAACGGCATCGCCTATGATCCGGAGAAATTCCGCGAGGGTGATGAGCCGCACTGCTGCGGCACGTAACAGATTACAGCGAACGGAGAATTGCAGATGGCAAAGGCATTGATCGCAATGAGCGGCGGCGTGGATTCCAGCGTCGCCGCCCATTTGACGCTGAAGGCAGGATATGAATGTCTGGGCTGCACAATGCGGCTCTATGACAATGAGGACGCGGCTGTTTCCGGTGACAGCACATGCTGCTCGCTCGATGATGTCGAGGATGCGAGAGCGGTCGCGTTCCGGCTCGGCATGCCGCATTATGTGTTCAATTTCACGGCGGAATTCCGCGAGCAGGTGATCGGGAAGTTCATCCGGTGCTACCAGTGCGGCAGAACGCCGAATCCCTGCATCGAGTGCAACCGGCATCTGAAATTCGAGAAGCTGCTGGAGCGCGCAGCGGTGCTCGGCTGTGAGAAGATTGTCACGGGGCATTATGCGCAGGTTGTCGAGACGGAAAACGGCTTTCAGCTCCGGCGCGGTGCCGATGCGTCAAAGGATCAGAGCTATGTGCTTTATATGCTGACGCAGGAGCAGCTTTCGCATATTCTGCTGCCGCTCGGCGGACTGACGAAAGCGGAGGTTCGCCGGATTGCGGAGGAGCAGGGCTTTGTCAATGCGCACAAATCCGATTCGCAGGATATCTGCTTTGTGCCGGACGGCGACTATGCGCGTGTGATTCAGGCGCATACCGGCGAGACACCCGAGCCGGGGGATTTTGTAGATTTGCAGGGGAATGTGATCGAGCGGCATCAGGGCTTGATTCATTATACGGTCGGGCAGCGGCGCGGACTGGGCATTGCGCTCGGAAAGCCTGCGTATGTCTGCGGACTGGATGTCCCGAATAACCGCGTGATCATCGGCACGAATGACGATCTGTTTACGGACACCTGCACCGTGGATGCGGTCAACTGGATTTCCGGAAATCTGCCGCAGGAGCCTGTGCGATGTCAGGCGAAGATCCGCTACCGGCATCCGGCACAGCCTGCGACGGTCACCTTCACGGATGAGCATACCGCGATCCTGAAATTTGATGCACCGCAGCGCGCGATCACCGCAGGACAGGCAGCCGTATTCTATGACGGTGAAGTTGTCCTCGGCGGCGGTGAGATCCGGTGAGACCGGCGTTTCGGGCGGATTGTGAATGTTGATTTCGCTCCGGAATATCTGTCGGAATAGGATTGCCGGACACTGTTTTATTTATAATCAGAATGAAGCTGCTGAGATTGGCGGAAAACCGATCTCAGCAGCTTTTGTAATGTTAAACATGATGTTTCACGCAAGTTTTATGATATTTCGCGCAAACTTTCTCGAAAGTTGCACGCAAACGTACAACTTTCGGGTGTTTTGGCACCCCTTTATAGAGGGGCAGATTTCAAATTAGAAATTAGAAATGAGAAATTAGAAATGAAGGTGTCCGCTTCGCGGACGGATTTATAGATATTCATAAGAGAGATCATATTCCCCGTCCTCTTA